>NZ_JAHSTX010000001.1:0-300000 GCF_019145375.1 Pseudomonas triticicola | reverse complement strand
TCGACCTGCTGGTCTCGCGCCTGCGACAGAAACTCGGCGACGACCCGAAAGCCCCGCAACTGATCAAGACCGTGCGCGGCGAGGGTTACCTGTTCGACGCGCGGGACATCGGTTGATGAAAGCGCGCTTCGACACCCTGTTCGGTCGCCTGTTCGGGGTGCTGTTTGTGGCGATTGTCCTGGCGCACCTGCTGGCCTTCGCCTGGTTCAGGCTCTACGGCCCTCCTCCGCCCCCACCACCGCCAGAGTTCTCAACGAACATCGACGGCCAACCGCCAATGCACGACGCCGCTTACCCACCGAGGCAAACACGCCCCTGGTTCGGCGGCCCGGTGGTGCCGCTGACCTTTCAGTTCATCACCCTGATGATTGCCGCATGGTACGGCGCCAAGCTGCTCAGCCGGCCGATCCAGCGCCTGAGCGACGCCGCCGAGCGCCTGAGCGAAGACCTCGACAGCGACCCCCTCGACGAATCCGGCCCGCGCGAAGCCCGGCAAGCGGCGTACACCTTCAACCTCATGCAACGGCGCATCCGCGAACAGGTCCAGCAACGCGCGCGCATGCTCGGCGCCGTCTCCCACGACCTGCGCACGCCACTGTCACGGCTGAAACTGCGCCTGGAAAACATCAGCGACGACAAGCTGCAAAGCCAGATGCGCCAGGATCTGGACGACATGATCGGCATGCTCGACGCCACCCTCACCTATCTGCACGAACAACGCACCAGCGAAGCCTTGCAGTTGCTGGACGTGCAGGCGCTGGTCGAATCGCTGTGCGAGAACGCCCAGGACCAGGGCGCCGATGTACAGGTCAGCGGCCATTGCTCGCCCTTGTCAGTACAGCCGATGGCGCTGCGCTCGTGCATCAACAACTTGCTGGACAACGCCCTGCGCTACGCCGGACAGGCAAGGATTGAACTGCTGGAACAGCGCGAAGAACTGCTGATTCGGGTGATTGATCACGGGCCGGGGATTGCTGAGGCCCAGCGTGAAGCCGTGTTTGAACCGTTCTACCGACTGGAAGGCTCGCGTAACCGCAACTCCGGCGGCGTAGGACTGGGCATGACCATCGCCCGCGAAGCCGCGCAGCGGCTGGGTGGGCGGTTGGATCTGGAAGAAACATCGGGTGGTGGGCTGACCGCCGTTGTCCGCTTGCCACGGGGCTGAGGCTCAGCCGACTTGAAGTGGGAGCGAGCCTGCTCGCGAAAGCGTCTGATGATTCAATGCCTGGGTTGAATGTATCGGCCTCTTCGCGAGCAGGCTCGCTCCCACAATGAAACTGAGTGTATTGGGTAGATATTGGCTGGATGTGAGGGCGCTATCGCTGGCAAGCCAGCTCCCACAGGGATCGAGTGGTTTCAGAGAGAGATGGGTTGGCTGCCAGGCCGCCTTCGCGAGCAGGCTCGCTCCCACAATGAAACTGAGTGTATTCGGTAGATATTGGCTGGATGTGAGGGCGCTATCGCTGGCAAGCCAGCTCCCACAGGGATCGAGTGGTTTCAGAGAGAGATGGGTTGGCTGCCAGGCCGCCTTCGCGAGCAGGCTCGCTCCCACAAAAGCAAAAGCAAAAGCAAAGCAGCGCAGCTGCCCGCGGCGAAGCCGCCCCACTCAACAATGAGCGCAAGCTCGAGTGCTTTTGATCTTGATCCACCGGCGACGTCGGAAGGCTGAGTGGAGGGATTGATCCGGGCGTGGGAGCGCAGCGACCGTCTGGCGCAGCCAGACACAGCGGAAGGAGGTGCAGCGAAGCAAACCGTAGCCGCTGCGCCCGGATCGATCCCGCAGCGAAGGACCCCGAGCCTGCGAGGGCCGAACGCAGGAGCTAGCGTTTTTTGCTTACTTTTTTTGGCGCTTGTAAAAAAGTAAGTCGCCGTCAGGCGAAACCGCCAGCCGCCGCAGCGAAACATTCGGATATTCACACCAAACAAACCCAAGCATGGTCGGCCCAAAGGCCGCCAAGCCCCGTCGAGCCCCGCCTAGACCCGAGCCTGACTCTTACTCCAATCCGTCAACAGACTATAAGCCACCGCCAACAACGTAGGCCCAATAAACAACCCGATAAAGCCAAAGGCAATCAACCCGCCAAACACCCCGAGCAACACAATCACCAACGGCAGATTGCCGCCACGGCTGATCAGATACGGCTTGAGCACATTGTCCACGCCACTGATGATGAACGTCCCCCAGATCCCGAGAAAGATCGCCATCCCGTACTCACCCTTCCACACCAGCCAAGCCGTGGCCGGCACCCACACCAGCGGTGGCCCCATCGGAATCAGACTCAACATAAACGTGACGATCCCCAGCACCAGCGCCCCAGGAACCCCAGCAATGAAAAAGCCGATCAACGCCAGCACCGCCTGCGCCGCCGCCGTACCAATCACGCCGTTGACCACGCGCTGCACCGTGCCCGCCACCAATTCGATGTAATAACCGGCACGATCGCCAATCAAGCGCTGCAACAGACTGTGCACAAACGCCGCCAGTCGCGGCCCGTCACGGTAGAAAAAGAACACGAACACCAGGCTCAGCGTCAGCTCGAGAATCCCGCCGCCGATCTGCGCACTGCGCGCCAGCAGCCAGTTGCCGACCTGGCCCAGATAAGGCTTGATCGAGACCATCAACGCCGCGCCCTGTTGATCGATGCTGTCCCACATCGCCACCAGTCGCTCACCAACCAAAGGCACGCTACCAAGCCAGGTGGGCGCTTCCGGCAAACCGTCGACCTGCACATCCTTGATGAATGCCGTGGCATCGCGCACATGATCGGCAAGGTTGAAGCCCAGCCACACCAGCGGCGCCGCCACCAGCAACATCCAGCCCAGTGTCAGGATCAACGCAGCCAGCGATTCGCGGCCATTGAGCACACGGGTCAGCAAACGCATCAGCGGCCAACTGGCGAACGCCAGCACCGCGCCCCAGAACAGCGCCGACCAGAACGGCGCCATCACCCACAGGCTGGCACCAAACAACACCAGCAGCAGAATCTGCACCAGCAGGCGATCGTTATTGAGCATGGAAAGTCCCGGCAAAGTCAGTCAGCGAAAGAGTAGGCGAACACTGCGTGCGTGCTCGCCCGGCACAGCTTATCGCAACAGGTCGATGCGCAGGCCAGAGCCTTCGAGATTGCCGGTCTCCAGACGCGCCGCCCGTACGCCCTGATTGATCAGCGCCTGGCGCCAGGCTTCGGCCTTGGGCCCGGAAACCGTGACCCGCAAGGTCGTGTCGAGATTCAGCCCCCGGGAAATCAGGCGCAGCCAGGTAGCATCCGGCTCATCGACCAGTTTCGGCAAATCCAGCTCGCCGGTGCTTTTCAACTGGCGCAGCAGGGTCGCCGAGGTCGGCAGCAGTTCGCCCAACGGCGCAGTCGCCTCGAACTGTTCGACATGCAGATAGGCTTTGCGATTGCCGCGAGTGATGCTGTAAAGCGCCACGAGCGTGTTGTCCTTTGGCGCCGCCAGCCTGAGCAACAGATAGGCCTGTTGCTCGTCGGAGCCATACAGCTTGGCGTTGCCGAACACTTCGTTGGCCCACAGGCTGCTTTCGCCGCAATCGCGGGCCTGGCACCAGAACAGCAACTCGGCATCCTGCTGTTGCAGGGCTTCGCGGGCGGCGGTGAAGGCTTCGGTGGCGGAATGTTCCGGCGGCAGCTCGTAGGTCACCGAGGTGGTCTGGCCGCGAGCGGTGACCTGGCCGTCATAACGCAACTGGCCACTGATCTTGCGAATCGAACCCAGCGGGTAGATGCGCTCCAGCTCGGCCGCCGGGCGATAGTCGACAATCTGAGCATCGGCCAGACGCGGCACGATTTGCAGATCCTGGCTGCCCGGCACATCGGCAGCAAAGGACAAGGAGCTGAAGCAGCACAGCGCGAAAAGACTGAGTGGCCGCATAGTCAGGCTCACCGGACGGTCATGGCTGGGCGGGTCGGGGTCGCAGCGGTATAGAAATCCATCAAGTTTGTCTCCTGTTTCAACCCGCCCAGCCTCGGCAGTTGCCGGTAGCAAGTCAAGGCATGGCGAAGAAGCGATTGAAACAGTCTGCTACAAGACCTGCGCCAGCCTCGTCATTCAGGTGCAGATGATGCCCGCCCGGCAACTGTTCGTGACCGAAGGGTAGACGCTGGAGCAACTCAGGATGCCTGGCCAGCATGCCATCCGCCGCGACTACCAGATGCGCCGGGCAACTGACGCGCGAGGCAAACGCCATCGCCTGTTCTTCCGTCAGGCGCAGCGGCGATGGCAGGGTCAGGCGATTGTCGGTGCGCCAGGTGTAACCGCCGGGCACCGGCATCAAACCGCGCTGGGCCAATAATTCAGCGGCTTCGCGACTGACTGCCACCAGGCCTTTCATCCGCGCCTCGATGGCACGCTCGAGGGTGGTATAGACCGGTTTGCGCTTTTCCCGCAGATCGAGTTGCGCCTGCAAGGCCATGCCCATGCGCTCGGCGGCGTTTTCACCTTTGTCTGTCGGAGGAATCACGCCATCAATGAGCGCCAGATGACTGATGCGCTCGGGCAGCGAACCGGCCAGCACCATCGAGACAATCGCGCCCATCGAATGCCCGAGCAGGCCGAAACGCTTCCAGCCCAGCTGCTCGGCGACTTGCAGCACATCATGGGCGTAGTCCCACAGGGCATAACCGGCGCCGCTTGGCCGATGAGCGGAATGACCGTGGCCGGCCATGTCCAGCGCGACGATACGCAAACCGTGCAGCTTCGGCGCCAGCCGGGCAAAGCTGTTGGCGTTGTCGAGCCAGCCGTGCAACGCGATCACCGGCAAGCCGTCCTCGGGGCCGAACAGATGCGCGGCCAATTCGATGTGCGGCAGGTTCAGGCGCACTTCTTCGCAGGTCGGGCTCATGCGCAATTCTTGTCCTGTCGCTGTTCCCAGCGCATGAACAGATTCTTGAGCAGCCGCGCCGTATCTTGCGGGCGCTCCAGCGGAAACATGTGCCCGCCGGGCATGCTCAGCGCCTCGCCCTGGGGCAGGCGCGAGACGAAACGTGTGTGATGGCGCATAACCACGCGACTCATGTGCCCGCGCACCATGGCCAGCGGCACCTGCAACTGCCGGGTGCGCCCCGGACTGGTATGCGGCACGCCGCGATAAATGCTGATTTCCGTGGCCGGGTCGAAACGCAGACGCAGCTTGTCGTCGACCTGATGCAAACCGTGTTGCAGGTAGGCATCGAAGCATTCCGGGTCGAAACCACGAAACAGGGATTTGCCGGAAAAGTAACTGCGAGCGCTGTCGAGATCGGCGAATTCTTCACGGCGCCCGAGGGTGCGCCCGGCCGGGGTCAGCCGGTCGATGAAACCAAAGCGCTTGGCCGCGCGAATCACCCACTGATCGGTGCGGGTCAGCACCGGTGAGTCGAGCATCACCACGCCGCGATACAGCTCGGGACAGCGCAACGCCGCGTGCAAGTGCAGCAGACCGCCAAAGGAATGGCCAACGCCCCACACCGGCTGTTCCTGCTGCTCGAGGTGATGAATCAGTTCATCGACCAGGTTGTACCAATTGTCGTCTGCCGGAAAACGCGGGTCATGGGCGTGCTGCTCCAGATGCGCGACCCGATACTCCGGCGCCAGCGCCGCGAACAACTTGCCATAGGTCCCCGAAGGGAAGCCGTTGGCGTGGGCGAAAAAGATCGGTTGCGACATGCGGGCAAAATCCAGTGGGCAAAACATAACGACGATTGTCCGCAAGACCCGCGTCAACAGCAATGACCGTAACGGCCACGAATAGTGGCGATGTTGTTTTATCCATACAGCCGTTCGACCAGTCGTCGCAATCTTCCCCGACCTGTAATTTCTGACAGTTGACCGCTGACCTCCCTTGCCTGATAAACCAATCAGGTCACGAACCCGGGATGCTGCGTCATGCACACTCATACGCCAACACTTTCCGTGATGGATTCACGAGGACTGGGCATTGCCACGGTGTCCTATTGTCGTGAAACGCCCGGCGGGCCGATCGATCCGCGTATCTATCGCCAACGCTACAACGCTGCAGGTCAATTGACTGAGGCCTGCGATCCACGCCTCTATGCGCTGCAACAGCGCGAACCCGAGGCCCGCCCCAACCTCACCGTGATTTGCAGCCTCACAGGCATGTCCCTTTCCAGCGACAGCGTTGATGGCGCACTGCGGCTGACATTGCCGGGCGCAGCAGGACAGCGGCTCATCGACTGGGACGGACTGATGACGCAGACGTTGACCGACTATGATTTGCTGCTGCGCCCGGTCAGTATCATTGAACAAGTGCGGGGGAAGAGTGCCAGAACCAGTGGTTTTTTCAGTTATGGCGACAGCTCGCCGTCGTGCGCAGTGCACAACCAATGCGGCCGAATCGTTCGCCATGACGACAGTGCTGGCAGCGAATTTCTTCCTGAATATTCCATCAAGAGTGCACAGCTCAGCTGTGTACGGCATTTTCTCGGCGAACCCGACGAGCCAGACTGGCCGCAATCCCTGGCAGAGAGAGACCTGCTCCACGAACCCGGGAGCGGTGCAGCTACCCATATCGGCTATAACGCCCTAAATGAAACGATCAGCCAGCAAGACGCCATGGGCAATCAGAAGCAGCTCCATTTCGACGTAGGCGGGCAACTGAACCAGATCAGTCTGAAAGTCGCGCAGGATTCACAGCCCAGACTGTTACTGCATGACATCCAGTACAACGCGAGCGATCAGGTTTTGCGTCAGGCCGCCGCTAACGGCGTGATCAGCCAGAATCTCTACGATCCACAGAGCGGCTGGCTTCTGCAGATCATTGCCGAAAAGGACGGGCGCCCTGCCCTGCAACATCTGGTCTATTGCTACGATCCAGCCGGCAACATCCTCAGTGTCGAGGACAAGGCGCGGCCCACGCGTTTTTTTCGCAACCAGACCATCAAACCTGTTTCCTCGTTTATCTACGACAGCCTCTACCAATTGATCTGTGCCACGGGCTGGCAGCGAAGCAGCACCGTCAATGGTCCCCAGGAGCCGGTCTTCAGCTCCCCGCCAGATTCCGCACAGCTCGAGAACTATCGCCAGACCTACACGTATGATGCGGCAGGCAACCTCATCACCCTGGCTCACAGTGCCGCAAGCAAGAGCTGGACGCAGCGCACGGCGATTTCCCGATACAGCAATCGCGGCCTGGAGCAAACGATCAGCGGCGCGCTGCCCGACGAACCGGACATTTCCGCCGCCTTCGATATCAACGGCAAGCGGAAAATGCTCCAGCCCGGGCAGCTATTGCAGTGGAGTGCTGGCGGAAGATTGCTCCAGGTCGATCAGGTCATGCGCAAGGAGGCTGCAAACGACTGCGAACGCTATGTTTACGACGGCGCGGGCCAGCGCAAGCGCAAAATCCGCCTCATACAATCGCCAGCACTCGCGCAATCGTATGAAACGCGCTATCTGCCAGGGCTGGAAATACGCCATCGGGCCGATGAAACCTTGCACGTCATTTCCGTACAGGCAGGACGCTGTGCTGTTGAAATCCTGCACTGGGACAAGGACAAGGTTGCCGATCAATATCGCTACCAGTTCAGCAACCATCTTGGCTCGAACATGCTGGTCCTCGACGATCAGGGCAACACCATTTGCGAGGAAAACTATTTTCCCTACGGCGGCACCTCGTGGTGGGCAGGCCCCGACCAGGTACAGGCCCGCTACAAGACCCGCCGCTACGCAGGCCAGGAGCTGGATGCCACGGGCCTTTACTATTATGGCCAACGCTTCTATGCGCCTTGGTTGATGCGCTGGATCAGCCCGGACCCGGTGGGTATCAGCGATGGTATGAACCTGTATTTAATGGTGCGCGGCAATCCCGTCAGGTTTGTCGACCGCCAGGGGCTGACAGGCTGGGATACCGCCAAGGCAGCGGGCGCGACGGCCACGCGCGAGTTTGTTAGCGCAGCTTTTGCCGCCGCCGCACAAGCGGCTTTCGTCGGTGTCCTGCCTCCGACCAACGTTGCGGTGGGCATTGGAGGTGCGTTGGCGGGCGCCGTAACGGGTGGCATAAGTGGCTATGCCGGTGCCAACTGGGCGCAGAGCTCCATGCATATCAGTCCGCCGGCCGATTGGGGCCCCCTGGCTGCGAAAATCGGCGGTGTCGTGATAGGTGCAGCCTTGGGCGCCGCGCCATCCCTGCTCGGCATGTTCGATCCACGCGGCAATCCGGCAGCGGCGGGGCAGATTGGCAGCGCCTTCGGTACGCTGTTTCGTGAGGTGTCGGCGCAGTATCTCGCCAATGCCGGTCCGAGCAACCCGGCGGTGGGCCGTGTCGATCCGCTCACGGGAGCGGCCAGCGTGGTTGGGGCAGGATTGGCAGCGGGCGCCACCGGATTCGGTGGCTCAATGCTGTTTGGGAGCGACGCAACCGGTAATGTGTTGCAGTCAGTTCTTGCCGTCTCGGCAGTCACGGCCGCCAGTGCTGCCGGTGCCTCGGCCGTGAGAGGGCTGCGGGGAACCCCGACCCGACCGTCGAACAATCGCGAACCGACCTTCAATCAGGAGAACGCCGTCGTCGACTACAGCAGCCGACATTTCTTTTTATCTCTGGGGCAAATCGCCAATCTGGCCGTGTCCCAGATCCCTGGCTACGACACACTCGACGTACATACCCGAACGGCGGTTAGCCGTGCAGTGGTGAGCGCAGTCGGAGACATACGCTCGACGTTTGTCACGATCGCCAAGCCCGGCCTGAGCGCTGAGCTGGGTACCACCTTCTGGGACCTTGAAAAGAACGAGGTCGGCGCCGGCATCGTTCGCGAGAGCCCACCGACCGATGTCGACCAATACTACGTCGTTAGCGAGACCAGTCCGGGCCAGCGAAGATACTCCCGAGCACAACTCAACTTTTAAGTGAGGTGATGCCAGCGTCCGACCGCTACCATCAACGCAGCGGCGGCTGTTCCCCCAGCGGCACCACCGCCATGGTCAGGCGCGACACGCAACTGGCCTTGCCTTCGTCGCTGGTCAAACGGATGTCCCAGACATGCGTGGTGCGACCGATGTGAATCGGCGTGGCCACCGCCGTCACTCGCCCACTTCGCAAGCCGCGCAAGTGGTTGGCGTTGATCTCCAGGCCGACGCAATAGAATTTGCTGGCATCAATACACAGATAACTGGCCATCGAACCCACGGTTTCCGCCAGTACCACCGATGCGCCGCCATGCAGCAGACCGTAAGGCTGGTGGGTGCGATGGTCGATGACCATGCTCGCGGTCAGCGACTGTTCGTCGAAGGCTTCGAAGCGAATATCCAGCACTTCGCCAATGGTGTTCTTCTGAATTGCGTTCAACTGTTCAATGTCGGGAGTAGTACGCCACAAGCTCATCGCAGACTTCCTTTGTTGTTGTAATCGACGCTCAATCCTGCCACAGCACTGCCTCGCTGCGCGCGCTCCATTCTTCGAAGCGCGCGCCATAGCGATCCTCGATGACGTTGCGTTTGATTTTCAGGGTCGGCGTGAGGAAGCCGTTATCCACCGCCCAGTTGTCCTTGACCACCACCAGCCGGCGCAGGCGTTCGTGCTTGTCGAGGGCGGCGTTGACCTCTTCCAGCAGCTTTTCCAGGCTCGCGTGCAGGCTGGCACGAGGCTCTTGCTGATTGACCGTCGACAGCACGCACAAGCCCAGCGGCGCACTCAGGCCATCGCCAACCACGCACACCTGTTCGATGCGCGAATGCACGGCCAGACGGTTTTCGATTGGCGCCGGTGCGACGTATTTGCCTTTACTGGTCTTGAAGATTTCCTTGAGTCGCCCGGTCAGGCGCAGGCGCCCTTCGCTGTCCTGCTCGCCCTTGTCGCCGGTGCGCAGAAAGCCGTCGGCAGTCAGCGTCTCGGCGGTTTTCTGCGGTTCCTTGAAATAGCCGAACATGTTGGCCTGACTGCGCACCTGCACTTCGCCGGACTCATCGATGCGCACCTCGACTTCCGGGCATGGCTGGCCGATCCAGCCCTGCTTGTACTGCCCCGGCAAGCAGATATGCGAATAACCGCAGCCCTCGGTCATGCCATAGACCTCCAGCACATCGAGGCCGAGTTTCTGATACCAGGCGAGCAAGGTCTGCGGTACCGGCGCGGCGCCGGACAATGCCACGCGCAAGGCGTCCAGCCCAAGCCCGGCGAGCACTTTGCGCCCGACCCGTTTACCGATGAAGGGCAGCCCGAGGAGAAAATCCAGACGCTTTGCCGGGATCTTGCTGTACACGCCCATCTGGAATTTGGTCCAGATACGCGGCACGCCAAACATTGCCGTCGGCCGTGCGCGCTGCAGATCGGTGATGAACGTGTCGAGGCTTTCGGCGAAGAACACTGTCTGTCCGGTGTAGATCGACGCCAACTCGACAAACATGCGCTCGGCAACGTGGCACAGCGGCAGATACGACAGCAGCCGATCGTTCTCGTTGAGCCCGAACAGCTGCGTGCCGCGACTGGTGGCGAAACCAAGATTGGCGAAACTGTGCATCACGCCTTTGGGCAGGCCGGTGGTGCCGGAGGTGTAGATGATCGTCGCCAGTTGTTCGGCGGCGGGGCGTGGATCGTCCTGGATTGGCGAACAGCTCTGCAGATCCGCCCAGCTGTAATCGAACTCGCCCGGCGGATGCAGTGGCAGGCTGATGGTCGGCAGGCCCGCCGGCACGCCTTGCGACATGCCTGCCCAGTCATCCAGTTTGCCGATGAACGCCAGCGCACTTTCCGAATGAGTCAGCACTTGTGCCACGGACTCGGCGGTGAGATTGGGGTACAGCGGCACCGACACATGCCCGGCCATCCAGATTGCCAGGTCGGCGATGATCCAGTGCGCGCAGTTCTTCGAGATCAGGGCGATATGGCTGCCGGGCGGCAGCTCCCGCGCGCGCAACCAGTGCGCCGTACAACGGGCCTGATGGCCGACATCGGCCCACGTCAGCGTCTCCACCTGACCACCGCCGATGGGCTGCACCAGAAAGCGCTGGCGCGGGTGCCGGGCTTCCCGTTCGTAGAACACGTCCAGCGGCAAACGGAAGGCGGCAGACATGCGACTCGCTCCTGTTTTTTTTTGTCTGGAGCAAGCGTAGTCAACCAAGCAAGTGCTTGGTTGGAATTTTCAAACAAATAATTTCATGGGTTGGCAGAAATCAATGTGGGAGCGAGCCTGCTCGCGAATGCAGTATGTCAGCCCCAAAAAGGGTGAATGACACGCCGCCTTCGCGAGCAGGCTCGCTCCCACAGGGATATGGCGTTAAGGGTGCTTGAGGCTATTGAGCTTCATCGAGCCAATCAGCAGTTCGCTGTGCTCAAGCTCCGCCAGCCCCGCTGTACTGACCTTCTCCGACGGATGCCCGGCGCCATGCTGCAGATAGCTGAGCAGATTGCCCACCAATGGGTTGTGGCTGACCAGCAAAACATTACTGACGGACACCAATTGCTCGGCGACCTTGTCCGGATCGCTCTCCGGCGTCAGCCACTCGACCGTGCGAATCTCCGGCTCGAACCCCAGCGCCTCGCGCACGATCTGCGCGGTCTGCTGCGCCCGCACATAAGGGCTGGCGTAAATTGCCGTCAGCGGCTGGCCCACCAAATGCGCCGCGCTGCGCAGGACTTCGTTACGACCATGCTCGGTCAGCTCGCGCTCGGAATCGATTTTCGAGCCGTGAGGCACCGCCTCACCATGACGCAATACCCAGATTTTCATAGCTTGGGCTCCTCATCGCGCACCGGATGCGCGGCCGGGGCGACGGTGTGCGGCGCTTCCCCTTCCGGGGTGCGCGGCGCTGGCCAGTCGGCGAACGGCCAGGGCTTCTGGTCACTGTGGAACGTGCCGAAGCGGCCGATCTGCGCGAGGAACTGGCTGAGACTGTCGCCAAAATTCATCAGGCTGGCGCTCGGTGCGCCGTAGATCAGGCGGTAAATCAGTTGCACCAAGACCACAGCACCGAGGATGAACTGCGCGACCTGCCAGACCAGCAGATAAACGATCATCCACAACACCCGCAGGAGGATGGATTCGTACTGGGTTTCGCTTTTCGGATCGTTCATGGCTTGCTTCCTGTCCGTGTAACAGCTGAATCAGTTGAAACCGCTGGTGGAAATAAAGTCGACGTCGGTTTTCGGCTCGGCACGCATCAGTAGACCGATGACCTGCTCCAGCGTGCGTCCTTCGAACAGGATCGCGTGCAGCCCGGCGACCAGCGGCATGTACACGCCGACTTCCTGGGACTTGGCCTTGAGCACCTTGAGGGTGTTGACCCCTTCGGCGACCTCGCCAAGACGCGACACCGCTTCGTCGAGGCTCAAACCCTGACCGAGGGCGAAGCCGACCTGATAGTTGCGGCTCTTGGGTGACGAACAGGTGACGATCAGATCGCCAACCCCGGCCAGACCGAGGAAGGTCATCGGGTTGGCGCCTTGATTCACCGCAAAGCGGGTCATCTCGGCCAAGGCGCGGGTGATCAGCATGCTCTTGGTGTTCTCACCCATTTCCAGCGCCACCGCCATGCCGGCGATGATCGCGTAAACGTTTTTCAACGCACCGCCCAGCTCGACACCGAAACGGTCGGCGCTGGCGTAAACGCGGAAGGTGCGCCCGTGCAGGGCGGCTTGCACCGCTTTGCACAGTTCTTCGTCTTCACTGGCGACCACCGTGGCGGTCAGTGCGTGCTCGGCAATTTCCCGCGCCAGGTTCGGCCCGGACAACACGCCGATGCGCGCCTGCGGGGCGATCTCTTCGAGAATCTGGCTCATCAGCTTGAAGGTCTGCGCTTCGATGCCTTTGGTCAGGCTGACCAGCATCTTGCCGCTCAAACGCTCGGCGTGGGCGGCGAGTACCGTGCGCAAGGCGCTGGATGGCAGCGCGACAAAGCACAGATCGCAGGCATCGAGAGTGGTTTGCAGGTCGGTGACAGCAGTCACGCCCGGGAGAATCTTGATGCCTTTGAGATAACGCGGGTTTTCGCGATTGACCCGGATGGCCTCGGCCTGCTCGGGGTCACGCATCCACTGAAGGACTTGATGGCCGTTCTCGGCCAGCAGATTGGCCACGGCGGTACCAAAACTTCCGCCTCCCAGGACCGCAATCGGGCGCTGTTCAGTCATATGCAATCCGTTAATCCATACCAGTGGCGATGCCGGGCATTATACGGGGCGACCCGGTGGCGGCCAGCCCCAGCAACAATTACCGACATTTGTAGGAAGAAGACCAATAAAACCTAGGAAAATGCCTGCAACGTCACTGGAAAAGTCGCCGCCCTCGGTTAACATGCGCGCCAATTCTTCTCTCTGCAGGCTGTGTCGTGTTTTCTGGCCCTCCTCCCCCGCGCTCGCCGCTGCTCCTGGCGCTGCTGTTCAGCCCGCTAGTGCTGGCGGACGACCTGTTCGTCGACAGCCAGACGCTGCCGCAGGTGCTGACGGCCACGCGACTGAAGCAGACGCCGGCGGAAGTGCCCGGAAGCATGACCGTTCTCGATAGCGAACTGATCAGCGCCAGCGGTGCCCGCGACATCAGCGAATTGCTGCGACTGGTACCCGGGATGATGGTCGGCAGCATCAACGGCAATCAGCCGGCGGTGAATTACCACGGCACCAACGCCAGCGAAGCACGGCGCATGCAGGTGTTGATCGATGGCCGCTCGGTGTACCGCGCCGGCCTGGCGACGGTGGACTGGAGCGATATCCCGGTAGCGATGGAAGACATCGAGCGGATCGAGGTGTTTCGCGGCCCGAACACGGTCAGCTACGGTGCCAACGCGCTGATGGCGGTGATCAACATCATCACCCGCCACCCGGCCGACAGCCATGGCACGCGTTTGAAGATCACTCGCGGCCAGCGTGGCATCAACGACTTTTATGCCAGTCAGGGCACCGGTTGGGATGGCGGCGATCTGCGCCTGTCGCTGTCCGGCCAGGAAGACGACGGTTTCGACAGCGACCGTAACGGCGCCGATTATCGCGACAGTCGGCGCTTGAATCGTCTGAGTCTGGCGGTCAGCCATGATCTCAATGAAGATCAAAGCCTCGACTGGCAGCTCAACGCCAAGGACGGTAGCAATCAGCGGCCTTATACCTACCGCCCGGTGTTCTCGGGGATTACCGACGCCGGGAACAATTCCGACGTGGTGGCCAAGGATTACGCCGGTTCGGTGCGCTGGAACCTCGATATCAACCCCGAACACAGCCTTTATGTGCAAGGTTCGGCGCAGCACTGGGATCGCCAGCAAGTCTGGCGCGCCTGCGATGCCGAGGTGTCGTTCAGCCCCGAGCTGGCGCAGTTGTGGCAGCTCAACCCGAATTACACCGAACGGCTGGCGCGCAACATCAACCAGTTCACCGGCCCCGGCGCGGCACCCGGCACGCCGCAGGAAATGGCGCTGGCCAATCAGGTGCTCGAGCAATGGCGCAACGGCGCCAGTCAGACCTTATGCGGCGATATCGACCAGAGCGCCCGCGAATCGCGCTACGACCTCGAGCTGCAGGACACCCTCAGCCTGTCCGACAGCCTGCGCCTGGTCAGCGGCCTGAATTACCGCTACGACCGCGCCGATTCCGAGACCTATTTCAACGGCACCCTTGACGACACCACCTGGCGCGCCTTCGGCCAACTGGAATGGCGCGCCACCGAGCACTGGCTGGTGCAGGGCGGGGCGATGTTCGAGGACACGCAACTGATCGGCAGTTCGCTGACCCCGCGCTTCGCGGTCAACTACCTGATCAACCCGCGTCACGGCCTGCGCGCGGTGTACTCAGAGGCGATCCGCTCGCCGGACATGTTCGAGAACAACGTCAACTGGAGCTATCAGGTCAACAACCTGCGACCCTCGGCCTACGGCCAGTCGTCGGCGCGCTATTTCGTCAAGACCCGTGGCCCCGGCGATCTCGATCAGGAACACATGCGTTCTCGCGAGTTGGGCTACAACGGTTACTTCGCCGAGCTCGGGCTGGCCGTGGACGTGAAGCTGTTCTACGACGAAATCACCGGGATGATCAGCGAACCGCTGCGCAACAACCAGTACATCGCCAGCAACGCCAACAGCTCGCGCTTTCGCGGCACCGAAACGCAACTCGACTGGCGCCTTAGCAGCGCCGACCGCTTGCGTTTGACCTACGCCTTCGTCGACGCCGAGGCGAGCAATCCGCTGGACCAACAGTTCACCTCGCGCAACAGCGGTTCCGCCGGTTGGTTGCACAACTGGGGGCATGGCTGGAACAGCGCCCTCTTCTATTACGGCGACAACGCGCTCAACGGCTATCGCTTCGAACGCGTCGACACGCGCATCGCCAAACGCATCGCCATTGGCAAAGCTCAGCTGCAATTGGCCGGCGTGCTGCAACAGCGCCTCGACCATCAGCCGAACACCTTCGTCGACAATAATTACGATGAACGCCGGGTGATGTATTTCAGTGCCGAGCTGGAGTTCTAGGATGCGCACCGGCCCGTCACGGAAGACGCCCACCCTGGGCCACTGGCTGGCCGGGCTCTGCCTGTTCATGACCGCGTGGCTGCACGGCGTCGCGGTGCAGGCGGCGGATATTCTGTTGACCGGCGCCGAGGAAAGCCCCGGCGTGCAGGCCTTCGTGCAAGCGCTGAGTGAACTGCGCCCGACCGACAATGTGCGGTTTCAGCCGCTGGCCAGTTTGCCGGCTCCGGGCAAACTGCCAGCCAGTCTGCGCTTGATCCTGCTCGATCTGCCCAGCCTCGACTGGCGTCTGCAAGACTCACAAGGCCCGTCGACGCTGGTGTTGCGCATCAGCCGCTTGCAGGCGCGCCAGCGTTTCGCCGATGCCCAACCGGCGCGCCTGAGCCTGCTCTGGAGCGACCCGCCGCTGAGCCGGCAACTGCAACTGATCCGGCGGATCTTGCCGCAGGCGCGGCGGGTCGGCGTGCTGTTTGATGAGCACGGCGAATTCCTCATTGACGAATTGCGCGCGGCTGCACGGCCGTTGAACCTGGAGATTGTCAGCCAGCGCTGGGACAACATCCACGACAGCCGTCCGCTGCAAGCGGTGCTGAAAAGCAGCGACGTCTTGCTCGGCCTGGATGACCCCGATCTGTACAACTCGCAAACGGCGAAAAACCTCCTGCTCAGCAGCTACTCGCGGCAGGTTGCGCTGATCGGCCCCAACATTGCATTCGTTCGCGCTGGCAGCCTCGCCAGTACCTACAGCGACCAGAGCGACTGGCTGGCGGTCCTCGACCATTTGCTCGATCAGCCCACCAGCGCATGGCCGCGAACGCTTTACCCCGCTCGTTTCAAAGTCTCAAGTAATGCGCAGGTGGCTCGTTCCTTAGGCATCGAACCGCTGAATGAAGCATCTGTCGCCAGTGCCTTGGCCGAAGGAGAGCGCCGCCCATGAATTTCCGTCGCCGTTGGGACATCAACACCCGCACGCAGCTGATCAGCCTCGGGCCGGCGCTGTTGCTGACGTTGCTGTTGATCAGCTTCTTTACCTTCGTGCGCATCCAGGATTTGCGCCAGGAGCTGAACCACACCGGCCAACTGATCGCCAACCAACTCGCCCCGGCCACGGAATACGGGGTGATCTCCGGCAACAACGAAGTGCTGGAAAGCCTGCTCAAGGCGACACTGGCCACGCCCAACGTGCGTTTTCTCGAAGTGCAGGACAGCGCCAACCGGATTCTGGTGTATGTCGAACAACCGGCTGATAGCCACAGCCGCCCGCATCAGGTTGAAGTGTTCCAAGCGCCGGTGCGCTTGCAGCGGATCGCCCTGCACAATGATTTTTTCCAGGACGGCAAGGTCAGCAACAGCGCTGCCGGCGAGGATTATCTGGGGCGAGTGATCGTCGGCCTGTCCAACGATGCGTTCAGTCAGCGCCAGCAGGAGATCCTGTTCAAGGCCGGAATTCTCGCGCTGTTCGCCCTGCTCTTCACTTTTGTCGTCGCCCGTCGTCTGGCCGGCAGTCTGTCGCAGCCGATCCGCGACATCGGCGATGCGGTCAAGGCGATTCAGGAAGGCGATTACAAAACCCCGCTGCCGATTGTCGATGACACTGAACTGGGTGCGCTGTCGCAACACATCAATAACCTCGCCCAGGCGCTGGAACAGGCCAGCCGCGAACAGCAGCAGGCGATGGCGCAACTGATCCAGACCCGCGAGGAAGCAGAAAAGGCCAACAACGCCAAATCGGATTTCCTGGCGATGATGAGCCATGAGCTGCGCACGCCCATGAACGGTGTGCTGGGCATGTTGCAATTGCTCGAAACCACCGAGATGACCGAGGAGCAGGTCGAATACGCCGCGCTCGCTTCGGAGTCCACCGAGCATTTGCTCAAGGTCATCAATGACATTCTCGACTTCTCGCGGATCGAACGTTCGGAGCTGGAGCTGGAGCACATCCCGTTTAACCTCGCCGAGCTGATCGGCGCCTGCGCCCAGTCGTTCCAGCACAGCGCGGTGCAGCGAGGCCTGGCGCTGAATCTGCGCATTCCCGACGATATGCGCGGCTTGCAGGTGCAGGGCGATCCGACACGGATCCGGCAGATTCTGGTCAATCTGGTCGGCAACGCCTTGAAGTTCACCGAGCAGGGCCGGGTCAGCATCGAGGCGCAATGGCAGTCGCTGGATCACGAACTACTGTGGTTCACCTGCTCGGTGCGCGACAGCGGCATCGGCATTTCTTCTCAGAGTCTGGAGCTGATGTTCAATGCCTTCCAGCAAGCCGACAGCTCGATCTCCCGCCGTTATGGTGGCACCGGTCTCGGTCTGCCGATCGCGCGGACTTTGGCCGAACGCATGGGCGGCACCCTGCGCGCGCAGAGTGAGGAAGGACGCGGTTCGGTGTTCACTCTGGAAATTCCGTTGGCGCTATATAAGCAGGCAATGCCAGCGCTGGCTACGCCGCGTGCGTTGAACGGCATCGGTCAGGGCGAAGGACGCCATGTGCTGCTGGTCGAAGACAACCCGGTCAACCAGACCGTGATCGAGGCGATGTTGCGCAGTCTCGGCTTCGCGGTCAGCGTGGCGACCGATGGCGCGCAGGCGGTACGCAGTGCCGAGGACGGCGAATTCGAAGTGATTCTGATGGACTGCCGCCTGCCAATCATCGACGGCTACGAGGCCACGCGGCAGATCCGCGACCTCCCCGGACGCCGCGATGTGCCGATCATCGCGCTGACCGCCAACGCCTTGCAGGGCGATCGCGAAACCTGTCTGGCAGCGGGGATGAACGATTACCTGGCCAAGCCGTTCAAACGCAATGACCTGCAGCAGATTTTGCAGCGCTGGGTGTCGTAGTGTGGGCCTTTCGACCATCTGCGACTGGCGTGAAAAGCGAAAGTGCGGCAGTCTTAGGCACCCGAACGAGCCCCAAAAGGGGCTTGATTAAAAATTTCAGTGCACAAGTGTACATTCATGTCCTTGGTGCTGTGACTTTCACCACAACGCAATAGTCTATGAGTAGGCTGCCGGTTCGAGGCATGAATGCCTTGAACGGTCGGGAAGATCTGCCCCACCTGCCGCATGGGATTATTGAGGAGCTCGCATGACCAAACAAAACGCCTTTACTCGGGAAGACCTGCTGCGCTGCAGTCGCGGTGAGCTGTTCGGCCCAGGTAACGCGCAACTGCCCGCCCCGAACATGCTGATGGTGGATCGCATCACCCATATCAGCGAAGAAGGCGGCAAGTACGGCAAAGGTGAATTGGTCGCCGAGCTGGATATCAACCCTGACCTGTGGTTCTTCGCCTGCCATTTCGAAGGCGATCCGGTGATGCCGGGCTGCCTGGGTCTGGATGCCATGTGGCAACTGGTCGGTTTCTTCCTGGGCTGGCAAGGCCTGCCGGGCCGCGGCCGTGCGCTGGGTTCGGGCGAAGTGAAATTCTTCGGTCAGGTGCTGCCGACCGCGAAGAAAGTCACTTACAACATTCATATCAAACGCGTCCTCAAGGGCAAGCTGAACATGGCCATCGCCGATGGTTCGGTCAGTGTCGACGGACGCGAAATCTACACCGCCGAAGGCCTGCGCGTCGGCGTGTTCACCTCCACTGACAACTTCTAAGGGTTATTCGCATGCGCCGCGTCGTTATCACTGGTCTGGGCATCGTTTCGTGCCTGGGCAATGACAAAGAGACCGTCTCCGCTAACCTGCGTGCAAGCCGCCCTGGCATCCGGTTCAACCCGGAATATGCTGAAATGGGTCTGCGTAGCCAGGTTTCCGGCTCCATCGACCTCAACCTTGAAGAGCTGATCGATCGCAAGATCTATCGCTTCGTCGGCCATGCAGCGGCTTACGCCTACCTGGCCATGAAAGACGCCATCACTGACTCCGGCCTGACGGAAGAGCAGGTGTCCAATCCGCGCACCGGCCTGATCGCCGGCTCCGGCGGTGCCTCCACGCTGAACCAGATGGAAGCGCTCGACATCCTCCGTGAGAAAGGCGTGAAGCGCGTCGGCCCGTACCGCGTCACGCGGACCATGAGCAGCACCGTTTCCGCTTGCCTGGCCACGCCGTTCAAGATCAAGGGCCTGAACTACTCCATCGCTTCTGCCTGCGCCACCAGTGCTCACTGCATCGGTACCGCCATGGAACAGATCCAGATGGGCAAGCAGGACATCGTCTTCGCCGGTGGCGGTGAAGAAGAGCACTGGAGCCAGTCGTTCCTGTTCGACGCGATGGGCGCTCTGTCCAGCAAGCGCAACGACACGCCGGAACAAGCTTCCCGCGCCTACGACAAGGACCGCGACGGTTTCGTCATCGCTGGCGGCGGCGGCATGGTTGTCGTTGAAGAGCTGGAACACGCTCTGGCCCGTGGCGCGAAGATCTACGCCGAGATCGTTGGCTACGGCGCAACGTCCGATGGCTACGACATGGTTGCCCCGAGCGGCGAAGGCGCGATCCGCTGCATGCAACAGGCGCTGTCCACCGTCGACACCCCGATCGACTACCTGAACACCCACGGCACTTCGACTCCGGTCGGCGACGTCGCGGAAATGAAAGGTGTGCGTGAAGTGTTCGGCGACAAGGCTCCAGCGATCAGCTCGACTAAGAGCCTGTCCGGTCACTCCCTGGGCGCCGCCGGCGTGCACGAAGCGATCTATTGCATGCTGATGATGGAAGGCAACTTCATCGCCGGCTCCGCCAACATCGACGAGCTCGACCCGGAAGTGGCCGATCTGCCGGTGCTGACCAAGACCCGCGAGAACGCCACCATCAACACCGTGATGAGCAACAGCTTCGGCTTTGGCGGCACCAACGCCACGCTGGTGCTGAAGCGCTGGGAAGGCAAGTAATTCCCCGCTGCTGAGCCACACATGAAAACGCCCCGACTGGTTCGGGGCGTTTTTTTTGGCCTGCAGAAAATAGCAGGTACACCGCAAAACCCTGTGGGAGCGAGCCTGCTCGCGAAGGCGATACTCCAGTCACCCTATCGTCGTCTGACTCACCGAATTCGCGAGCAGGCTCGCTCCCACAGTTGGTTTCCGGGGTGTCGGGAGATGAAACTTCTGTCATGAAACTTACTACCCTGCGACCGAATGTCGCGGCTTACGCGGCCTCCAGCTTTGTTGCGAAATCCGCAACAACACCTTGCGCCAATTGGCGGTTTACTTAGCTGACTAACAAATCCTATAACAGAGTCCTGCACACGCCTTGGTGCAGTAACTTGAGATTTGGAGCTAGCAGATGACTGTAAAAGTAACTGAACGCGACGATTCACACATGTCCCACGAAGGCTTGGCCGCCGGCATCCGTATCTGGGATGTGCATCAACAAGACTTGCTGGTCGGCATGTTCCACAACGAAATAGATGCCCATAACTACAAGGCCGAACTGGAAGTGCAGGAACAGCAAAGAGAACTGAAGTCCGCCTGAAACAACACAGCATTTGAAAACGACAAACCCCGCCATGAGCGGGGTTCGTCGTTGTTACAGCCGTGGATTTACCACATCAGATCGTCAGGGATCTGGTACGCCGCGTACGGATCGTCCTCAGCGCTGACCTCTTCGGTCTGCACGTTGAGCTGGACGATGCGCTGCGGGTCGCGCTCCTGGATCTTCAGCGCCGCTTCACGGGGAATCACTTCATAGCCGCCGTTGTGGTGCACGATCGCCAGCGAACCGCTGCTGAGCTTGTTGCGCATCAGCGTGTTGACCGAGATGCGCTTGACCTTCTTGTCGTCGACGAAGTTGTAGTAGTCCTCAGTGGTCAGCTTGGGCAGACGCGAGACTTCGATCAACTGCTTGACCTGCGCGGCGCGGGCCTTGGCCTCGGCCTTCTCCTGCTGCTGACGGTTCAGCTCCTGGTCGCGCTTGACCTTCTCGGCCATGGCTTCCTGGGCGGCGCGCCGCTGCGAATCGTCCAGCTCGGCCTGGCCTTTGTGGGCCAGCCGCTGTTGCTTCTGCTTGTCTTTGCTGACCTGCTTGGCCTGCTTTTGGTTGACCAGGCCTGCTTTGAGCAACTGGTCGCGAAGGGAAAGGCTCATCAATGCTTACTCACTTGGGCAACGGCTCAGCCGCAGCTGGGCTCATTCTTTTCCTGGCGTTTGGCTTCGCCCCAAAGGGCGTCCAACTCTTCGAGGGTGCAATCTTCCATGGGACGGTGGGTGTCGCGCAATGCCTGTTCGATAAAACGGAAACGTCTTTCAAACTTGCCATTGGCGCCGCGCAAGGCGGTTTCCGGATCGACCTTCAGATGCCGGGCCAGATTGACCACGGAAAACAGCAGATCGCCGATCTCGTCGGCCACCGCCACAGGATCATTTTCCGACATGGCTTCGAGCACTTCATCGAGCTCTTCACGCACCTTGTCGAGCACCGGCAAAGCATCCGGCCAGTCGAAACCGACCTGCCCGGCGCGCTTCTGCAACTTGGCTGAGCGCGACAGTGCCGGCAAGGTGGCCGGCACGTCGTCGAGCAAGGACAACTGCTCGGGCGCCGAGGCTTTCTCGGCGCGCTCTTCGGCCTTGATCTCTTCCCAGCGCTGCTTGACCTGCTCTTCGCTCAAGCGCGGCACGTCGAGCGGCGCGTACAGGTCGCCCGTCGGGAACACATGCGGATGACGGCGGATCAGTTTGCGCGTGATGCTGTCGATCACCCCGGCGAATTCGAACCGCCCCTCTTCCTTGGCCAACTGGCTGTAATACACCACCTGAAACAGCAGATCACCCAACTCGCCCTGCAAGTGATCGAGATCGCCACGCTCGATGGCATCGGCCACTTCGTAGGCTTCTTCGAGGGTGTGCGGGACGATGGTCGCGTAGGTTTGCTTGATGTCCCACGGACAGCCGAACTGCGGATCGCGCAGGCGGGACATCAGGTGGAGCAGGTCTTCAAGGCTGTACATCATTTTTCTGTCTCACCACGAAACCATTGTGGGAGCGAGCCTGCTCGCGAAAGCGCTGTGTCTGCAACAAAGATGTCGACTGACACGCCCTCTTCGCGAGCAGGCTCGCTCCCACAGGGAACAATCAATTGCATCACGGGGTACGGTTACGCCGAGTTTCGATGATGTTCGGCAATTGCGAAATCCGCCCCAGCAGCCGCCCGAGCGCATCCAGACCGGGGATCTCGATGGTCAGCGACATCAGCGCGGTGTTGTCTTCCTTGTTCGAGCGGGTGTTGACCGCCAGCACGTTGATGCGCTCGTTGAGCAGCACCTGCGAGACGTCACGCAGCAGGCCGGAACGGTCGTAGGCGCGGATGATGATGTCCACCGGATAGGTGAGCACCGGCACCGGCCCCCAGCTGACCTGAATGATCCGTTCCGGCTCGCGCCCGCCCAGTTGCAGCACCGAGGCGCAATCCTGGCGGTGAATGCTCACGCCACGGCCCTGAGTGATGTAACCGACAATCGCATCGCCCGGCAGCGGCTGGCAGCAGCCGGCCATCTGCGTCATCAGGTTGCCGACGCCCTGGATCTGGATATCGCCGCGCTTGCCCGGCTTGTAACCGGTGGCCTTGCGCGGGATCAGTTCCAGTTGCTCGTTGCCACGCTCCGGTTCGACCAATTGCTGCGCAAGGTTGACCAGATGCGCCTGACGCAGATCGCCGGCGCCGAGGGCGGCGAACATGTCTTCGGCGGTTTTCATGTTGGCCTTTTCGGCCAGCTTGTCGAAATCCACCGCCGGCAAACCGAGGCGATTGAGTTCGCGCTCGATCAGGGTTTTACCGGCCGCAACGTTCTGATCGCGAGCCTGCAACTTGAACCAGTGGACGATCTTCGCCCGCGCCCGCGAGGTGGTGACGTAACCGAGGTTCGGGTTCAGCCAGTCGCGGCTCGGCGTGCCGTGCTTGCTGGTGATGATCTCGACCTGCTCGCCGGTCTGCAGGCTGTAGTTCAACGGCACGATACGGCCGTTGATCTTCGCGCCCCGGCAGTTGTGGCCGATTTCGGTGTGCACCCGATAGGCGAAGTCCAGCGGCGTCGCGCCTTTCGGCAAGTCGATGGCGTGCCCGTCGGGAGTGAAGATGTAAACCCGATCAGGCTCGATGTCGACGCGCAGCTGTTCAGCCAGACCGCCGATATCGCCCAGCTCTTCGTGCCATTCAAGCACCTGACGCAGCCAGGAGATTTTCTCTTCGTAATGGTTCGAGCCGGATTTGACGTCGGTGCCCTTGTAGCGCCAGTGCGCGCAGACGCCGAGTTCGGCCTCCTCGTGCATGGAATGGGTGCGGATCTGCACCTCGAGGACCTTGCCTTCCGGGCCGATCACCGCCGTATGCAGCGAGCGGTAGCCGTTCTCTTTCGGGTTGGCGATGTAGTCGTCGAATTCTTTCGGGATGTGCCGCCACAGAGTGTGGACGATACCGAGCGCGGTATAGCAGTCGCGCATTTCCGGCACCAGCACGCGCACCGCGCGAACGTCATAGATCTGGCTGAATTCCAGACCCTTGCGCTGCATTTTGCGCCAGATCGAGTAGATGTGTTTGGCCCGGCCGCTGATGTCGGCGTCGACGCCGGTGGCCTGCAGTTCGTCCTTGAGCTGGGTCATCACGTCGCTGATGAAACGCTCGCGGTCCAGCCGCCGCTCGTGGAGCAACTTGGCAATCTGCTTGTATTGATCGGGTTCGAGATAGCGGAAGGACAAGTCCTCCAGTTCCCATTTGATGTGACCGATGCCGAGGCGATGCGCCAGTGGCGCATAGATGTCGAAGACTTCGCGAGCGACGCGGTTGCGCTTTTCATCGTCGGCGGTTTTCACCGCACGAATGGCGCAGGTGCGTTCGGCCAGTTTGATCAGCGCAACGCGTACATCATCGACCATGGCCACGAGCATCTTGCGCAGGTTTTCGACCTGCCCTTGCGTGCCCATGACCATCGATTGCCGTGGGCTGAGGCTGGCGCTGATGGCCGCCATGCGCTGGACGCCGTCGATCAGCTTGGCCACTACCGGACCGAAGCGCTGGCCGATGGCCGCCAGCTCGATCTGGCCTTCGCGCACGCCGCGATACAACACGGCGGCGACCAGTGAATCCTGATCGAGCTTGAGGTCGGCGAGGATCTCGGCGATCTCAAGGCCCGTGCTGAAACTGCCGGAGCCTTCGGCCCACAGGTTCTTCTTCGCATTGGACTGCTGTTCGGCCTCGCGAGCGAACTCGCAGGCTTCTTTCAAGGCCTCGCGATCCAGTGCCAGATCGACACTGACCGCGTGATCGAGCCAGGCCTCGAGATTGATACTGCCGTCGGTGTTGATCGGCTGGTGTGCTCTCACCTGTACCATGCTGCTTTACCTTCCCTACGACGCAGATTCAATGCGTCAAATCGCTGATCCTCAGTGTCCGTTCGCGCTCGCGGGGCTCAGGCGAGCGCTGCGCGGACAGATCAGACGGATTCAGACGAGCCGTCCTGGCTCGCTTCAAATAACGCCATGGCCTCGACATGTGCCGTCTGAGGAAACATATCGAGAATCCCGGCACGTTTTAACCGGTAGCCCTGCTTGATCAATTCCTGCGTGTCGCGCGCCAGCGTGGCCGGGTTGCACGACACATATACCAACCGCTTGGCACCCAGGGTCGCGAGCTTGCGCACCACCTCGAAAGCACCGTCACGCGGTGGGTCCAAGAGTACCGCAGAAAAGCCGTTTCCGATCCACTGGGCATCGCTCAAAGGCTGGGATAAATCGGCTTGAAAAAACTTTGTGTTATGCAAATTGTTACTGACGGCGTTGGCAGCGGCGCGCTCGACCATGGTCTGCACGCCCTCCACAGCCACCACTTCATGCACGCTTTTGGCCAGCGGTAGCGCAAAATTTCCCAACCCGCAAAACAGGTCGAGCACGCGTTCTTCAGCCGTCGGTTTCAGCCAGTCCAGCGCCTGGGCGATCATCGCTTCGTTGACCCCGGCGTTGACCTGAACGAAGTCACCCGGCCGATAAGCCAGCTCAAGATCCCACTGTTCCAGGCGATAACCGAGGCTCTGACCGGCCTCGACCGGTTGCGGTTCACCTTCGCCATGCAGCCACAACTGCGCCTCGTGGAACTGGCAGAAATCCTTGAGGATGCTCAGATCCGCTTCGGACAACGGCGCCATGTGCCGCAGCAATACCGCCAGTGATGAGCCGCTGAACAGCTCGACATGGCCCAGCGCCTGCGGTTTGCTCAAGCGCCGCAGCATCTCCGGCAAGCGGGTCATGATCGGCTGCAAGGGCTGTACCAGCACCGGGCATTCGCTGATCGCGACGATGTCCTGACTGCCAGCAGCGCGGAAACCCACTTCGAGTTTTTTTGCCTTCATGTCCCAGCGCACGGCGATCCGCGCGCGCCGACGGTAACCGAATTCCGGGCCGGTCAGCGGCGCCGCCCATTCTTCAGGTTCGACACCGGCCACCCGCAACAATTGCTCGGCGAGCATGCGCTGTTTCAGGGCGAGTTGTTCGTCGTGGGGCAAGTGCTGAACGCTGCAACCGCCACAGCGACCAAAGTGCGCGCACGCTGCCGGACGACGCAATTCGCTGGCAGTGAATACCCGTTCGGTGCGCGCCTCGACCACTTTGCCGTGGGCGCCGAGCACCCGTGCTTCGACCTCTTCACCGGCAAGGGCGCCGAGGACGAACCAGGTTTTGCCTTCAAAAAACGCGATACCGCGACCATCATTGGCCAGGCGCTCGATACTCAAGCGCTGCTTTTTACCGGTCGGGATCTGTGGCGCCTTGCTGCCGCCGGTGGGCTGGAAGCGCAGGCCTCTCTCGTGTTTGGCCATCAGTTCGGCGCGTCGAAAATGCCGGTCGACAGGTAACGGTCGCCACGGTCGCAGATGATCGCGACGATCACCGCGTTTTCAACTTCTCTGGACAAGCGCAGCATCGCTGCCACTGCACCGCCCGAGGACACGCCGCAGAAGATGCCTTCTTCGCGGGCCAGGCGCCGGGTAACGTCTTCGGCTTCGCTTTGCGCCATGTCGACGATGCGATCGACGCGGTCAGCCTGATAAATCTTCGGCAGGTATTCCTGCGGCCAGCGGCGGATGCCGGGAATGGCCGAGCCTTCCATCGGTTGCAGGCCGACGATCTGCACGCTGTCGCTCTGCTCTTTGAGGTAGCGCGACACGCCCATGATGGTGCCGGTGGTGCCCATCGAACTGACGAAATGGGTGATGCTGCCCTGGGTCTGACGCCAGATTTCCGGGCCGGTGGTGGTGTAGTGCGCTTCAGGATTGTCGCCATTGGCGAACTGGTCGAGCACCTTGCCACGGCCTTCGGCTTCCATACGCTGGGCCAGATCGCGGGCGCCTTCCATGCCCTCTTCCTGAGTCACCAGAATCAGCTCGGCGCCATACGCGGTCATCGCCGCTTTACGCTCGGCGCTGGAGTTGTCCGGCATGATCAGGATCATCTTGTAACCCTTGATCGCAGCGGCCATCGCCAGCGCGATACCGGTATTCCCGGAGGTCGCCTCGATCAGCGTATCGCCGGGATTGATCTGCCCGCGCAACTCGGCGCGAGTGATCATCGACAACGCCGGGCGGTCCTTGACCGAACCCGCCGGGTTGTTCCCTTCGAGCTTGAGCAAAAGGGTGTTGCTGGTGGCGCCGGGCAGGCGCTGCAAACGCACCAGCGGCGTGTTGCCGACGCAATCGGCGATGGTTGGGTACTGCAAGGTCATGGCGTATTCGCAATCCAGACGTGCGGGGGCGCCTATCATACCGGCAAACCCGCGCAGGCCATATCACGCAAAGTGCGGTGCTTATGGTTTATGGGAATAAAGAACAAAAGTCTCACCAGTGGTGAGACTTTTATTTGCGCAACACTCAGTTCTCGTGGTGCTGCTTGGAATTCGCGAGCAGGCTCGCTCCCACAGGGGATGAATGTTGCTTATGCGATCTGCGGCGAATGCACAGCCATTGTGGGAGCGAGCCTGCTCGCGAAGGCGTCCGCATGGGCGACGCCATCATCCGCCAGCAAGCACAAATTCAACCGCAACCCCGCCCCGGTGTTTTCCGCCCAGAGCAACCCGCCCTGCCGTTGCACCGCGTTGCGGGCAATGCTCAAGCCCAAGCCAAAGCCACCATCCCCGGGCCTTGATCCGTCCAATCGAATGAACGGCGAAAAGATTCGCTGCAGATCTTCGTCAGCCACGCCGCCGCCCTGATCCTCCAGCCACAAATGCCAATACTCGCCATCGCGCCGTGCATCGAGCCGCACGATGCCGCCCTCGGAAGAGTGACGAATGGCGTTGCGCAGGATGTTTTCCAGCGCCTGCGCCAGGGTATTGAGGTTGCCGCGCACCCAGCACGATGCCTCGACCGAGCATTGCAGTTGCAGACTCGGCCAGCCGCTTTCATAGCAGGCGTTGTCGGTGAGCATTTCCCACAGCGCCTGAATCTGGATCGCTTCATCGGGCAACGGCGAGCGGTCGGTGTCGAGCCAGGCCAGTTGCAGGGTGTCTTCGACCAAACGTTGCATGCCGTCGACCTCGCGGCCGATGCGCTCGCGCAATTGCGCCAGGCCCTGTTCGCTTTCGCTGGCCACGCGCAGGCGGCTCAGCGGCGTGCGCAGTTCGTGAGACAGGTCGCGCAACAACTGCTGTTGCAGGGCGACTGTGCTTTGCAGGCGCTCGGACATGGAATCGAAGGCCCGCGCCAGCTCACCGAGTTCATCCGGGCGCTGGGTGATGCCGCTCGACAGGCGCACATTCAACTGGTCGGCGCGCCAGGCGTTGGCCTGTTCGCGCAGGTTGTTCAGCGGGACCACCAACAGGCGATACAGGCCGACGCAGAGCAACAGAGTGAACAGCCCGGGAATCACACCGTTGGTGATCACCCGCCAGAACACCCGGTACTTGCCCGGGACAAAACGCTCGGGCAATTCAATGACGAGAATGCCGACGGTCGGATCCTGGGGGAACGGCACCCGCAACCAAGGCCGGCCCTTCTTGTGGATCGGCCAGTCGAGGCCGCGCAGGAAAGTCAGGTGCTGCACCTCCGCGGCGTTCAACGGCTGGCTGCTCAGCGACTGCAAATCAGCACCGATCACACCGACCCAACTGGCCTCGCGCAACTCCATGCTCTGCAACCAGTCATCGACGCCATTGCGCCCGCCGCGCTGCCACGCCTGTTCGGCTTGCGCGGCGTAACGGCTGAGGGTGCTGCGCGCGTCACTGGAAAGGAACTGATTGCGCTCCTCCATGTAGCGGCCCCACGACCAGCTCAACCAGATCATCAGCAGACAGAACGCTACCAGCAGGCATGCCAGTTTCCAGAACAGCGAATGCCGCCCCGGCAATTCAGACAGTTTCATCGGCGCCGCTCAAGACGTAGCCCTTGCCCCACACCGTGCGCACTTCGCGCTCGGTGTAACCGATGGCTTTGAGTTTGCGGCGGATCTGGCTGATGTGCATGTCGAGGCTGCGGTCGTGCGCCGCAAAGCCGCGTTGCAGGACGTGCTGATAAAGAAAGGCCTTGCTCAGCACTTCCTCGTTGTTGCGGTGCAGGGTTTCCAGCAGACGGAATTCGCTGCGGGTCAGCCCGGCTGCTTGCTCGCCGAAGAACACGTCGCATTGTTGTTCATCGAAACGCAGGGCTCCACCGACCTGCGCAGCGGCCACGGCAGGCGGGCGCCGATCCAGTGCCACTCGCCGCAGGATCGCTTCGATGCGCACATGCAACTCGGCCATGCTGAACGGCTTGGGCAAATAGTCATCGGCGCCGAGGCGGAAACCGCTGATGCGATCGGCCTCGGCGCCCAGCGCCGACATCAGCAATACCGGTGTCGAGTGGCTCTGGCGCAGTTGCGTCAACAGCTTCAGACCATCGAGCCCCGGCAGCAGAATATCCATCAGCACCACGTCGAAAGGCTGACGCTGGGCGATGTTCAGACCTTCCTGGCCGTTCTGGCACCAGGTCACCTGAAAACCGCTGCGGCCCAGATGCTCGTGCACATACGCGCCGAGGACCGGATCGTCTTCAATGGAAAGGATGCGTGGCTGGCCAACGGAAACAGGAGTCATGAGTATCTGCAAGTAATTCTCAGTTGGCGGATTATTCAAGATTGTCCGACAGCGGGCAACACAAGCTTGGCCTGTCGGACGAACGAGTGCGTGGGCGGCGCTGCATTTTCCGCAAGATTGCCCGCCTGCAAATCGCTACACTGCGCCCATGTCGCGTGCCGGATGCACGCATGTGTCAACAGATCAGCGGGATGCGGGAGATAGGCGTGCTCAAGAAACTGGGAATCAAAGGTCGCGTGCTGTTGCTGACCTTGTTGCCGACCAGCCTGATGGCGCTGGTGCTGGGTGGCTATTTCACCTGGACGCAGCAGACCGACCTGCACAGCCAATTGATGCAGCGCGGCGAAATGATCGCCGAGCAACTGGCGCCGCTGGTGGCGCCGGCAATGGGTCACGGCGACGCCGATCTGCTTGAACGCATCGCCACCCAGTCCCTTGAACAACCCGACGTGCGCGCGGTGACTTTCCTCGCGGCGGACCGCTCGCCACTGGCCCACGCCGGCCCGACCATGCTCAATCAGGCACCAAGCGGCGACAGCGCGCTGCTGCAACGACGCAGCGGCAATGATGCGACGCGCTACCTGATGCCGGTGTTCGGCAAGCACCGCAACCTCGCCGGCGAAATCATTCCCGAAGAATCCGAACGCCTGCTCGGCTGGGTCGAGCTGGAGCTGTCGCACAACGGCATGTTGCTGCGCGGCTATCGCAGCCTGTTCGCCAGCCTGCTGCTGATCGCCGCCGGACTTGCCGGCGCCGCCCTCCTCGCATTGCGCATGGGCCGCACCATCAATCGTCCGCTGAGCCAGATCAAACAAGCAGTTGCGCAACTCAAGGACGGTCATCTGGAAACCCGCTTGCCGCCCCTCGGCAGTCAGGAACTGGATGAATTGGCCTCCGGCATCAACCGCATGGCCGGCACCCTGCAAAACGCCCGTGAAGAATTGCAGCACAGCGTCGATCAGGCCACCGAAGACGTGCGGCAGAACCTGGAAACCATCGAGATCCAGAACATCGAACTGGACCTGGCACGCAAAGAAGCGCTGGAAGCCAGCCGGATCAAATCCGAATTCCTCGCCAACATGAGCCACGAGATCCGCACGCCGCTCAACGGCATTCTGGGCTTCACTCACCTTTTGCAGAAAAGCGAACTGACCCCGCGCCAGCTCGACTATCTGGGCACCATCGAAAAGTCCGCCGACAGCCTGTTGGGAATCATCAACGAGATTCTCGACTTCTCGAAAATCGAGGCCGGCAAACTGGTACTCGATCACATTCCGTTCAACCTGCGCGACCTGCTGCAAGACACCCTGACCATTCTCGCCCCGGCCGCGCACGCCAAGCAGCTCGAGCTGGTCAGCCTGGTCTATCGCGATACGCCGCTGTCGCTGGTCGGCGATCCGCTGCGCTTGAAGCAGATCCTCACCAATCTGGTCAGCAACGCGATCAAGTTCACCCGCGAAGGCACCATCGTCGCCCGGGCGATGCTCGAAGAGGAACACGAAGACAGCGTGCAACTGCGCATCAGCATTCAGGACACCGGCATCGGTCTGTCGAGTCAGGATGTCCGCGCGCTGTTTCAGGCTTTCAGCCAGGCCGACAATTCGCTGTCGCGCCAACCCGGCGGAACCGGGCTGGGGCTGGTGATTTCCAAGCGCCTGATCGAGCAGATGGGCGGCGAGATCGGCGTCGACAGCACGCCGGGCGAAGGTTCGGAATTCTGGATCAGCCTGAGCCTGCCCAAGACCCGCGACGATGCCGAAGACCTGCCCGCCGCGCCGCTGCTCGGGCGCCGTGTGGCGGTGCTGGAAAATCACGAACTGGCGCGTCAGGCCTTGCAACATCAGCTGGAAGACTGCGGACTGCAAGTTACGCCGTTCAATACTCTGGAGAGCCTGAGCAATGGCGTCACCGGCGCGCATCAGACCGATCAGGCGATCGATCTGGCAGTGATCGGCATCACCAGCAACGACATGCTCCCGGAACGCTTGAACCAGCACATCTGGGACCTCGAACACCTGGGCTGCAAAGTGCTGGTGCTGTGCCCGACCACCGAGCAGACGCTGTTTCACCTGTCGGTGCCCAACCCGCACAGCCAGCTGCAAGCCAAACCGGCGTGTACGCGCAAATTGCGCCGGGCGCTGTCCGATCTGGTCAATCCGCGCCAGACCCGCAGCGAACCGGGCGAACCGCTGTCCAGCCGTGCGCCGCGCGTGCTGTGTGTCGACGACAACCCGGCCAATCTGTTGCTGGTGCAGACCCTGCTCGAAGACATGGGCGCCCGCGTGCTCGCGGTCGAAAGCGGTTACGCGGCCGTCAAAGCCGTGCAGAGCGAATCTTTCGATCTGGTGTTGATGGACGTGCAGATGCCAGGCATGGATGGCCGCCAGACCACTGAAACCATTCGCCAGTGGGAAAGCGAGCGGCATTGCACGCCGCTGCCGATCGTCGCCCTCACGGCCCACGCCATGGCCAATGAAAAACGCGCGCTGCTGCAAAGCGGCATGGATGACTACCTGACCAAACCGATCAGCGAGCGGCAACTGGCGCAGGTGGTGTTGAAGTGGACCGGACTGGCGCTGCGCAATCAGGCACCGGAGCGCAGCGGCGACAGCACGGGGAGTCAGCAGGAACTGCCGGTGCTCGATCACGAAGAAGGCTTGCGTCTGGCGGCCGGTAAGGCGGATCTGGCGGCGGACATGCTCGCTATGCTGCTGGCGTCGCTGGAAGCCGACCGCGAAGCGATACGCGCAGCGCGTGACAGCCACGACCAGAATGCCCTGCTCGAACGCGTGCACCGCTTGCATGGCGCGACCCGTTATTGCGGCGTGCCACAACTGCGCGCCGCCTGCCAGCGCAGCGAAACCCTGCTCAAGCAGGACGATCCGAAAGCCGCCGCCGCACTGGATGAACTGGAGCGCTCGATCAATCGACTCGCGGCGCAGGCGCGCATCAGCGCCTGATCCACGGCAAGGCACGGCGCGCGCAAAGCGCTACAGTTGTCGCGGGCCATTGCGGCCCGCGTCGATGTTCCAGGAGGATTCATGCGCACGATCATTTTCAGTAGCCAGACCTACGACCGCGACAGCTTCCTCGCCGCCGACTGCCCGGCCGGGCTTGAACTGCATTTTCAAGCGGCGCGGCTCAGCCTCGATACGGCGGCGCTGGCCGAGCAACACGAAGTGGTCTGCGCGTTCATCAATGACGACCTCAGCGCCCCGGTGCTCGAACGCCTTGCTGCCGGGGGCACGCGGCTGATTGCCCTGCGTTCGGCGGGTTACAACCACGTCGATTTGCCCGCGGCGAAACGCCTCGGTCTGGCCGTCGTGCGTGTGCCGGCCTACTCACCGCATGCCGTGGCGGAACATGCGGTGGCGCTGATCCTCGCCCTCAATCGTCGCTTGCATCGCGCCTACAACCGCACCCGCGAAGGCGATTTCAGCCTGCATGGCCTGACCGGTTTCGATCTGGTCGGCAAGACCGTCGGCATCGTCGGCACCGGACAGATCGGCGCAACGTTCGCGAAAATCATGCACGGCTTCGGCTGTGAACTGCTCGCTTACGATCCGTATCCCAATCCCGAGGTGCTGGCGTTGGGCGCACGTTATCTGAGCCTGCCAGAGTTGCTCGCGCAATCACGGATCATCAGCCTGCATTGCCCGCTCAACGAGCAGAGCAAGCACCTGATCAATCGCGACTCACTGGCGCAGATGCAGGCCGGGGCGATGCTGATCAACACCGGGCGTGGCGGGCTGGTGGACACGCCAGCGCTGATCGACGCGCTCAAGGACGGCCAACTCGGTTATCTGGGGCTGGATGTTTACGAGGAAGAGGCGCAGCTGTTTTTCGAGGATCGCTCCGACCTGCCGTTGCAGGATGATGTGTTGGCGCGTCTGCTGACGTTTCCCAACGTGATCATCACCGCGCATCAGGCGTTTCTGACCCGCGAGGCGCTGGGCGCGATTGCCGCGACCACCCTGCACAACATCGCGACCTGGGCGGCAGGTGCGCCGCAGAACCAGGTCGAGGGTTGAACGGTTTTACTTGGACAGCGAAGACGCCAGGATCAGCAAGACCAGCCAGCCGAAACCGAGCAGGCGCTGCTTGCTTGAATGGCCGTTGCGCAGCAGGAACCAGACGAAAAACGCCGGTAGCAGAAACACCATGATTTTCAGCCAGCCCTCCACCGGGCGGCTGCCATCGGCGTTGAGCGGTTGTTGTTCCTGGCGTGCCTGTTCCGCAGCCTGCTGACGACGTCGGCGCCCCGCCGCTGCCGGCATCACTTTGGGTAAAGGCTCGGACACTGGCGGCGCAACCGCCTCGGGCACTGCGTTGTTGCGTGGCAGGCTGCCGAAGGAAATCGTCGAGGCTTGCACCGGTGTCGCCGTCGATTGCGCCTGCATGGCGGCATGTTCGGCCATCGGCGCGCCGCAGTGAATGCACACCAGCGCTTCGGAACTGATGCTCCGCTTGCATTCATAACATTCGATCAGCGCCATGTTCCGTTCCTTCAGATTCGGGGGCCGGCAGTTTGCCATGACTGTCGCTGCATTTGAACCGGATCGAAGGTCGCACGCGTGCATCATTCTGCAATCGAGCCCGTGCTAGCATGTCGCGCATATTTGGAGGACCCATGGTCGAACACGATTTCCGCTACACCCTGATGAACCCGCAACACACCCTCACCGAATGCCGCGCCCTGGTTCCGGGCCGCTATCAGGTGACCGGCAACGGTGGCTCGATCCGTATCGGCGATGCCCTGTTGGTCACGCTCAAAGGCAGCAAGGATTTGTCCATGCGCCTGACCGTCGAGACGGTGCGCCACCTGATCAATCCGCCAGGCCAATGGACCGCGATGACCACAGGCCCGGTGTTCGGCGAACTGGCCATTCACACCTGGCAGGTCAACTGCGACAGCTGCGCGAAAGAGCTGAGCTTCGAATTCGCCGTGGACGCCAAACTCGGCAAGACCGCCGAGAAACCTGCCGCCACCGCGCGCATCGCCGAGCTGGGCTGGAAAGCCGTCGGCGACAAGCACCTGTGCCCGAAATGCCAGGAGCCTGCGTGATGAAACGCCTCGCCCTGACCGCACTGATCGGTGTCGGCCTGGTCGGTTGCGCCGCAGAGCCGGTGCAACTGCAGCACAACCGCAGCTACATTCTGGAATGGATCGGCGAGCGGCCACTGATGGATTACAGCCATCTGACCATGACCCTCGGCGATGACGGCCGCGCCTACGGCAACGGCGGCTGCAACCATTGGTTCGCGCCGTACACGCAGGACGGCGACAAGCTGAGCTTCGGCAAGATCGGCAAGACCCGCAAGCTCTGCGCCCCGGCGCTGATGGAGCAGGAACAACGCTTCTTGCAGGCGCTGGAAAAAGTCGAGCGCTGGGACATTTCGCCGATCGAGCAGGTTCGCTTTTGGCCGGCTGAAGGCAAACCGTTGCGCTGGTGGCTGGAAGAGGGTTGATCGCTTGAATCGCCAAGCCCCTCACCCTAGCCGTCTCCCATAGTGAGAGGGGACTGATTGGGGGATATTGAAGAGTTACGTCGACGTGGAAATCTTCGCCGAATCCATAATCGACTGGATCCTGTATGACGGGTCCATAATCAACTCGGTGTCTCAGGTCGACGTATGACGAAAGACACCTCGGTCGGCCCCCTCTCCCTCCGGGAGAGGGCTGGGGTGAGGGGCTTCTGGCGGTTTACTGCGTAGCCTGCAACGACTCCAGTTTGGCCATCACCCCCGCCGCCGTCTGCTCACCCAGCAACTGCTCACGCACCTTGCCCTTGTCATCGATGATGAACGTCACCGGCAGCGCCTCACTGCGCGGCAGGTCGAACAGCTCGGCCGGATCCTGCGCGAGCACGGTGAACTTGATGCCGAGTTTTTCGCTCGCCTCTTTCAGCTCCGCGCCCTGCACGTTGTCGAAGTTGACCCCGAACACCCCGACATTCCTGCTCTTGAGCTCATCAGCCAAATGATTCAGTTCAGGAATTTCCGTGCGGCACGGGCCACACCATTCGGCCCAGTAGTTAAGCACCACCCATTGTTTGTCCAGACGTTCGGACGCTACCTTCTGGCCGTTCTGGTCGATGCCGTAATCATTGCCGCAGCCCCCCAGCATCAACGCCCCAAGAATCGTCAATGCCGCTGCCAATCGCCGTGTCATGTCGTGTTCCTTGTGAAAATTCGAAAGCGCCTGCGACCCATCGCCTCTGACGGTTCTGGATTGCGCGCCGCACAGTTAGAATAGCCGCCACTTTACGCCAGAAGCGACCCGCCATGACCGATCTGACGCTTTATCACAATCCGCGCTGCTCGAAATCCCGCGGCGCGCTGGAACTGCTCGAAGCCCGCGGCTTGACTCCGACTGTCGTGCGCTACCTGGAAACGCCGCTCAGCGCCGCGCAGATCAAGGCCCTGCTCGGCAAGCTCGGGATCAGCGCGCGGCAGCTGCTGCGCAGCGGTGAAGAGGAATACAAAACCCTGAACCTGGCCGACGCCAGCCTCAGCGAGCAGCAGCTGATCGACGCCATCGCCGCACACCCGAAACTCATGGAGCGGCCGATTCTGGAAGTCGGCGACAAGGCCGTCATCGGTCGCCCGCCGGAAAACGTGCTGGAGTTGTTGCCATGAGCACGCCGTACATTCTGGTTCTCTATTACAGCCGCAACGGTTCGACCAACGAGATGGCCCGGCAGATCGCCCGTGGTATCGAGCAGGCCGGCATGGAAGCGCGTCTGCGCACGGTGCCGGCGATTTCCACTGAGTGCGAAGCGGTGGCGGCGGAGATTCCCGCTGAAGGCGCGCTTTATGCCAGCCTCGATGATCTGAAGAACTGCGCCGGCCTCGCCCTGGGCAGTCCGACGCGTTTCGGCAACATGGCTGCGCCGCTCAAGTACTTCCTCGACGGCACCAGCAACCTCTGGCTGACTGGCGCGCTGGTCGGCAAACCGGCCGGCGTGTTCACCTCCACTGCCAGTCTGCACGGCGGTCAGGAAACCACGCTGCTGTCGATGATGTTGCCGCTGCTGCACCACGGCATGTTGATTACGGGTCTGCCCTACAGCGAATCGGCCCTGCTCGAAACCGAGGGTGGCGGCACGCCTTATGGCGCCAGCCATCACGCCGGTGCCGACGGCAAGAACGGTCTCGACCAGCACGAAGTGGCGCTGTGTCGCGCACTCGGTCTGCGCCTGGCGAAAACCGCGCAGAAACTGGTGGGCTGATGGCGAAGAAGCCGAAAGTCCTGCCCTCAATAGAGTGGCTTGAGCCACGGGTCAAGGCGATGCGCGTGCTCAGCCTGCTGAGCTTTTTCGCCCTCGCCGGTTTGCTGGCGGCTTATTACCTGGTGTTCGCCGACCTGCATGGCGCGCGGCCGTGGGTGATTCTGCTGGTCGAGCTGATCCCGTGGCTGGTCCTCGCCCCGGCGATGATCATGGGCAGCGCCCGTGGCCATTCGTGGATGTGTTTTGTGGTGAACCTGTATTTCATCAAAGGCGCCCTGGCGGCGTACGACCCCAACCGGCAGCTGTTCGGCCTGCTGGAAATGGCCGCGAGCCTGGCGGTGTTCTGCTCGGCGCTGTTGTATGTGCGCTGGCGCTATCAGTTGAATCGCAAATTGGCTGGCGAAGGCGAGATCAGCGTCGCCTGAACAACCGCTTTCGCGAGCAGGCTCGCTCCCACAGGGAATGCATTCCAGGGGTGGGAGCGAGCCTGCTCGCGAATGCAGCGACGCGGTTTTAATGGTTGACGGTATAGGCGAGCATCATCGAAATCTGGCTCATCGGCCGTCCGCCGCTCTGTTCGTGCCATTGGTTGAACGCGTTTTGCACCGTCGCCAGATCACGCAGGCTGGTCGGCACTTTGTCGACGATCTTCTGCGCATTCAGCGCCGCGACCACGTCGTAGCTCGGCACGAACGTGTCCTTGCCGACCATGCGCAAAAAGCGTGGCGCCGACAGCCCGCCGAGTTGGTGGCCGTGCTTTTTCAGGTAGGTCCACAGGCCGACGATATCGGTCACCGGCCAGTCGGCGATCAGCGCGCCGAAGCTGCCCTTGTCCTTTTCCACATCGAGAATGAACTGCGCATTGCGCGGCACGCTTTTCAGCTTGCCGAGGTGGCGGATGATCCGCGCGTCCTGCATCAGGCGCTCAAGGTGTTCGGCGCTCATCAGCACGACTTTTTCCGGATCGAACTTGAAGAATACCTCTTCGAACGCCGGCCATTTGGCGTCGACCAGACTGTGCTTGAGCCCGGCGCGAAAAACCCGCAGGGCCATGGTCGAGAGGTAGCGGTCGTCGCGGATCTTGCGCAGCTGTGCGGGGGTCTTGGGAACGGGCAGATGGGCTTCCAGTTCAGCCGCCGAACCGAAACGGTTCAGACAGTATTCGTGCAGCCACTTGTAATCGCGCATGCCCTCTCCTGAGGTTTGGAAATGAATAACACCTGCAGAAGCACGCCCCTGTGGCGAGGGGATTCATCCCCGCTGGGCTGCGCAGCAGACCCCGAGATTTTGGGGCCGCTTCGCGCCCCAGCGGGGGTGAATCCCCTCGCCACAGGGCTCGCTTCTACAGGTTGTGTTTACAGATTGACGACATTGACGAAACGCGAAGCCGCGGTCTCGTCGATCTTCAGGCTGGTGAAGTCAAACAGGTTGCGGTCGGCCAGTTGCGACGGCACCACGTTCTGCAGGCTGCGGAAAATCGATTCGGTGCGGCCCGGGGTCTTGCGGTCCCAGTCCTGGAGCATTTCCTTGACCACCTGGCGCTGCAGGTTTTCCTGCGAGCCGCAGAGGTTGCACGGGATGATCGGAAATTGCTTGAGGTCCGAGTAGGCCTGAATGTCCTTCTCGTTGCAGTACGCCAGCGGGCGAATCACCACGTTGCGACCATCGTCGGCGCGCAGTTTCGGCGGCATCGCTTTCAGAGTGCCGTTGAAGAACATGTTGAGGAAGAACGTTTCGACGATGTCGTCGCGGTGATGACCGAGGGCCATTTTCGTCGCGCCGATTTCGTCAGCAAAGGTGTACAGGGTGCCGCGACGCAGGCGCGAGCACAGCGAACAGGTGGTCTTGCCTTCCGGCACCAGTTCCTTGACCACCGAGTAAGTGTCCTTCTCGACGATGTGGTACTCGATGCCCAGTTCTTTCAGATAGGCCGGCAGCACGTGCTCAGGAAAGCCCGGCTGTTTCTGGTCCATGTTCACCGCGACGATGTCGAACCTGATCGGTGCAACCTTCTGCAGGTGCATCAGCACGTCAAGCATGGTGTAGCTGTCCTTGCCCCCGGACAGGCAGACCATGACCTTGTCGCCGTCTTCGATCATGTTGAAATCGGCGACCGCCTCGCCGGCCAGGCGGCGCAGGCGCTTTTGCAGTTTGTTCTGGTTGACCGTAAGAGTGCCCATGACGCGAAATCCGTGAGGTGTGACGAAAGGCCGGCATTTTACGCAAAAACCCCGGTAGCGCGAAGCATCTGTGGCGAGGGGAGTTATCCCCGCTGGGTTGCGAAGCAGCCCCAAAACCTGAGAACTCGTAATGCCTGGCACTGCGCGGTGAATGGCTTGGCGACTGCTGTGCAGCCGAACGGGGATGAATCCCCTCGCCACAAAAGAGTTTCGACCTCAACAATGCCTTCCCCTCAAGACCCCGAGGCGATTAAGCCTCATGTTTACAGCGCAATTTGCTCTAAGTTGGCCATACCGGTGCGCTGGAGTCCTTTCTATACTGCGACATAAGGTCGCACACATCTAAAGACCTGTATTTGCTCGGCCATCTTGGCCCGTAGGCGCTCCGTTGGGGGGCGATGGCAATGACAAGAGGAGTGAATGGCATGATCCATCACGTAGTGGGACTGTTTACCCACCCCGATCAGGAATGGAAGGAGATCCGTGGCGACCAAGAGGAAAGCATCAGCCACATGTACCTGACGCACACGCTGATTCTGGCGGCGATCCCCGCTGTCTCGGCGTTCATTGGCACGACCCAGGTCGGTTGGGTGATCGGCAATCGCGCGCCGGTGATGCTCACGTTTGAAAGCGCCTTGTGGATGACCATCATGTCGTACCTGGCGATGCTCGGCGGGGTCGCGGTGATGGGCGCCTTCGTGCACTGGATGGCGCGCACCTATGACGCCAATCCAAGCCTGGCCCGTTGCGTGGCGTTTGCCACATACACCGCGACACCGTTGTTCGTCGGCGGTCTGGCGGCGCTGTATCCGCACATGTGGCTGGGGATGATCGTCGGCACAGCGGCCATCTGCTACACGGTGTATCTGTTGTATGTCGGCCTGCCGACCTTCATGAACATCCCTTCGGATGAAGGTTTCCTGTTTTCCAGCTCGGTGCTCGCCGTCGGCCTGGTGGTGCTGGTGGCGATCATGGCGTTCACCGTGATTGTCTGGGGCCTGGGTGTCGGCCCGGTCTATACCAACTGACCTGTTTCCTGCCTGAGAAAAACAACATCTGCCAATACAGGCCGCCGCAAGGCGGCCTTCTCGTTGGGCAACGACCATTCGGCAGGTCGGCGATTCGCAAGTCGCCGGGGTTGCGGCATACTCGGCGTCCCTGGAGATCCATCAAGCATGCCCGAGCAACTCAATACCCGCGTCGAAGATTGTTACCAACTCGCTGAATCCTTTTTCAAACGCTCCTTCAAACGCCCCGTCGTCAGCCTCAAGCTGCGCGGGCAGAAAGCCGGTGTCGCGCATCTGCACGAGAACCTGCTGCGCTTCAATCCGCAGCTGTACCGGGAAAACACCGAGCACTTCCTCAAGCAGACCGTCGCTCACGAAGTCGCTCACCTGATCGCGCATCAACTGTTCGGCGACCGCATCCAGCCGCATGGCGAGGAGTGGCAACTGATCATGCGCGGCGTCTACGAACTGCCGCCGGACCGCTGCCACACCTATGAAATCAAGCGGCGCAGCGTGACCCGCTACATCTACAAATGCCCGTGCCCCGACAGTGATTTCCCGTTTACCGCCCAGCGCCATGGCCTGGTGCGGCAAGGGCGGCGGTATCTGTGCCGGCGCTGCCGCAGTACGCTGGTGTTCAGTGGTGAAATGCGGGTGGAATGACAGTTTTGTAGAGTATCGGCGGGCCCCTTCGCGAGCAGGCTCGCTCCCACAGGGGAATGCATTTCAATGTGGGAGCGAGCCTGCTCGCGAAGGCGGCGGCATGAGCGCTACAGAATCACCCTGGCCGAACGCAACTCGGCGATCCGCTCAGCACTCAACCCTAACTCCCCCAACACCTCGTCCGTATGCTGCCCCAACCCCGCGCCAACATGCCTTGGCTCCGGCAACGCCTCAGAAAATTTCAACGGACACGCCATCTGCGCCTGCGTCGTGCCATCGCCGCGCGGCACCTGAGTCACCAGCTTCCGCGCCTGCATTTGCGGATGGCGCAGCGCCTCGCCCAGACTCAATACCGGCTCGACACAGGCATCGACCCCGGCGAACAACTCACACAGTTCTGCAAAATCATGCCGTTCGAATTCGATGCGCAACGCCTCTTTCAAGGCCTGTTGTTGCTCAGGCCTGGGCGATAACCCTTGCGCCGCCAGTTCCGGCCGGCCCAGCGCCGTGCACAATTGCTGCATGAAGGCCGGCTCCAGACTGCCCACCGACATCCAGCGCCCATCCCGGGTGCAGTAATAATCGTAAAAGCTGCCGCCATTGAGCATCTGGTCTTCCCGACCCGGTTCCACGCCGCAGGCCAGATAGCCCGCGCCGGCCATGGCGTTCAGGCTGAACGCGCAGTCGGTCATGCTCACATCCAAATGAGTGCCCTGCCCGGTTTGCTGACGGGCAATCACCGCTGCCAGCAAGCCGATCACTCCGTGTAGCGAGCCGCCCGCCACGTCCGCCACCTGCATGCCCAACGGCAACGGCCCGCTGTCGGCGCGTCCGGTGTAGCTGGCAAGCCCGGCCAGCGCGAGATAGTTGATGTCATGCCCGGCGCGTTCCTTGTACGGCCCGGTCTGGCCGTAACCGCTGATCGACACATAAATCAGCTTTGGATTGATCGCTTTCAACGCTTCATAACCCAAGCCCAGACGCTCCATCACCCCGGGGCGAAACTGCTCGAGCACGATGTCGTAGTCGCCCAGCAGTTGCTTGATGATCTGCAGCGCTTCGGGCTGTTTCAGGTCCAGCGCCAGACTGCGCTTGTTGCGGTTGAGGTAGGCGTGACTGGCCGAGACACCGCCATCATGCGGCGGCAGCACCCGCAGCAGATCCATACGCGTCGGCGATTCGATGCGCAGCACCTCGGCGCCCATGTCCGCCAGCAGCAACGAGGCGAACGGCCCCGGCAGCAAGGTCGAGAAATCGAGAATCTTCAGTGAGGCCAGCGGTGCATACATGGGCAAACTCCTTGGGCGATGCACTCAGCCTAGGCAGCCATTGTCGATGCGGCAATCACCGCAAATGTCAGCAGGTGTGACCGTTGCGCTCAAATCCTGGGCAAGAAAAAACCCGCCGAAGCGGGTTTTTCTGTGCAAGCGATGCTTACTTCACATTGCTCGGGGTTGGGCCTTCAGCCACACCCAGGTCATCTTCTTCACGCTCGTCGGAGATACCGCGACCGCCGGAAGCCAGCTCGGTCTGCAGTTGATCGGTGTCCAGTTCCTTGACCCACTTGGCGACGACGATGGTCGCAACAGCGTTACCGACCAGGTTGGTCAGGGCGCGGGCTTCGGACATGAAGCGGTCGATACCGAGGATCAGCGCCAGACCGGCAACCGGCAGGTGACCTACCGCCGACAGAGTAGCGGCGAGGACGATGAAGCCCGAACCGGTCACACCGGCCGCGCCTTTGGAGGACAGCAGCAGCACCAGCAGCAGGGTGATCTGGTGGGTGATGTCCATGTGCGTGTCGGTCGCCTGGGCGATGAACACGGCGGCCATGGTCAGGTAGATCGAAGTACCGTCGAGGTTGAACGAGTAACCGGTCGGGATCACCAGACCCACGACGGATTTCTTCGCGCCCAGACGCTCCATCTTGATCAGCATGCGTGGCAGTGCCGATTCCGACGAGGACGTGCCCAGTACGATCAACAGTTCTTCACGGATGTAGCGCACCAGCTTGAATACGCTGAAACCGTGAGCCCGGCAGATCGCACCCAGCACCAGCACGACGAACAGAACGCAGGTGATGTAGAAGCAGATCATCAACTGGCCCAGTTGCACCAGCGAGCCGACACCGTAGGCACCGATGGTGAACGCCATGGCACCGAACGCACCCAGTGGCGCCAGTTTCATGATCATGTTGATGATGTTGAACATCACGTGGGCGAAGCGATCGATCATGTCCAGCAGCGGACGACCGTACGAACCCAGGCGATGCAGGGCGTAGCCGAAGATCACCGAGAACATCAGCACTTGCAGGATGTCACCGGTGGCGAACGCGCCGACGATGGTGTTCGGGATCACATTGAGGAGGAAACCGACAATGCTCTGGTCTTTACTGGCCGTCACGTAGGTGGCGATTTTCGAGGCGTCGAGGGTGCTGACGTCGATGTGCATGCCGGCGCCCGGCTGCACAACGTTGACCACGACCAGACCGATCAGCAGGGCAATGGTGGAAACGATTTCGAAGTACAGCAGCGCGTAGCCGCCGGTCTTGCCCACCGACTTCATGTTCTGCATGCCGGCGATGCCGCTGACAACAGTACAGAAGATGATCGGGGCGATGACCATTTTGATCAGCTTGATGAAGCCGTCACCCAGTGGCTTGAGGGCCACACCGGTCTGCGGATAGAAGTGACCAAGCAGGATGCCGATGGCGATGGCAACGATCACCTGGAAATACAGGGATTTGTACAGTGGCTGACGAGTCGTCATTGCAGGTTTCCTCAAGCGTCCAGCGGCAACATCCATCTGTCGAGCGCTGAACCTTAATTGCGAACCCTCCTGCACTGGAGGGATTTGTTGTTGGAACGGCATTCTTCCCGGTGGGAGAAATGCACGCTTCTGTCGCTTGTATCGCAAACGTCGTGCCAGATTGGTGCGAATGGCAGCAAGCCTTTTGATATCAGGGGCTGGGGGATTTTCCTGTCACCAATCAGTGACTTGAGGTATGGCGGATTTCCGCCAACTGAGCGTTCGGCGTCCTGCAATTTGGCGGAAATCCGCCTTGTGGCGTTGCCGGCCCGCCATTACGATCGGTGCATGAACAAGGATTGCCGCTTATGCGCGAACGCACCATCGCCAGCCATTTCGCCCGTGCCGCTCTTGGCGGCGCACGCCGGCGCGGCCTGGATTATTCAGGCCTGTTGCAGCAACTGGGGATCAGCCCGGAGTTGCTCGACGAGCCCCGCGCGCGCATTGCCCCGGAGCAGTTCACCCGGCTGATTCAAGGGCTGTGGCTGGCGCTGGACGACGAATACCTGGGTTTCGGTAATGCCCCGAGCAAGCCCGGCAGCTTCGCCATGATGTGCCACGCCTCGATTCACTGCCGCAACCTGGAGAAGGCTCTGCAACGTGGCTTGTTGTTTTACAGCCTGTTCCCCGACGCCCCACGCCTGACCCTGCGTCGCGAAGACGACTGGGTGCGTTTGAGCCTGGACGACGCGCAGTTGTGGGACCCGGATCATTTTCTCAGCGAGAGCCTGTTGGTGATCTGGCACCGCCTCGGCAGTTGGCTGATCGGCCAGCGGATACGCTTGGAGCAAGCGACTTTCAGCTATCCGCGCCCCGAGCACGGCAGCGAATACGACCTGCTGTTCCCCTGCCCGCTGACCTTTGATGCCGAGCAAAGCAGCCTGCTGTTTCACAGTCGCTATCTGGCCATGCCGCTGTTGCAGGACGAACGCACGCTCAAACATTTTCTCGAACGCTCCCCCGCGGACCTGCTCTCACGCCCGGACGACGGCGACAGCCTGAGCAGCCGCCTGCGCCGCTTGCTCAGTCGTGACGCTGCGCACTGGCCTGATCTGGAAGCCGTCGCCGCGCATTTGCATATCAGCCCGCAGACCTTGCGCCGGCATTTGCGCGAGGAAGGCAGCAGTTTTCAGGAGCTGAAAGATCAGCTGCGGCGGGATATCGCCATCTATCATCTGGGGCGGGCGGATTTGTCGTTGCAGCAGATTGCCGAGCAGCTCGGATTTTCCGAGCCATCGGCGTTTCACCGGGCGTTCAAAAAATGGACAGGGCTGACACCGGGGGCTTATCGGGCACAGGAGCAATGAGGCGCTAAATCAAAAGCCCCTCACCCTAACCCTCTCCCGGAGGGAGAGGGGACTGATTGGGGGATGCTTGAGAAATACGCCGACCTGCAAGCTCTCTATTGAATCCATATTCGCTGCAAATCGCTCAGGTCGATAATTTTCCAAAGACACTTCGGTCAGTCCCCTCTACCTCTGGGAGAGGGTTAGGGTGAGGGCAGCTCGCAATCACACCGCAGGAAAATGAATCCTGAACGCCGCCCCGCCCATCGGTGAATCGCCCAAAGCCAAACGCGCGTTGTAGCTTTCGATGATGTCCTTGACCACCGCCAGCCCGATGCCCTGCCCCGGATGCTGGGCATCCAGGCGTTCGCCGCGTTCGAGAATCCGCGCGCGCTGATCGAGTGGCACGCCCGGGCCATCGTCCTCGACACACAACTCGATTCCGGCCAGTGACTCGCGCACGCTGACCCGCACTTCGCCGAGGCACAGGCGATAGGCGTTTTCCAGCAGGTTGCCGAGCATTTCCAGCAAGGCGCCCTGCTCGATCGGCACGTAGCAGTGCTCCGGCAGATCAAAGGTCACGCGCACGTGTTTGTCGCGGTAGACCTTGTCCAGCGTATCGCAGAGGCTTTTGAGCACCGGTTGCAGGCGCACCTGATGGCGCACCAGACCGCTTTTGCGCAGGCTGGCCCGTTGCAGTTGGTAGCTGATCTGCTGGCTCATGCGTTCGATCTGACTTTGCAGGACCCAGGCCTGGTCGCGGTCTGCGGGGCGCTGGGCCATGTCTTCGCTGACACCTTGCAGCACCGCCAACGGGGTTTTCAGGCTGTGGGCGAGGTCGTCGAGGGAGTCGCGGTAGCGACTGCGTTGCTGGCGTTCGCTGAGCAGCAAGCGGTTGAGCGAGCCGGTCAGGCGCAGCAGTTCACGCGGGTGTTTTTCCGTCAGGCTTTCGCGAGTACCGCCTTCGATTTCGTCGAGTTCCTGGCTCAAGCGGCGCAAGGCCTTAAGGCCCCAGGTCAGGCCGATCCATAACAACGCCAGCAACACCAGCAAGGCCGCGCCGAAGCCCAGATAGAGATTTTCGCGCAGGCCTTCGAGGGTGGTTTCGTATTCACGCACCGGTTGCAGAGCGACGATGCTGAACGCTGCGCTTTTGCCGCCGAGCAATTTGACTTCGACGTCGTAGACGAAGAACTCCTGACCGCTGGCTTCACGGATCCGCGCGAACTCGTTGCCGAGGCCGTCGTAACGCGGTTTGTAGTTGATCTGTTCTTCCTGGGTGGCCTTCGAGCGCCACACCAATTTACCGTCGCGGTCGTAGATATAGCCGAGCAAGCGGAAATCGGTGAGATTGAAGCGCTCGTCGGGCAATTGCGACGGCATCACCAGCCGACCGTTTTCCACCCGCGCGGCGGAGATCAGTGTGGTGACGTCAGAGGCCAGCCGTTGCTCGATAGAGTCCTGCAAGGCAAGGCTGAACGCGCCCTGCATCGCCGGCAGCAAGGCAAGCATGAACAACACCGCCAACGTGGTGGCGGCGAGCATCAAGCGAACGCGAAGGGAACGGATCAAGTGCAGCGCTCATTGAACAGGTAGCCAAGGCCGCGCACGGTGTCGATCGGTTTGAACCCGGCCGGGCCTTCGAGTTTGCGGCGCAGACGGCCGACCAGCACTTCGATGACATTCGGATCGCGCTCGTCGTCATCCGGATACAGCTGCTCCATCAAGCGATCCTTGGGCACTACCTGCTGATGGTGGCGCATGAGGTATTCGAGGATGCGGTATTCGTAAGCGGTCAGCGCCAGCGGTTGTTCATCGAGGCTGGCCTGTTTGCGATTGAGGTCGAGCAGCAACGGCCCGGCAACGATGGTCGACTGGGTGAAACCGCTGGAGCGCCGCAGCAATGCGTTCAGGCGTGCGTCGAGTTCTTCGAACTGGAACGGCTTGACCACGTAATCGTCGGCACCGGCGGCGAGGCCTTCGACCTTGTCCTGCCAGTTGCCGCGCGCGGTGAGTATGAGGATCGGGAAGGTTTTGCCGCCCGAGCGCAACTGGCGGATCAGGTCGAGCCCGCCCATGCCCGGCAGGCCGAGATCGATCACTGCCAGATCGAAGTTGTACTGGCCGGTCTGGTACAGCGCCTCCTCGGCATTGGCCACGGACTCGACCACGTGACCGCTCTCCGTCAGACGGGTTTGCAGGTGATGACGCAACAGCGCCTCGTCTTCGACGACCAACAGTTTCATGCTTTTCTCCCTATCTCTTGAACTCTCCAGGCAACTACCTGTGGGAGCGAGCCTGCTCGCGAATCCGGTGGATCAGCCAAGCAAGTGTCGGCTGATACACCTTTCGCGAGCAGGCTCGCCCCCCACACTTCAAACTGCGACAACCGCTTAGAAATAGTAGTTGGCCGACAGGTAGGTCTGCGCGCTGCTGGTCAAGTCCAGCGAGCCCTGTTTGCTGCCGCCGCTCTCTTTCATTTCGGTGCTGGCGTTGCTGCGCAGGTAACGGTAACCGAGTTCCACCGAGGTGTTCTGCGAAACCTGCTGCAACACACCGACCTGACCACCGATGGCGTAACCGATATCGCTGTCACGGCTGAAACCTGGCGAATCCTGCGTCAGCTTGGTCAGACCGGCCGTGGCGCCACCGAACAACTTGGTGCTGCCGCCCACCGGGTAGAACAGGTCATAGCTGCCGAGCAGATTTTCCTGGCGCAGTTTAACGCCATTGTGCGAGCCGGAAACGTTGTCGTAAGTGGCGTAGTAGCGGCCCTGGCTGTTTTGCTGACCGAGGCGCATGCCGTAGGTGTTGTTGCCGTCGATGGCCCCGGTGACGTTGGGGTTGCCGAGGTTGTTGTTGAGCGCGTGGGACTTGTCGATCTTGTCGCTGGTCTGGCCGAACGTCAGGCCGGCGAAGTTGCTGGTGTCGTCGGCGTTCGCCGCGATGCTGGAGCCTAACAGGGTAAAAGCCAGCAGCAATTTGTTTAAACGAGTCATGGGTATTTCCTCTTTCACAGTGCTGTTTGGGTATGGCGCAAGGTTACTGAGCCGCCCCTGTACGGCCCCTGAACCGTCTCTGAACCTGACCTGAACCGGATCGACTAGGCTGTTCTGACCACTTTCAATAAGGAGACCCGACCATGCGCCTGTTCCTCGCCCTCACTTTGCTGGCGGTCAGCAGCTTCACCCAGGCTGCGATCAAGACTGAAGAAATCCCCTACCAAAGCGCCGACGGCAGCCAACTGATCGGCTACTACGCCTATGACGACGCGATCAAAGGCCCACGCCCCGGCGTTGTCGTGGTCCACGAATGGTGGGGGCTGAACGATTACGCCAAGCGCCGCGCGCGGGATCTCGCCGAACTCGGCTACAGCGCGCTGGCCATCGATATGTACGGCGAAGGCAAGAACACCGAGCACCCGAAAGACGCCATGGCTTTCATGCAGGCAGCGACCAAGGACGCCGATGCCGCCAGTAAACGTTTCGCCGCCGGGCTCGATCTGTTGAAGAAGCAAAAGCAGACCGACCCGAACAAAATCGCCGCCATCGGCTATTGCTTCGGTGGCGCCGTGGTGCTGAATGCGGCGCGTCAGGGTGTGCCGCTGGCCGGCGTGGTGAGTTTCCATGGCGCGCTGGCAACCAAGACCCCGGCGACTCCGGGCAGCGTCAAGGCGAAAATCCTCGTCGAGCACGGTGCGCTGGACAGCATGGTCACTCAGGACCACGTCACCGCGTTCAAGTCGGAGATGGACAAGGCCGGGGCGGACTACCAGTTCGTCAGTCTGGATGGCGCCAAGCATGGCTTCAGCAATCCGGATGCCGATCGCCTGAGCCATGGCGAGCATGGCGGGCCGGACATTGGTTACAACAAGGCGGCGGACGAGAAGTCGTGGGCGGATATGCAGGCGTTCTTCAAGAAAATTTTCGGTTGAGTCAGTAACGCCGAGGCGCGGCTTTCGCGAGCAGGCTCGCTCCCACACTGGATATCTGTCGCGCAGAAGATCCCCTGTGGGAGCGAGCCTGCTCGCGAAGGCTTCACCGCCGTTCTCGACCTTGCCTCGACTAACCGGCAAAATGCCCGCCATGCATACCACCCCCGCCCTGCCCGCCTGCTGCACTGCGCTCGACAGCCATTGGCCGTTGCCGACGGTCCTGGCCGATACCGTGCTGCTCAGTACCTACTTCGACCCGGCACGCCTGCTTGGCGATGACTTCCAGCGCAGCGCTGTGCCGGCGCCACCGAGCATTCAGCGCTCGGTGGCCAAGCGCCAAGCCGAGTTTCTCGCCGGGCGCATCTGCGCCCGCGCCGCGCTGCAACAACTCGAAGGCCTGAATATCGTCCCACCGATCGGCGAAGACCGCGCGCCGGTTTGGCCGGCGCACATTTGCGGTTCGATCACCCACAGCACTGGCCGTGCGGCGGCGATTGTCGCCAACAAACAGCACTGGCGCGGCTTGGGCATGGATCAGGAAAACCTGTTGAGCCACGAGCGCGCCGAACGTCTGGCCGGGGAAATTCTCACCCCGGCGGAATTGCAGCGCATGGCGGCGGGTTCTCAGGAGCAACTGGCGCTGCGGGTGACCCTGACGTTTTCGGTCAAAGAGAGTTTGTTCAAGGCGCTCTACCCGATCGTGCAGCAGCGCTTTTATTTCGAGCATGCCGAAGTGCTGGAATGGACTGAGGCGGGACAGGTCAGGCTGCGGTTGTTGACGGATTTGTCGAGCGAATGGCGCAACGGATCGGAGCTGGAGGCGCAGTTTGCAGTGCAGGATGGGCAGTTGCTGAGTCTGGTCAGCATTCCTGCCTGAAGTTTTGCATTGCCTGTTATGGCGCCTTCGCGAGCTGGCTCGCTCCCACAGGGGATTGCATTTCAAATGTGGGAGCGAGCCTGCTCGCGAAGGCGGTATCCCGAATCTCAGCGGCGCTCCTGATTCCTCGGCCAGCTCAGACTGAAGCACGCCCCACCCAGACTCTTGCTCTTGCCAATGATCGCGCGGCCGTCGTGCCAGTGAATGATCCGCCGCACAATCGACAGTCCCAGACCATGCCCGCCCGAGGCCCGCGTGCGGCTATCGTCCAAGCGCAGGAACGGCGTGAAGATCCGCTCCCATGCCACCTCCGGCACGCCCGGCCCGTCGTCCTCGACGTCAATCCGGCAACGCAACTGACCGACCTGATAACTCACCGTCACCTGCGAATGCGCATGGCGCATCGCGTTGCCCACCAGATTCTGCAGCGCCCGATGCAAATAACGCGGCTCGGCCTCGACCCAGGCGCCGTCGTTGTCGGCCGATGACAGACACAATCCGCGCTGTACCGTGACCTCGGCGCGCAGCGGCGCCAATTCTGCGATTACCTGATTGACCAGCGCATCCAGATCGATGCGCTGGAAGGTCAGCGCCGGCGAGCCCTGCTCCAGGCGTGCGTAAGTGAGCATCTCGTCGACCAGCTTATCGAGGTCTTCGATGTCGTGATCCATGCCTTCGCGGTATTTTTCCAGCGCCTGCGGAGTGGTGGCCGTGCCGATCATTTCCAGACCGAAACGCAGCCGCGCCACCGGCGTGCGCAGTTCATGGGATACCGCGCGCACCAGTTCACGCTGGATCGCCAGCAACTGTTGCAAGTGCTCGGCCATGCCATTGAACGCCAACGCCAGCCGCCCGACCGAGTCGGCACCGCGCGCCGGCACACGGGTTTCCAGGCTGCCCTTGGCGATGCGCGTGGCCGCCGCTTCGAGGCCGCGCAAACGTCGCTCGAGCTGACGCACCAACAGATAAACGATAAGGCCGATCAGGGTCAGACCGAGCGCGGCAATCAATACCAGCCACTCCGGCGGGTACGGATTCATCTGATACAGCGGGCCAATTTCCAGCACCCACGGCGTGCCAACCATGCCGGCAAACACACGGATCGAATCGCCGCCCTTGCCCAGCGCCATCACCGTATCGCCCTCGGCTACGCGGCGGCTCTGGTCTTCGTCCATGTCGGCGTCATTTACCGTGACCAGACGCAGATCGAAGCCAAAGCCCTTTTCCTGTTTTATCTGCGCCAGACGTTTGGGCTGTTCGCCGACCGGTACCCGCACCAGTTCATCGGCCAGCAGGTAAATGGTCGCCCGGGCCAGTTGCTCGCTGATCTGCTGCACCTCGCCCACCAGCATCATTTGCTCTTTTTCGCTGATCAGCCGATAGACCTTGGCCGCGTGAGGCCCGGTCTGCTCGACCAGCGCCTGACCGCGCAGCACACGGGTGCGCTGGGCCAGATCAAGGTCGGTTTCAGAGAATTTCTTCAGCGTCAGCGGAATACCGAGCAGCCGCTCCCACACCAGCAGCGCGCGATGGCGTTCGGTCTGGTTCATCGGTTGCAGATTGTCGGCCATCAGCGAGAAGGTGCCGTGGGCCAGGCGCTCGCGGTATTGCTCGCTGCGCACCTGATTGAGCAGGTTCAGCGCCAGCACGCCGAGTACCGCCACCAGAATCAGCGCGGCGCACATGCCGCCGTAGATGCGCAGGAAGATCGAGTTCACAGCGCCAGGTCTGCGCAGGCTTCCGGGACGAACAGGTAGCCTTTGCTGCGGATGGTCTTGATCAGGCGCGGATGGTCGGGGTCGTCGCCGATTTTCGGGCGGATGCGCGAGATGCGCACGTCGATTGAGCGGTCCTGGCCGTCATAGCCAATGCCGCGCAGGGCAGTGAAGATTTCTTCCCGGGACAGAATCCGCCCGGCGTTGGACACCAGCAGCCACAGCAGGTCGAATTCGGCGCTGGTCAGCTCGATGCCGTTGTCGCTCAGCCAGGCTTCACGCAATGCGTTGTCGACCACCAACGGACCGAATTGCAAACGCCGGGATTTTTCCGCGGCCGGCTCCGGTGTGTCACTGCGGCGCAGCAACGCCTGGATGCGCGCCAGCAACAAGCGCGGACGCACCGGTTTGCACACATAGTCGTCGGCACCGAGGTCGAGGCCGTGGATCTGATCAGCGTCATCGGTGCGCGCGGTGAGCATCAGGATCGGCCCGTCGTACTGGCTGCGCACCTTGCGGCAGATGCTCAGGCCATCCTCGCCGGGCAGCATCAGATCGAGGATCACCAGATCCGGCTGCTCCTTGATGATCCGCGCCGCCGCCAGCGCGCCGTTGCCTTCGATCTCCACGCGCAGGCCATTGGCTTGCAGGTAATCACGGGTGAGCTCGGCCAGTCGCTGGTCATCCTCGACGATCAATACCTGCCAGGTTTGTTGCTCCACCGGTGACCTCTGCTTGCTGTTTTTATTCAAAGAAGAAAGACAATCGCCTGACACGGACAAAACCTGTGGGAGCGAGCCTGCTCGCGAAAGCGTCTGTTGCACCAGCTCAGTGGTCAATCGATTCGCGAGCAGGCTCGCTCCCACAATCCTGCGTGTACCTCCCGATCATCTGTCATGTTTCAGGAGGATAAAAATGCCCATGCGCCCAGCGATTGTATAAACGCCGCTCACCCGGAAAACAAGTCGGTAAATGCGTTCGGACAAGGCGGAATTCTGTGATAGGGTTCGCGCCCTTAAAAAACCGCTGAAGCGTTTTTCCAGGCAAAAAAACAGTGACAAACGGTCTGGCTCAGCAGGTTCGCGGCCTACACGCGTTTTCCCTGTTTCTTACACAAATTACGCACAGGCTTATCCACAGGTAGTACGTTGCAATCCCCCCCTGAAACGCATTATCTTGTAGCACGGCGAAAACGGAGACCCTACATATAGGGTTTTCACCTAAAACGCCCAACCACATTTCAGACCTGAAACTCAAGTGCTTTATGGCCAGTTTCCGGTAGAACAAGCGAGTTTTTTCAAGCCCAAACCGCACTGGCGGATGGCACCGTTTTATTTGGTCCGAAACGGACAAAACGGTATGGGTGTTGCAGTCATGACTGCCACCCGCGAAGGAATTCGGTAGCGAGCTTCGGTTTGCCACCAAAACTTCGGCAAGGATGCGGCGTTGCAGCCTTTTTCCTACTGTTCCGAAGTTTGTAATGCCGACGCCCGTCGGTTGCAGTGCTTCGGTACAGAACGGTGAGCACCATGACGGTGCCAAACAAACATAGAGAATGTGGAGACCACCCCCCATGCAAACCGACACAACTCGCGAGAACCCGCAGGGCACCTTGCCGCAGGCCGCCGATTCGACTTCGGATCTGGCAGCCACCGCGCCTGGCCAGCTGCGCGTGATCAAGCGTAATGGCACTGTCGTTCCTTACACCGATGACAAGATCACCGTCGCTATCACCAAAGCGTTCCTCGCAGTTGAAGGCGGCACCGCTGCCGCCTCGTCGCGAATCCACGACACCGTTGCGCGCCTGACCGAACAGGTCACCGCGACCTTCAAGCGTCGCATGCCATCGGGCGGCACCATCCACATCGAAGAAATCCAGGACCAGGTCGAACTGGCCCTGATGCGCGCCGGCGAGCAGAAAGTCGCGCGTGACTACGTGATCTACCGTGACGGCCGTTCGAAAGAGCGCGCAGCGCACGCTCCTGCCGAAGCAGCAGTCAACGCGCACCCGTCGATCCGCATCACCCGCGCCGACGGCAGCCTCGCGCCGCTGGACATGGGCCGCCTGAACACCATCGTTACCGAAGCCTGCGAAGGCCTGGAAGAAGTCGATGGCGACCTGATCCAGCGCGAAACCCTGAAGAACCTGTACGACGGCGTGGCCCTGACCGACGTCAACACCGCCCTGGTGATGACCGCCCGTACCCTGGTCGAGCGCGAGCCGAACTACTCGTTCGTCACCGCCCGCCTGCTGATGGACACCCTGCGTGCCGAAGGCCTGAACTTCCTCGAAGTCGCCGAAAGCGCCACCCATCACGAAATGGCCGACCTGTACGCCAAGGCCCTGCCGGCCTACATCGCCAAAGGTATCGAGTTCGAACTGCTGAACCCTGTGCTGGCCACCTTCGACCTGGAAAAACTGGGCAAGGCGATCAACCACGAGCGCGATCAGCAATTCACCTACCTGGGCCTGCAGACCCTGTACGACCGCTACTTCATCCACAAGGATGGCGTGCGTTTCGAACTGCCGCAGATCTTCTTCATGCGCGTGGCCATGGGTCTTGCGATCGAAGAGAAGCAGAAAGAAGACCGTGCGATCGAGTTCTACAACCTGCTGTCCTCGTTCGACTACATGGCTTCGACCCCGACGCTGTTCAACGCCGGTACCCTGCGTCCACAGCTGTCGAGCTGCTACCTGACCACCGTGCCGGATGACCTGTCGGGCATCTATCACGCGATCCACGACAACGCCATGCTGTCGAAATTTGCTGGCGGCCTGGGCAACGACTGGACGCCTGTCCGTGCGCTGGGTTCTTACATCAAGGGCACCAACGGCAAGTCGCAAGGCGTGGTGCCGTTCCTCAAAGTGGTGAACGACACCGCTGTGGCCGTGAACCAGGGTGGCAAGCGCAAAGGCGCTGTGTGTGCCTACCTGGAAACCTGGCACATGGACATCGAAGAGTTCATCGAGCTGCGCAAGAACACCGGTGATGATCGTCGTCGTACCCACGACATGAACACCGCCAACTGGATCCCTGACCTGTTCATGAAGCGTGTCTTCGATGACGGCAAGTGGACCCTGTTCTCGCCATCGGAAGTACCGGACCTGCACGACCTGACCGGTAAAGCCTTCGAAGAGCGCTACGAGTACTACGAAGCGCTGACCGAGTACCCGGGCAAGGTCAAGCTGTTCAAGACCATCCAGGCCAAAGACCTGTGGCGCAAGATGCTCTCCATGCTGTTCGAAACCGGCCACCCATGGCTGACTTTCAAAGACCCGTGCAACCTGCGCAGCCCGCAGCAGCATGTCGGCGTGGTCCACAGCTCGAACCTGTGCACCGAGATCACCTTGAACACCAACAAGGACGAGATCGCCGTTTGCAACCTGGGCTCGATCAACCTGCCGAACCACATCGTCGACGGCAAGCTCGATACCGCCAAGCTGCAACGCACCGTGAACACCGCCGTGCGCATGCTCGATAACGTGATCGACATCAACTACTACTCGGTGCCGCAAGCGAAGAACTCCAACTTCCGCCACCGTCCGGTCGGTCTGGGCATCATGGGCTTCCAGGACGCTCTGTACCTGCAGCACATCGCCTACGGCTCCGACGCTGCCGTCGAGTTCGCCGACAAGTCGATGGAAGCGGTCAGCTACTACGCGATCCAGGCTTCCTGCGACCTGGCCGACGAGCGCGGCGCCTACGAGACGTTCAACGGTTCGCTGTGGTCCAAGGGCATCCTGCCACTGGATTCGCAACAGATCCTGATCGAGCAGCGCGGCGAGAAGTACATCGATGTCGACCTGAAGGAAACCCTCGACTGGGCACCGGTTCGCGCCCGTGTACAGAAAGGCATCCGTAACTCGAACATCATGGCCATCGCACCGACCGCGACCATCGCCAACATCACTGGCGTTTCGCAGTCGATCGAACCGACCTACCAGAACCTGTACGTGAAATCGAACCTGTCGGGCGAATTCACCGTGATCAACCCGTACCTGGTTCGCGACCTGAAGGCTCGCGGTCTGTGGGACTCGGTCATGATCAACGACCTGAAGTACTACGACGGTTCGGTGCAGCAGATCGAGCGCATCCCGCAAGAACTCAAAGAGCTCTACGCGACCGCGTTCGAAGTGGACACCAAGTGGATCGTTGACGCCGCCAGCCGTCGTCAGAAGTGGATCGACCAGGCCCAGTCGCTGAACCTCTACATCGCCGGCGCATCGGGCAAGAAGCTCGACGTGACCTACCGCATGGCCTGGTACCGTGGTCTGAAAACCACCTACTACCTCCGTGCCCTGGCCGCGACCAGCACCGAGAAGTCGACCATCAACACCGGTAAGCTGAACGCTGTTTCCAGCGGCGGCAACCACGGCGACGATTCGGTCCTGGCCGCTCCGGCAGGTCCGGCGCCAGTGCCAAAGGCCTGCGCGATTGACGAGCCGGATTGCGAAGCTTGCCAATAAGCTGAGCTGAGATCAGGCGTTGCGAGACGCCTGAAATCTTCAGGCAAAAGAAACCCCCGACAGACTGCTGGTGTGTCGGGGGTTTTGTTTTTTGGGGGTTTGGGGTTCGGGTGAATATCCGTTGCTGCGGTAACGGCTTCTTATGGTTTCGCTCTTACAGCGAGTCACCTTTTCCAAACGCCGGAGTGCCGGCCCAGCGAAAAGGTAACCCAAAAGGCTTTGTCCCGGCGTACGGCCCGCTCGCTGGGGCTCGGGGTACCTTCGTTACGGGATCGCTCCGGGCGCAGCGCCTCCGGTTTGCTTCGCTGCACCTCCTCTCGCTGTGTTTGGCTGCGCTCCCACGCCCGGATCAATCCCGTAACGAAGCCTGCCGAAGGGGCGGAAGGTCAAAAGCCGGAGCCAAAGCAAGCCAGATCAAGAGCCCCTCACCCTAGCCCTCTCCCGAAGGGAGAGGGGACTGACCGAGTTGTACAGGCGAAGTACGCCGACCTGAGACACCGAGTCGAATGCAAATATGCAGAAGATCAAAAGCCCCTCACCCTAGCCCTCTCCCGAAGGGAGAGGGGACTGACCGAGTTGTACAGGCGGGTACGCCGACCTGAGACACCGAGTCGAATGCAGGTTTTGAACACCACACAGATCGGCCCCCTCTCCCTCGGGAGAGGGCTGGGGTGAGGGGCGAATCCAACACAGATCCAAAGCAGACCACACGCTCTTCACCACTCAACAATGAGCGCAAGCTCGAGTGCCTTTGATCTTGATCCACGGGCGACGTCGGAAGGCTGAGCGGAGGGCTTGATCCGGGCGTGGGAGCGCAGCGACCGTCTGGCGCAGCCAGACACAGCGAGGGGAGGTGCAGCGAAGCAAACCGGAGGCGCTGCGCCCGGATCGATCCCGTAGCGAAGGAACCCGAGCCTGCGAGGGCCGAACGCAGGAGCAAGCCTTTTCGGTTACCTTTTTGGCGTTTGAAAAAGGTGACCCGCCGTAAGGGCGGAACCGTAATCCGCAACACCCGCAAAAACGGATATACCCCCAAAACCCCAAGAACCTGGTCGGCCCAAAGGCCGACACGGCCAAAAAAAAAGCCCCTCAAAACCGAGGGGCCCAAAAAACCAGCTCAGAAACCCGAATCAGGTCATCTGAATAATGGTCTGCATAATCGTGCTCTGCGTCGAAATGGTCTTGGCGTTCGCCTGATAGTTGCTCTGGCCTTTTATCAGATCAACCAGCTCATTGGTCAGATTGACGTTCGACTCCTCCAGCGAGTTGGATTGAATGGAGCCCAGCGTGCCGGTTTCCGGAGCGTCATAACCCGGGATACCCGAAGCAAAGGTTTCCTTCCAGCTGGTGCCGCCGACAGCTTGCAGACCTTGCTCGTTAGTGAAGCTGGCCAATGCGACCTGGCCGATGGCCTTGTTCTGGTTGTTGCTGAAGTTAGCGAACAGGGTACCGGTGCCGTCGATGGTCAGGTTGGTGATCTGGCCGGTAGCGTAACCATCCTGAGTCGGGATCGTGCGTGAGGTGTCGGCGTTGTATTGGGTGGTGCTGGCCATGGAAATGGTCACGCCATTCGGGTTCGCCGCTGCGCCATTAGGCGTGAAGTTGCCATTGGTCACGGTGCCCGGCACCCAGTTTTTCAACGTGAGATCGCTGCTAATGATCGGGTTAGTCGGATCAGCCGGGTTAGGCGTGCTCACCTGAACCAGTTTGCCTGAACTGTCGAACGTCAGCGTCGAAGCCACCGGCGGCGTGGTGACAGGGTTGGTACCGGTAGCGTCCGGGTTGCGACCATCAACCAGAGTGTAGACCTTCCAGACGTTGTCGCCGGTCTTGACCATGTACTGATCCATGACGTGCGAGTTGCCCTGAGTGTCATAGATCGGCGTGCTGAAGGACTTGGTGTAAGTCTCAGGCTTGGAAGGATCGAACACGACGGCAGTGGCGCCAGTATCGATGATTTTCGGTGCCGACGAATTCAGGTTGATGCTCGAGGTCACCGCCGAAGTGGATTTCGGCGCGAGGTTCGAAGTATCGATCTTCAAATCGGTCAGCACACCGTTGATGATCTTGCCATTGGCATCCACACCGTAACCCTGCAGACGCGAGGTGTAGTCGGTATTGGTAATGAAACCTTGGTCGTCGACCTTGAACGTACCGGCACGGGTGTACGAGATCGAGCCGTTGTTGCTCATGGTGAAGAAGCCGGAACCGTTGATCCCCATGTCCAGCACGTTGCCAGTGTTGTTGATGTCACCCTGGGTGAACTGCTGGGACACATTGGCCAGGCGCACGCCGTTGCCGATCACTTTGGTACCGGTACCCAAACGAGTGGCCGAGTACACGTCTGCGAATTCTGCCCGCGAGGATTTGAAACCGGCGGTGGCGACGTTGGCGATGTTGTTGCCGGTGACGTCGAGTTGTTTGTTGGCGGCATAGAGACCGCTAAGGCCGATGTTAAAAGACATGTTCCACTCCTTCGTGCCGGGTTAGTCGGCTCTATATACCAATGGTTTGTACTTTGGACAGGGCAACGGTGCCCTTGCCGGCCAGGTTGAGCATCAGCTCGCCACCGGTCTGGCTGATCGTCACGCTGTTGACGGTCGCTGGCAGGTAGGTCGCCAGGTCGGTCGCGGTGCCGTTGATCGGTGCGTTGGCCTTGAACGTGTAAGTGCCGACCGGAACCACGGTGCCGGCGGTGTCCTTGCCGTCCCAAGTGAAACTGGCATCGCCGGCAGCGCGGCTGCCCAGGTCGATGGTGCGCACGGTCTTGCCGTCCTTGTCGGTAATGGTCACGGTGCCGCCGGCAATCGACGAAGGCACGGTGACCGAACCGGTCAGGCCTTTGCTCGGGTCATCGAGCTGCGCGGTGTTGGTCTGCACGATCACGTTGCGACCGACCAGCGACGACGCTTGCAGCGCCTGCGACGAGTTGTAGTTGCCGGCAAGGCCACTGACGGTGGAGTTCAGCGTGGTAATGCCTTCAAGGCTGCTGAACTGCGCCAGTTGCGCAACGAAAGCGCTGTTGTCCTGCGGGTCGAGCGGGTTCTGGTTTTTCAGCTGGGTGACCAGCAATTGCAGGAAAGCATCCTTGCCCAGCGCCTGGCCGCCGGTGGCACTGTTGGTCGCCGAAGCGATGCCGCCCGACGTAGTGCTGCTGGCCTTCTTCGACGAGTTGGCCAGGATGTCGTTCATGCTCAGGCTGCTGGTGGTATCCGTAACGCTCATGGCAGTCGCCCCTTATTACTGACCGAGGGTCAGTACCTTCTGCATCATGGTTTTGGCGGTGTTCATCATTTCCGCGTTGGTCTGGAACGAGCGGCTCGCGGAAATCATGTCAGCCATTTCTTCCACCACGTTGACGTTCGGGTAGTAGACGTAGCCCTTGGCGTCGGCGGCCGGATGGTTCGGCTCGTAGCGCGCTTCAAGATTGCTCTGGTCTTCGACAACGCCGAGCACCTGCACGCCCTGCCCGGCAGCGTCCTGGTTCTGGAACAGCGAATTGCTGCCGCCTGCCTGGCCGCCCTGGAACATGGTGGCGAATACCGGATGACGGGCGCGGTAGGTCTGGTCGATGCTCGACGAAACGGTTTCGGCGTTGGCGATGTTCGACGCCACGGTGTTCAGACGCGTGGTCTGCGCGCTCATGCCGCTGCCGGCAATGTTGAAAACGCTGGACAGGGACATGGATTATTCTCCGCGCAGGGCTGACACCAGCCCTTTGAATTTGCTGTTGAGCAAGGTGAAGCTGGCCTGGAAGCCGACGGCGTTTTCTGCGTAGTTCGACTGTTCCAATTGAGCGTCGACGGTGTTCTGGTCGATCGAAGGCTGCATCGGCGTGCGATACATCAGCGACTCGTCGCCATTGCCCAGCCCTTCAGCCTCGATGTGCCGGCTGTTGGTCATGTTCAGGGCAAAGTGGCCGCCGGTCTTGGTCTTCTCGGTCTGTGCTTCGAGCACTTTGGAGAAATCCAGATCCCGCGCCTTGTAGTTCGGGGTGTCGGCGTTGGCGATGTTGTTGGCCAGCACTTCGGCACGCTGGGCGCGGAAGCCCAGTGCCTTTTCGTGAATGCCCAGCGCTTTGTCGAAGCTGATGCTCATGTCGGGAACCTTCAGGTGACCGGTTTTTCGTATCTGAGCTTTAGCAAGCGCCGTGCCAAATGAACAAAGCCCCGTATTCCGGGGCTTTGCGCCAAACAGGCTAAGCGGCAATGCCAGAAAAGCGGCAACCGGTTACCGCCGGATGCCGCTTTTCTGCCGCTTGCCGTCCTTGCCAGGTCAGCGCAGATCCCTGTGGGAGCGAGCCTGCTCGCGAAGGCGGCGTGTCAGGCGCCAACTGTCTTACGGACAGACCGCTTTCGCGAGCAGGCTCGCTCCCACAGGGGGTTTGTGGTGTTCGTGGAAATAATTCGGGCATAAAAAAACGGCAGGCCTTTTGGGGCCTCCCGTTTTTTGTACTGCCGCGAACCGCTTATTTCGCCTTGTAAATAATCCCCGGGCTGCACTGAACCATCTGGTAATGATCCGGCAATCCGTTCAGCGCTTCCGAAGCGCCAAGGAACAGGTACCCACCCGGCTTCAACGTGCTGTGAATGCGCAACAGGATGTCCTTCTTCACTTCGGCAGAGAAGTAGATCAGCACGTTGCGGCAGAACACGATGTCGAACTTGCCCAGCGCTGCGTAACTGTCGAGCAGGTTGAACGAGCGGAATTCCACCCGGCTCTTGATCGGCGCCTTGACCACCCAGCGCCCCGGCCCTTTCGGGTCGAAGTAGCGTTGCAGGCGTTCCGGCGACAGACCGCGACCGATCGCCAGGCTGTCGTACTCGCCGGTCTTGCAGTTGTTGAGCATCAGGCCCGACAGATCAGTGGCAACGATCTGCACGCCCATCTTCAACTGGCCCAGGTTGCTGCGCTCGAACTCGTCGATCGACATCGACAGCGAGTACGGTTCCTGCCCCGACGAGCAGGCCGCTGACCAGATCCGCAGACGCTGGTTGGGGCTGGCCTTGATCGCTTCCGGCAGTACCTTGTTCTTCAAGACTTCAAACGGATAGGTGTCGCGAAACCACAGGGTTTCGTTGGTCGTCATGGCATCGACCACCTGCTCGCGCAAACCGCTGCGCGGCTGGGTCTGGATGCGCTGTACCAGCTCACCCAGGGACTTGATGCCTTGCTGCTCCATCAGTTTGTTGAGACGGCTCGAGACCAGATACTGCTTGTTTTCACCGAGCAGAATGCCACAGGCTTTTTCCAGGAAGACCCGGAACTGTTCGAAATCCAAATTACCCGTAGACAATGATGCCGCCTCTTAAATCGTGTTGACCGCCAGGGGCAGAAGGCCCCTAGCTGATATCTGCTGCTTTGATCCGGTCGACTACCCGGGATGCGAGGTCATCAGGACGGAATTTGGCCAGGAAGTCATCAGCACCGACTTTCTTCACCATCGCCTGATTGAATACCCCCGACAACGAAGTATGCAGGATGATATGGAGCTTTTGCATGCGTGCGTCGCCGCGGATTTCCGCCGTCAGGGTGTACCCGTCCATCTCCGGCATCTCGATGTCGGAAATCATCATCAGGAACTCTTCTTCCGGCTTCTTGCCCTCGTCGACCAGCTTGCGCAGGTAATCCAGCGCCTGCTTGCCGTCGTTCAGCGCCACCACTTCGACACCGATGGTCTGCAGACAACGGGTGACCTGCTTGCGCGCCACCGACGAGTCATCGACCGTCAGCACCCGCAGCGACAACGCCTTGGTCTGCGTCTCGACATCGACCACGCCCACCGAAATCGCTTCCGGCGTCGGCGCCACTTCGGCCAGCACCTTCTCGACGTCGATGATTTCGACCAACTGATTGTCGACCCGGGTCACAGCGGTCAGGTAGTGATCGCGACCGGTACCCTTGGGTGGCGGATGGATCTCTTCCCAGTTCATGTTGACGATGCGCTCCACCGAGCGGACCAGGAAACCCTGGGTCTTGGTGTTGTACTCCGTGATGATCACGAACGGACTGTTCTTGTCTTTCAACGCACCGGAGCCCGTTGCCATTGCCAGATCCAGGATCGGAATGGTCGCTCCCCGTATATTCGCTACCCCGCACACGACAGGACTGGATTTGGGCATCAACGTCAGGGACGGGCATTGCAACACTTCCCGTACCTTGAACACGTTGATCCCGTAGAGCTGCGGCCCGTCGAGACGGAACAGCAGCAGCTCGAGGCGATTCTGCCCTACCAGTTGCGTGCGCTGGTTCACCGAATCCATTACACCAGCCATGCCCAGACTCCTACACCAACGCCAAGTGTTGTTGCGACGCACATTCATTGCTAAACGGCACGGCGCTTGCTTTTTAACTCGTATGAACGCTCAAACGACATTTTCCCGACGCCTGACATCCTCCCTTCGCAAAGGGCTTTGCGCGGTGTCCGCCGTTTGCTGCTTGCTTGCTGGCAGTCCTGCCCATGCAGATGCGGTTACCTTGCCTGATATGCTTATCGGCGTGACTCAGGGCTTTCTTGAATTCACCGTAGAAGACTATTTGGCTTCCAGTCAAACCGAAGGCCGCTACGAAATCGAAGTCAACCAGCTCGACCCGCGCATGCGCATGCCAATGTGCGACAAGGAATTGACAGCCACGCTGGAGAGCCCGGCACGCCCGCTGGGCCGCGTCACGGTGAAGGTTCGCTGCGAAGGCAGTTCGCCCTGGACGGTGTTCGTACCCGCTCAAGTCCGCCTGTTTCGCGAGATCGTGACGACCACTCGTCCGCTGAAACGCGCCGGCATTATCGAGCCGCAGGATGTGACCTTGCGCGAGCGCGACGTCAGTACGATCAACCAGGGTTTCCTGACCTCGGTCGACGAAGCGATCGGGCAGAAACTTACCCGACCAACGGTCGCCGATCAGGTCATCACTCTGGTGCATCTGGAACAGGCCGAAGTGGTGCGCAAGGGTGACCAGGTGGTGATCACTGCGCGCAGCGGCACCCTTGCCGTACGCATGCCGGGCGAAGCGCTCTCCAATGGCGGCATGAAAGAACAGATTCGAGTAAAAAACCTTAATTCTCAAAGAGTTATCAAGGCGCAGGTGATTGCGCCGGGACAGGTCGAAGTGGCCATGTAAAAGCCTCGTGGAGAAAACTGGCGCCGATCCCGTCGCTTCCCTAAACTGTGCCGCAGCAGGTCTCGCAACGGCGCATGCAAGCTTATGGTTGATTGGGCCTAAAGTTTTTCAGGGGATAGCCGAAAACATGGCAAGCGTCCAAATTCCCAGAGGTTTTTTATCATGGTTATCGATTTCAACCGATTGAACAGTTCCTCGTCACTAACCGGCAGCACACGTACCAGCAACGCCAAGGAAAGCGCTGAAAACAGCCCCTCCGCGCCGCTGAATACCCAGGCCGAACAGGCCAATGTCGCCAAAAGCGGGGAGTCGGTACACCTCAGCAATGAGGCTCAACAGTTGCAGAAGGTCACTGACAAGCTGCGCGATCAGCCTGCTGTCGACAAAGCCCGAGTGGCCGAGTTGAAAGCCGCGATTGCCGATGGCAGCTATAAAGTCGACAGCAACCGTGTAGCCAGCAAACTGCTCAACTTCGAAGCCCAGCGCTAGGCTTTTGCCGGCGCCAGGCTTTTGGACGCTTAAACCCCAAGGCCAGCCATGCACGACACTAACTTATTGCAACTGATCAACGACGACTTTGCTCCAGCGCAACAATTGCTGGAGTTATTGCAAACCGAATCCCTCGCTTTGCATGGTCGCGACATGCCGTTGCTGGAAGAAATTCTGGCGACCAAGCAAGCGTTGATCATTCTGCTCGAGCAGCATGGCCGCAAGCGCAGCGAAATCCTCGCCAGCCTCAACCTGCCGACCGACCGCACAGGTCTTGAGCAACTGGCCAGCCAGTCGAGCATTGGCGACCAGTTGCTGACCCAGGGCGATGCCCTGACCGCGCTGATCGCCCAATGCCAGGCGGCCAACATCAAGAACGGCCAGTCGATCCAGATCCAGCAGGCGACCACGGCCAACCAGCTGAAGATCCTCACCGGCGGTGAGCCGCCAGCGCTGTACGACGCCAGCGGGACCTTTGCCAAACCGGTCAAGCCGCGAACGCTCAGCCAGGCATGAGCCATTCGCTGGCCCTGCACTATCCACTTGCGCAACATGCTGGCAAAATACTGGCCAGTCGTAGTCTTATTTTGTCTGGAGATTAAAGAACCGTGTCCAACACCCTAAGCGCGGATGATGCTCCGCAGCCTCCGAAGGTGCTCACCACGCCACTGGAAATCTCCAGCAACCTGCGCCAGCTGCAAGACAGCCATGATCCGCTGATCATCACCTTCCATGAACGCAGCCAGCGTTTTCAGAGTTACCTGATCAAGGTCGACCGCGAAACCGCAACGATCGCGCTGGACGAAATGATCCCGCGCGATGGCGAGCGCTTCCTGCAAGCGGGCGAACCGTTCAAGGTCGAAGGCTTTCATGACGGCGTGCGGATTGCCTGGGAATGCAACGGCACGCTGAACATCGAAGAATCCGACGGTGATCGCTTCTACACCGGCGACCTGCCGACTGAAGTGGTTTACCACCAGCGCCGTAACGCCTTCCGCGCTGCGTTGAAGCTCACCGATCTGGTCAGCGTTGAACTGGGCGGCGAAAAGCTCAAGACGCCGTTGCACGGCAAGCTGCTGGATATCTCCGCCACTGGCTGCAAATTCCGCTTCGAAGGCGACATCACTGATCGCCTGCAACTGGGCCAGGTCTACGATCGCCTGATCGCCCCGCCGCTGTTCGGCAACCAGCCAACATCGGTCGAACTGCGCTACCTGCACTTCGAAGAAAAACTCAACATCACCTTCGCCGGTCTGCGCTTCCACAACATCAGTGGCCAGGCTGCGCGCAACGTCGAGCGTTTCGTTTACCAGTTGCAGCGTGAAGCACGGCGTTTCGACAAAGACGATCTCTGAGTCGCAGTGACCAATAAAAAGGGCAGTCCCGCACAGGACTGCCCTTTTTTATGCGCCGATGTTTACCTTCGACTCAGGGCCTGCCACCGCTGATATCCGGCGCAGGCTTGTCTTCATTGCCGCTGTCCAGTTCGGTTTCAACGACTGCTTCCGGCTGCGCTTCGGGCTCAGGCTCAGGCTCAGGAGTGACCGGCGCCGGGTCTTGGACCATCTGCTCCTGCACCACCTGCTCATCGACACGCGGGTCAAGCGCCGCCACCAGCGGCGAGCTCGACATGCTGTCCGGCATTGCCACGTGGTGCAGCGGTGCGTCGTCGACCTGGTGCAGGTTGGTCACCGCTTTCGGACGAATCCGCCAGACCAGCACCAGCGCGAAGAAACTGAAGAACGCATACAGGCTCTGACTGCCGAGAAACTTCATCAGCACACCCGCCAGCAGCGGCCCGATGCTCGCGCCAACACCGTAAGTCACCAGCAACATGGCGGTCAGTGACACGCGGCGATCGCCTTCGACGTGGTCGTTGGAAAACGCCACCGCCAGCGGATACAGGCAGAACTGCACCAGCGAACAGAAGAAACCAACGACGAACAACACCTCCAGCGGCACCTGCGGCATGATCGCCAACGGCAACGCCGCCACGGCCAGAAACCCGGCAAAGCAGCGGATCAGCAGCGCGCGGTCATAACGGTCGGACAACCAGCCCAACGGCCACTGCACCAGCAGACCAGCAAAAATGCAGCTACCCATGAACAGACCGACCTGCTCGGTCGACAGCCCCTGTTGCGAGGCATACAGCGGCGCCAGACCGTAGAACGAACCGATGATCAGACCGGCGCCGAGCACCGTGCTCAGCGATTGCGGCACACGCTTGATAAAGAAGCGCGGCTCCATCGGCGCGGGGTGCAGAGGCGCCGGGTGAATCCGTCGGGTCAGCGTCACCGGCACCAGACACAGGGCAAAGCACAGCGCCACCAGCATCAGCAGTTCCAGGCCGAGGCCGGGGTGCATGACCAGAATCAGCTGGCCCAGCACCAGGCCCAGATAAGAGGCGATCATGTAACCGCTGAACACCAGTCCACGCTGATTGGCGTCGGCCTGCTCGTTGAGCCAGCTCTCGATGACCATGTACTGACACATCATGCCCAGACCGACGATCGTCCGCAGCACCAGCCACGCCGGCAGCCAGTCCACCAGACCATGGCCGAGCACCGCCGCGCCGACGATCCCGGCACACGCCGAGTAGGCACGGATATGCCCGACCCGGGCAATCAGGCGATGGCCGATCTTGCCGCCCAGCACCAGACCGAAATAGTTGGCCGCCATCAGCGCACCGACCCACAGCCCGTCGACGTTGTCGGCAGCCAGACGCAAAGCCAGATAAGTAGAAAGAAGGCCTGAGCCGATCAACATCATCAGCGAGGCGAAATACAGCGCTCGAAAGGATTTCCAGATTTGGCGCATCGGCGTTCCGAGCGGCTCCTTGCAGTAAATACCGGGCGGTCAGAACGACAGCCCGGCAACAGCGATACGTCAGGCCTGGGCGGCCAGCACACGGCGCTCCCAGGGAGTGATTTCATCAAAGAAGCTGGTCAACTCCATGGTCTTCGAAGCGATGTAGCCTTCGATGAACTCCGACCCGAACAGTTCCCTCGCCAACTGGCTACGTTTCAGACGCTCCAGCGCGGCGTGCAAGGTACACGGCAAGGCCAGATTATCCGGCACGGCGAACTCACCCTGGATTGCCGCGCTCGGCTCCAGTTCCTGTTCGATGCCGTGCAAACCCGCAGCCAGACTGGCGGCGATCGCCAGATAAGGGTTGGCGTCGGCGCCCGGCAAACGGTTTTCGACCCGACGTGCGACCGGCGAGCTGGCGGGAATACGCAAGCCGGCGGCGCGATTGTCATGGGACCAGCAGGCATTGTTCGGCGACGCGTACGGATGACACAGGCGCTGATAGGAATTCACGTTGGGCGCAAACAGTGCGGTGAAATCGGCGAGGCCTGCCTGTTGTCCGCCGATGAAGTGGCGGAACATCGACGTCGGCTCGCCGTTCGAGTCAGTGAAGACATTCTTGCCGCTGCCGATCTCAACGATGCTCTGGTGAATATGCATCGAACTGCCCGGCGTGTGCGCCAGCGGTTTGGCCATGCACACCACGCTCAGGCCATGCTTGAGCGCGACCTCCTTGAGCAGGTGCTTGAACAGGAACGTCTGATCGGCCAGCAGCAGCGGGTCGCCGTGCAGCAGATTGATCTCGAACTGGCTGACGCCCATTTCATGCATGAAGGTGTCGCGTGGCAGGCCGAGGGCGGCCATGCATTTATACACTTCGCTGAAGAACGGCCGCAGACCGTTGTTGGAACTGACGCTGAACGCCGACTGGCCATCCTCGCGACGGCCGTCGAGGCCTACCGGCGGACGGAACGGCTGAGTCGGATCGGTGTTCGGTGCGAAGACAAAAAATTCCAGTTCGGTCGCCACAACAGGCGCCAGACCGTGCGCGGCGTAACGGGCGATGACCGCTTTGAGCTGGCCACGGGTCGAGAGACTTGAGCTCCCCCCGCTCAGTTCGTCGGCGTCGCAAATCGCCATGGCGCGCGGCTCGTCGCTCCAGGGCAAACGGTGAATCTGCGCAGGATCGGCGACCAGCGCCAGATCGCCGTCATCGCTGCCGTAGAACCGCGCCGGCGGATAGCCGCCCATGATGCATTGCAGCAGCACACCCCGCGCCAACTGCAAACGCCGCCCCTCGAGGAAACCCTCGGCGGTCATCACCTTGCCCCGTGGCACACCGTTCAGATCCGGGGTGACACATTCAATCTCATCAATGCCGGTCAATCGCTGCGCGAGTGAACCCTGGCCATCGGTTGTCATGACGCAATCCTTGTTGTTGTGCGAGCCGCGAACGGCGACCCGGACAAAATAGGCTGCGGCTGTTCGGAATATCAAGCAGCGCCCACAAAAATCCCGATCTTGTGCAGGAGCCGTAGGAGCTGACGAGTGCAACGAGGCTGCGATCTTTTGATCTTGCTTTTTAAAATCAAAAGATCGCAGCCTTCGGCAGCTCCTACACCAGACCTCAGGGCAAGTAGAGGCTGAACACCCCACCACCCAACGGCCCGCCATTGCTGATTTCGGTGCGCCCTTCCACGCCGTTGCGCTGGTGCAGCGCGGCGATGCGATTGGCGAAATACAGACCCAGCCCGGTGCTGCCGCTGCTGTGATTGATGCCCTGCACATAATCGGCCTGACGCTCGAGCATCTCTGCTGGATAGCCGTCGCCGTCGTCGTTGATGCTCAATACCAGTTGCCCGGCTTCATCACTGACAGTAATCAGCAGCGACTCGCGGGCGTAACGGATCGCATTGTTGATGCAGTTACCAAGCACCGAGGCGATCAGCTCGCGATCGAAGAAACCCAGCGGGCTCAACGGATCGACTTCATAGGTGGCGATGATGCCGCGACTGGCAAACACTTCCTGATGCGCGGCCAGTTGCGCCTCGATGAAATCGTCGAGTTCGTGATAGGCCGGCTGTAGCGGCAACTGGTTGACGCCGAGTTTGTACAGCCCGAGCAACTGCACCAGCATGCCGTTGAGGTGGGCGAACTCGAAGTCGATCACGCCCTGCTCCGAGCCGTCGCGCAGCTCTTTCGGCAGACGCGCGAGCCATTGGCTGTGCGCCTGCATCAGCATGGCCAGGGAGTTCTTCATGTCGTGGACGGTGGAGGCAATCACCGTGGAAAAATCCAGCGCCGGATCAATTGGGTTCATTCGCCAAACGCCTTGCTTTTCAGCTTCTGATAACGCGCAAACCGCGCGTCGGTGTCGGGCATCAGGCCCACCAGTTTCAGGCAGGCCCGACATTCTTCCAGCTCCGCCGACGGCACACTGGTGTCGGTGCCGTGCAGCAGCGACTGGGCCAGGTTCAGCGCGATACTGATGTTTTTCGGTTGCAGCTTGAGCGCCTTGCGGAACACCTCGCGGGCCTCGACCAGATTGCCGGTCTTGTACACGCGCACGCCCTGGCGGTTGAGATCGGCCGCAGCGTTGCTCGAGCTGAGAATGGTCGGATCGTCGGTGAGTTTGGCGATGTCTTTCATCACCGCCGGGTCATCACCGTAAATCTCCGCGCAGCTCTTGAGCATCGAAGTGCCCGCCTCGGCCTGACCGAGCATCTGCAACTGCTTGGCCACCAGCAACGCCGCCTCGGGGCTCATGAATTGCTCCATGCCATCGAGGCGCATCAGTGCTTGTTCGGTGAGCTTGTCGGCGGTTTCGGCGTCGTTGAGCAACAGGCTGGTGGCCTTCATCAGCCGCGCGCGAATTTGCAGGCCGGGATCGCTCGGGTTCTCCTTGGCCACGGCACTGAGGGTGGTGTTGATCTCCAGCCGCGTGCGCGTGTCGAGGCCGCGATCGCTGCCCTTGCTGATCAGCGCATGAGCCAGGCCGAGATTGCTTTCCGGGTCCTTGAAACGCGACTGCGCGCCCTGCGCCACGGCCTGACGATAAGCCCGCGAGGCGGTTTCGAAATCTTCGTTGGCCATCGCCAGTTTGCCGAGCAAAGCCTGACGGCGCACCGCCAGCGGCGACAGCCGGATCGCTTCTTCCAGCACCCGCTGCGCGCCTTTGCTGTCGCCTTCGGCCACCAGCACATCAGCCATGCCGTCATACAGCGCCGGCATCATCGGGAACACTTTCAAGGCCTTTTCATAGACCTCTTTGGCCTGCGAGACCTGCCCGCGTTTGAACAGCAACTTGCCCAATCCAGCGAAGGCCCACGGCAACGGACGGTCGGCAATGATGCCGTCGTAGAGTCGCTCCAGCGCTTCGTTCTGATTCATGTCGCGCAGCGCATCGGCGCGGTAGCGCAGGCACAGCGGCGAATAGCGGATGTCCTGTTTGCACAGGGCAATACAGGCATTGAGCACCTCGACCGGCTTACCGCGATCAAGGGCCTGCAGAATCGGTTTGAGCAACGTCTTGCGTTGCTCCAGACGCTCAAGGCGCTGGGCCAGTCCGGAACGATTGAACGGTTTGGTCAGGTAGGCATCCGGCTCGTGCTCCAGCGCACTGAGCACCATCGCCTGACTGGTCTCGGCGGTGACCATGACGAAAACGGCTTCGTGGCTGATGAGCTTTTCCGACATCAGGTCTTCGAGCACCTGCTGGCCGTTCTTCTTGCCGTCGCCGAGGTGGAAGTCCTGAAGAATGAAATCGTAGGACTTCTGCGAGCACATCTTCAGCGCCTGCTCGCCAGTGTCGGCAGTATCGACATCCTTGACGCCGAGCTCACGCAACATCGAACGCACGGAACTGCGGAAATCGGAAAAATCATCGACGATCAGAAAGCTTTTTTGGTGATACGACGACATCGAAGATTTCCAGGCAATTGAAGAAAACGAACCGAGGCGATTTCAGGCGCGCAGATGATAGCCGGAGGCCATGCGCCATCAAGCGATTTCGCTGGAGTCTGAACTCACCGTTCGGGTTATCGGCCAAAAATGCCCGGGCCTGAGGGTGGTGCTTCAAGAATGTTGCCTGGAGTATTACTCTGCGCGCCTGCTCAAGGATTTGCATAAGGACTGAATCGTGTACATCAAGGGACGCTACATCATGTCAGCGTGTTTGCTTGTTTTTATCCAGCAAGCGACAGCGGCGGCGATGGATTGCAAAAAAGCGGCGAACGACGTGGAAAACACGATTTGCGCGAATACATCGCTGTATGAGCTAGACGCGCAGATGGGCACGCTGTATCGCCAACTGATGACAACTGCCACAGCGACGCAACCTGAGCTCAAGCGCACCCAGCGCGCCTGGCTAAAAACCCGCAATGCCTGCGCAGTCGATGTCGCTTGCCTGGATGGCAGCTACCGCCAGCGCCTGCAAGCATTGCAGGCACAGTGGACGCAAGCCGCAATGTGGCAGCCGGACGCCGTGGATCTTCAGGCGATGAACGATCTGCAGGAAAGCATTCGTGCCGAGAGCAAAAACCACCCGGAATTTGCGCTGGAACATGCCTTGGCCGCACGGGCTTTCGAGTCTTCGCAGACATCGTTCGCGGGCGATCCAGTCGACAGTTACGGCGAGCAAACCAACTTCCCCAAGTCGCGTCCCAAAGGCGTGAGCGAGGATGAGTGGCAAGCATTGAAAGCCTCAAGCATCGGAGGCGCCGCCGAGACCGGACGGACTTCTTACGCACTGCTGGATCTGGACAATGATGGCCAGCGCGACCTTATCGTCGACACATACGCAGGCGGCACCGGCTTGTTCACCTACGTGGAAACCTGGCGCCGCACGGGCGAGCGGTTCGTCAAAAGATCGGTCGAGCCGGAAAGCTCGCTGTTCTACACCAACGACCGTGGCGCTAATCAGGCAATCAGCTGGATCAGGCTTCACGACAGAATTTATGCCGCTTACCGAAACGGCGCCTATGGTGTCGATAATCTGTACCTGCTCAATCCGCTGAAGATCAACCGTCAGGTACCGACGGTGTCCGTGCGTTACGCTTACTCCCTGCAAGTGCCAACCACGCAACATACGGAAGACGGCACCAGCACCTATGAGCTCGAAGCGGATTTGCGCGCGGCACTCGACCACGCCATCACTCAGGCAATGAAAGTCGCATCGGGCTCAAACCCTGACGCGCCCCTTTGCCCCATTCCTCCGACGGGCGCCGGCGAAGACGATTACTACAGCTACGGTCCAGGGCACTACACCATCGAAAAGATCGCCGATTTGCCGGTAATGATCGGCGGCGAATGCTACATCGGGGCGCTGATTGACTGGTTCGGCAGTTACAGCGAAAAGACTGGGTTATTCGCCCAACTGGCCGTGCGCAAGCCGGGCGTAGAGGCCAGCGGGACTACCTACGAAGTCTTCGGCCGTCGGCATGTAACCGAGGTCAGTGGGAGCTTTGGCAAAGTCGAAATCAACGACGACTGACCACCGATCATCACGCCGGCAAATTAATCGGCACGGTTGCCAATCACCGGATGTCAAAAACACAGGCAGCACATTTGTCCTTCAAAAGTGCAGGCAGATTCGCAAATGAGGTTTATTCTGCTCAATTGCCTGCGCCCCCGGACGTCCGCGATACGCTTGTAACGCCACAAAAAAAGGCCGAAGTGATGACCTCGAAAACCCCTGCCTCGCCCTCTGCGCCCGAACGCAAGGACCTGACCCCCAGCCACCTGAATTTCCCGGTGGTGGGCATCGGCGCCTCGGCGGGCGGCCTGCAAGCAATCAAGCTGTTTTTCGAGCATATGCCGAAGGACAGCGGCATGGCGTTCGTGATCATTTTGCACCTGTCGCCCGATCACCAGAGCATCGCCGACCAGATCATTCAGGAATCGACGCGCATGCCGGTGTTGCAAGTGACGCAGCCGGTGCTGATCGAAAAGAACTGCGTGTACGTGATTTCTCCGGCGCACTCGCTGACGATGAATGACGGCTACCTGCGCGTCAGCCCCGCTGGCTCACCGCAAGCGCGCCACACTGCCATCGACCTGTTCTTCCGCGATCTGGCCGATGTGCATCGCGAGCGGGCTTTTTGCCTGGTGCTTTCAGGCACCGGTTCCGATGGTGCGGTGGGCTTGTCGCGAATCAAGGAACAGGGTGGCGTGACGCTGGTACAAGTGCCGGAAGACGCCGAGTTCGACGGCATGCCGCGCGCCGCCATCGAGACGCGCATGGTCGATCTGATACTGCCAGTGGTCGAGATGCCGCAGAAACTGATGGAGCTGTGGCGCAACTCTCAGAACATCAAATTACCCAGCGCCAATGATCCCGACTTGAAAGCCTTGAAGCCTGCAAACGAACACGAAGCGTCGATCGCCGAACAACGCCTGCATGAAATCCTGTTGTACCTGCGCAGCAGCACCGGCCATGATTTCAAACACTACAAGCGCGCCACCGTGCTGCGCCGCATCGAGCGGCGCATGCAGGTCACCAGCCAGTCTGACCTCGGCGCCTATTACGACTACCTGCAAAATACCCCGGAAGAATCCAAGGCCCTGCTCGGCGACATGCTGATCGGCGTGACCAACTTCTTCCGTGACCGCGAAGCCTTCGAAGCCCTTGAGCGCGATGTGCTGCCGCAACTGGTGCAATCGGTTGCCGACTCGTCGGAAAAAGAAGAACTGCGCGTCTGGTCTGCCGGCTGCTCGACCGGCGAAGAAGCCTACAGCTTGGCAATCCTGCTCGATGATCAGATGCAGGTACAAAGCAGCAAGGCCAACCTGCAAGTGTTCGCCACCGATATCGACGAACGCGCGATCACCACTGGCCGCGCCGGCACCTATCCGCAAGCCATCGTCACCGACGTACCGCCAACACGCCTTCGGCATTATTTCGTCAAAGACGATGACCACTACCGGATCCGCAAGGAAATCCGCGAGAAAGTGCTGTTCGCCAAGCACAGCCTGTTGTCCGATCCGCCGTTCTCGCAGATCGACCTGATCGTTTGCCGCAATCTGCTGATTTACCTGGATCGCGAGGTGCAGCGGGAAATCCTGCAGATGTTCCACTTCGCCCTGCGACCGGGTGGTTTCCTGTTTCTCGGCACTTCGGAAAGCGCCGATGCCTGCCATGAACTTTTCGCGCCAGTGGACAAGCGCAACCGCATCTTCCGCGCCAAGACCGGTACCGCGAACAGCCGCCGCACCCCGACCATGCCACGTGGCGGTTACATGCGCACCAGCGTTTCCCGACCGCCATCGAAAGCCATCGAGCCCGTCAAGCTCTCGTTTGCCGATATCCACCGCCGCGCCATAGAACGCTTCGCCCCGCCGAGCATCATCGTCGACACCAACGCCGATATCCTTCACATGAGCGAAGCCGCCGGGCGCTTCCTGCGGCATGTCGGCGGCGAGCTGTCACGCAACTTGCTGACGCTGATCCTGCCGGAACTGCGCCTGGAAATCCGCACGACGCTGTTCCAGGTGCAGCAAAGCAACCTCACCGTGCGCTCGCGTGAAGTGCTGCTCAAGCGCGAGGAGCGTCAGTACCGCATCACGCTGATTGCGCAGCCATACAAGGACGACGACTTCGACAGCGAGTGCGTGCTGGTGACCTTCGATGAAACGGAGATCGACGCGCACGAGCAGGCGCTGACCACGGTGCTGCAGACTGAAAGCCAAGTGCTCTCGAATCTGGAACGTGAGCTGCAACGCACCAAATTGCATTTGCAGGACACCATCGAACAGTCGGAAATCTCCAGCGAAGAGCTCAAGGCTTCCAACGAGGAGATGCAGGCGATCAACGAAGAACTGCGCTCGGCCACCGAAGAGCTCGAGACCAGCAAGGAAGAGTTGCAGTCAATCAATGAGGAGCTGTTGACGGTCAATTACGAACTGAAGACCAAAGTCGAAGAAACCGACAAGATCAACGATTATCTGACCAATCTGATCGCTTCTACTGACATTGCTACGGTGTTCGTCGATCGCAGCATGCGTATCAAATGGTTCACGCCGCGCGCCACCGATATCTTCAGCATGCTGCCGGTAGACACCGGCCGTTCACTGCTGGATATCACCCATCGCCTGAATTACCCGGCGATGACCGAGGACGCGGCGCAAGTGTTCGAATCGCTGAACATGATCGAACGCGAGGTCAACAGTACCGATAACCGCTGGTACATCGCCCGCTTGCTGCCTTATCGCTCCAGCGAAGACCACATCGACGGCACCGTGTTGACCTTCATCGACATCAGCAAACGCCGCGAAGCCGAGGAAGAGCTGCGCCTGGGCGAAGAACGCATGCGTCTGGTCGCTGAGAGTACGCGTGACTACGCGATTATCATCCTCGATGAAATGGGTGCGATCACCAGTTGGAACAAAGGCGCTGAACTGATCTTTGGCCACAGCAAAAACGAGGCCGAAGGTCAGTACTACGATTTCATCTTCACAGCCGAAGACCGTGCTGCCGGCATGGCTGAAAGTGAACTGTCCACGGCTCGTCAGCACGGGCGCTCGGAGGATGAGCGCTGGCATGTGCGCAAGGATGGCAGCCGTTTCTTCTGCAGCGGCGAGGTCACCCGGCTCAGCGGCGACCGCTTGCAAGGCTATGTGAAAATCGCCCGCGACCTGACCGGGCACAAGCGCCAGCAGGATGAACAGAGCAAGGAACTGGCGCAGACGCGCAATACTGTGTCCCTGCGTGATGAGTTCTTCGCGGTCATGTCCCACGAACTCAAGCACCCGCTCAACCTGATTCAGCTCAACGCCGAACTGTTGCGCCGTTTGCCAATGATCCGCACCGCCGGACCGGCGACCAAAGCGGTCAACACCATTTGCGATGCAGTGAACAGTCAGGCGCGGATCATCGACGACCTGCTTGATGTAGCACGGGTACGCACCGGCAAGCTCAAACTGCAATTGGCGCGTGTCGATCTGAGCGCGGTTCTGCGTGACATCCACACGGTAGTGCTCAATGAGCAGCACGCCACGCGCATCGACCTGCAATTGCCTGAGGTACCGTTGATCATTCATGCCGACCCGACCCGGGTCGAGCAGATCATCTGGAATCTGGTCAACAATGCCTTGAAGTTCACGCCACCGAGCGGGCGCATTGAGTTGATCGCCAGCAAGAGCGGGAAAATGGCGCAACTGGACGTCAAGGATAACGGCGTCGGCATCGCTGCGGAAAACCTCGAACACGTCTTCGATCTGTTCGGCCAGGCGGAAAAACAGCACACCAACCATCAACGTGAAGGCTTGGGCATCGGCCTTTCACTGGTGCGGCAACTGACCGAAGCCCAGCACGGCACGGTGAAGGTTGCTTCGCCGGGGCTGGGCGCCGGTTGTACCTTTACCGTTCGCCTGCCGCTGTCGACTGATGTCGAAGAAACCGCTGCAACAGCCGAGGTTGAACCGGTTTCCGGCAAGCTCGATGGCTTGAGCATTCTGCTGGTCGACGATTCTCCGGAAGTGTTGGAGACCTTGAAGCTGCTGCTGGAGATGGAAGACGCCGACGTAACGGCCTTCGACCATCCCGTGGCAGCGCTCAAAGCCGCTGAGAGCACGCGCTACGATCTGATCATCTCAGACCTCGGCATGCCGGTCATGACCGGCTATGAACTGATGGCTGCCCTGCGCAAGCTGCCGCTGGTGAAAAACGTACCAGCGATCGCCCTCACCGGGTATGGCACTCAGAGCGACATGCAAAAGTCCCGGGAGGCCGGGTTCGATCAGCATCTGGGCAAACCGGTGGCGTACGACGACCTGATTGAAACCATCGAGGCGTTGCGCCGTTCGGAGTTGCTGTAGAGCTCGCCAGCGCTCCAACGCAAAAAGCCCCGCCGCACGAGCAAGTGCGACGGGGCTTTTTGTTTTTTGAAGAGGTGGTGTCCCAGGCGGGGTTCGAACCTGCAACCTTCCCCTTAGGAGGGGCAATTCTGCACCCGGCCCGCTTGAGCCAGCTCCGTAAATCAAGGGCTTTTCGTCCGGTTGCGTCCGTGAAAACGGCCCCGTATAGTTCTTTTTGCACCCACTCTGCACCCATGGGAACAAATTGAAAGAGAAGATAACGGCCAAGCTGCTTGCCGGCCTGCAGGTCACCGGCCGGGAGTATGAGGTTCACGATACCATCATCACCGGGCTATTCGTGCGAGTGACGGCTGCGGGAGCGAAGTCCTATGTGGTGACTTGGGCGCGCGGCCGCAAGAAGACTTTGGGCCGAGTAGGCATCCTCACGCTCGACCAAGCTCGCCAGGAGGCAACGCAGTACCTCGCCGACGCGAGGAAGCACGGCGAGCCGCTGGCCGTCACCCAAGGAAGGAAAGGCTCAGCACTGCCCTCCCTGCGTCGGTTCATCGACGACACCTATATGCCCTGGTTCAAGACGCACCACAAAGGGCACGAGAAAACACTGCATACGCTCCACAACAACTTCGAGGCCATCATGGATCAACGTCTCGACGCGATCACCGGCCGCGACCTGGACCAGATCCGCACCGGATGGATGCAGTCGGGCAACAAAGCTTCAACGGTCAACCGCAAAATGGGCTCCATTAGCGGCGTATTTAGTAGGGCCGTTGAATGGGAGTACATCAGCGTCCATCCGATGGACAAGCTCAAGGCGCTCAAAGTTGACTCCATGGGGCTGGTCCGTTATCTGGACGCCGATGAGAACAAGCGCCTGCGTGAGGCGCTGGATGCACGCCAAGATGAAGCACGGATCGAACGAGAGACCGCCAACAAGTGGCGGGCTGACCGCGGCCAGGAGTTGTTCCCCAGCCTGCTCGAAGCGCCCTTCACAGATCACTTAAAGCCAATGGTACTGGTGTCGCTGAATACCGGAATGAGGCGCGGCGAGTTGTTCGACCTCAAATGGTCGGAGGTGAACTTCCAAGCGAAGACGATCACCGCCGCCGGCGCCACTACTAAAACGAGCGATACGCGGCATATCCCAATGAACAAGGAAACCTTCGGCGTGCTGGAGGACTGGAAAAAGCAGTCCGGGAAGTCCCGGTACGTTTTCCCGAGTCAGGCCGGCGGCCGCTTAGATGATGTGAAAAGCGCTTGGCTCAATCTGCTAGAGCGCGCCAAAATCGTAAGCTTTCGCTGGCATGATATGCGGCACGACTTCGCGTCACGCCTTGTAATGGCTGGCGTACCGCTCAATACGGTACGGGATCTACTCGGGCACTCCGATATCAAGATGACGCTTCGGTATGCCCATCTGGCGCCTGGCACCAAAGCAGCTGCAGTGGAGCTGATTTAGTACGGAGGCACAAAAGGTGAAACGGTCCGGTTATCACGGCTATCCACGACGTGCTCCGTCAGCTCACTCCAGAAGTTTCTTATCATCGCCTTATCAAGGCGGCCCACGCCGTCAATCTTCCAGTCCGTTACTAGCGTCGAAGAAGGCTTTTCTCGAAACACGGGAGAAATCTTGATCGTTTCCCACAGCCGCTGCTCCTCATAAGTCAGGAGTGAAGGCAGGCGGAAGCACGTATTTATGAATAGTTCGCTTTCGTCTGTAGACCATATTTCGGAAAAAATCACCCCGAGCGAATAGTTGTGCGTTTCCCCATCGTCAAAATATGGGGCGTCCAAGTCAAAAGCGATCCCTTCGATAGCCGCTTCAACCACGCCGGTGATGGACTGCCTGCGAATCCGCGAGATGAGCTCAATCATCATTTTCACCTTGGGGTCAAGACGGAGCGTCAACGTCTCCGTCTTTCGCGCACCTTGGCTTGGCTTGTTCTTGGCCATCGCTTACACCTATCAAATATGGGTAGCCCAATCCTACCTTTTGCGTCCACCGAAGTCCATGCACTCATATTCAGCCTGTGATTGCAGTTGACGTGCATCACATACAGCAATATTCTTTCGATGGACCTATGCCGTGTCGGCAGAGGATTTGGAGATGCCTCATGGAACAAGCAAATCAATTAAGTCCGCTTTCGGTCAGCGTCGAAGATGCGGCGCGGATTGTCGGGTATTCGCGCTCTGGTGTTTATGAGCTGATCGCCTCTGGGGACCTGAAGGCGTTCAAGCTTGGGCGCCGCCGGCTGATCCTCATGACGGAGCTTAAGGCGTGGGTTGAGCGTGCCGCGAAGGATGGTGCTCGGTGAGAGCTGGGCCTGAGAAGGCCTCAAAAGGGGTTGTCGAACCGGTGCTACCAACACCGGCCCGACGCATCACATCAGAATGCTTGGAGAAGCCAAAGATGGGACCGGATGATTCTACTTCCTGCCGCGCCGTCGGCGCCACCACCGCCGCGGTAGGCGATCCGCCGCCAGATGGTCACACCGCCGAGGCTCAGGCCCTGAGAATGATTCAGGCGCTCAGGGTTGGCCCGGTATCCTCGATCGCCGCCGCTCAGCAGTTGGATATTGTTCACCCTCCATCCACCATCCGCCATCTGAGAAAACTCGGCTGGGGGATTCTCACCAGATGGTGCTATCAGGCAGCAGCCCCTGGCCGCCGTCCTCATCGAGTCGGCCTGTACGTCCTCGTCGAAGAAAACCAATAATCGATGCAAGGGGATGTCCTCAAAACTGAGGGGATCCCCTGCGCCTGCCTGTGAGCTGCCGAATGGCGATCAAAAGAAAGGGGTTCAAGCCCAAGGCTAAACCGTTTGCCATGATGCTGTGGCAAATGGGGCAGTCTGCCCCCTATCGCGCGCTGAGCTTCACCGCCAGGGGGGTGCTGATGGAGCTGCAAATGCAGTACAACGGCAGCAACAATGGGGATCTGTCGGCCACCAGGACAATGGCAAAAGAATGGGGTGTCAGCTCTCCCAACATACTGCAAAAAGCGCTGACCGATCTGCTCAATGGTGGTTGGATCATCCAGACTCGAACCAGCTACTTCTCCCGCCATGGATCGCGGTGCGCGCTGTACGCCCTTTCTTGGTACGCAATTGATGAGTGCCCGGGAAAGGATCTTGAGGTGGCCCCGACCAACACGCCGCCGAGAACCGTGCGAGATCTGACAAATTCGAATTGATCCTGTATTGATTCAATACACGTAGCGGTATTGATTCAATACACGTAGAAAAAATGAATGTACCGTTCTGTCTGGCTACGTTCAGAAACTCGTTCATCGTGTATTGATTCAATACCACTAAATCAATTCTTCCTGTATCGAATCAATACACCCTTATAGATATCTACCATACCAGCCGTTGATTCATGTGCGAGCTGACAGGTCCTACCTCGCTCCCACAGCAAAAGGCACCACCCCTTGCAGGGTAGTGCCGTCGATACAACGAAAGTTTCGTAGTTGCTCAGTCGGTCTCCGCAGGCATGAATGGCTGAGCACCTTCACGCAGTGCACGAAGGCCGACCATCGCGGCCAGAGCTACATGCTCGATAAAGCCAATTTCAAGGCAGGTATAGCGCCCGCCCATCCCCACAAGCGCGAACCGGATCGCGTCGAACGCTTCAGTTTCGTCATGGGTCGCCAGGTCGCGCACTTCGCACTCAAAGAAGTCGATACCCTTCTGCCAATCGGCCGCCACGCCGGGATTGTTCATTGGCCAGTTTACGAGGCGACCGGCATCATCGCGCTGAGTGAAGCTCAGGTCGTCTCGCGTTCGAACAGAACCATTCATTGCATATCCCCCTTGCCGACCACGCCGTGAGACTCACCCAAGTGACGATGCTTCCAGCAGAAGTTGCCGCTGAACCGGCGAACCTGCTCACAGTGCCGGTCAAGGGCTTCGCCAAGGGCAGTTTCGTAGCCACCCACCATGGGAATGATGATGTGGCGGACGATCTGCTCGAGGCGGTCGTGCTCGATCCTGGCGAAGTTCATATAGGCCATCGCCTGAGCGCTAAGCACGGCCTCAGGGAGGACTTCGCCCTCGATGGTGTAGGGCTGCAGACTCATTGCACACCCCCTACGCAGATCCCGCGAAATGGCGCCGCGCCGGGCAAAACCTTAACGCTGATATCGCCGAGGATCTTCAATGGTGCCAACTGGGTAAGCTTGATTTTCGCCGGCAGCACCATGGTGGTGATGATCTGGCCGTGCGCATCCAAAATTTGGATGGTATTCTGTTTAAATTGCATGACGTGTACCTTCAAGTGTCGTCGTGTGATCGCCTTCCCGGTGTTAGCGCACCGGGTTGGCACCTCTTTTTAATCGGCTAAATTCTCAGCCGGTTACTGCTTACCCTTCTCTTTGACTTCCAGCCCCGCCACCAGAAGCGCGCGGATTGCTGCCGTCCTGTTTACCTCGACCCCTGTATCACCGGTGACGCGCTTTGCGTATGCGTCGACGCGCTCGATCAATTCCTGGGGCAGTCTCATCGTTACGGTTGGTGTGTTTGCCATGGGAGCCTCATCTCGTCTTGATAGGCTCAGTGTAAGACACTGTCTTACATAGATCAACAGAGGGATGGAAAATAATTGCAGCCCCCAAAAGTGGGGAAAGATGCGCTCAAAACTGAGCACATCACAGATGCGCGGACTTTTGCTCACATCTGCCGGGCTTGCCGACACTTTCGCGAGAAGGTCGTAAAAGGCTGGGAGGTTTACTCCAATGGCGGAAACCTCGATGCGCCACCAATGGTGGAACACCAAGACTTCCACCAGCGGTGGGAGTTACAGCCGCATCTGTCGGATGACCTGGCGCGGATCGGCGCCGGCGGCGATTGCCGAGGTTGCGTCCCGGGTGAGCTGATCGAGCGCCTGCTGCTCGAAGGCATCGGCAAGTGATGCGGCCTTTCGCACGATGAGCAGGGCCAGCTCGGGCGGGAATGTGGTCTTGGATGGGTCAGGCAGGTAATCGCAATCGATGACAGACATAGGGGCTCCGGGAGATGTACTCAGTTTTGAGTGTATCTCCGCAATAAGCCAGGTGAAAACACTGCATACACGCGCAAAATGCAGTGACTTCTCCCGCAGTGTGACATTTTGGTCTCACTGAGATGATTTGGTCTCATTGCGCGGCCCCGAACGTACGATCAAACATCCGACGTCGCTCGAAGATAGCAGGCGCCGATGGCGTCCTTTCCCTGGATTCGCGCCAGCGCCACTACGCGTACCAGCGTTCTGTTGCAGTCTGCCTCGGACGCCTTCTGCTCCGTCATGACTGGCTGGCCGGCTATAAACATTACGAAAACCCAATGAGTAAGCATCTCTATTCCTCGAGTGTTTGCTCTATGTAAAGTTTGATTAAGAATGAGAAAGCTCTACTGGCCTTTTGAGATTGGGTTGGGAGTGGCATTATCGATTGCGCTAAATAGCACGCCCTCGCCGAGGACGCTAAAACCGCACTCAAGGAGTTATGAATGGCCAGTATGCCCACCCCCGAAGAAACGGCTCGTGAGATTCTCGCGATTTTCGTTCATCACTTTAATAATCGTCCAGACGACGTATTGCGGATCAATAATTTCCTTTCAGTTTGGCATTCGCGTGGCCTTGATGCTGCCGACTTCAAACCTGGAATGACATACGCTGCTCAGCAAGGATGGGTAGACGTCATGCCTAAAGGGGAATCGTTCAGGCTTACCGCTAAAGGTTTTGCTGAAGCTTAACGAGTGCCTGACAGCAGGTCGGATCAGGCATCAGCGATGCTGCCCCGCCGGGGGAAGATCATCCGAATCTGGATCGTCAAGTAACGCGACACGTTTTCTGATCTAGCAAAACGTGTCGCGACACCTGCCATACCGAAATCGGAGGTCAGGTACAGCCCCGTTGGGGGTTGGATCGTTCAACTTCCCCCACTGGGGGTTGTTCCTCAAATTGAGGAAGTCCCGCCACTTCTCCGTATTTACCCGACCTCAGATTGAGGGTGAACGATTCGTTCACCTGGCAGCTGTATCACTTTGCCTACTATCGACTTACTGCAACAAAAAATCCTCCTTCCGAACCGCCAAAACCAACTATTTCAGTCCCATTCCGTCCCGTTCTGTGTAGCACCTGAGGTGCACCTATAAAACACTGGATATGCGATCAGATAAGTCCTAATTTGGTTGCGTCACCCGGTTTCGCAGCCAATGAGGATTGATCATGCAGACCCAACAAACGAAACAGCGAGGACCACAGGCCAAGCCTACTCGGGCGGAACTCAATTCGGCCTGGGCGCGCCTTCGCGCTGCCGCAGACACGGGCAGCATCGAAGCCTGTGCCCTGCTCATCGCCCTCAGTGAGAACAAACCCGTTATCGGCCTGGAGTCTCGCCTTGCCCGTGCCTAGAAATTTCAGCAGTAAGCGCAACCGCGCCCGGCGCTGGATTGCGGAGCGCGGGTTGACGCTGACTGAGCTCGCCGGCGGCCGCTTCCATATCACCGGCCCCGGCGTCGATCTGCACATTGCAGAACTGGCACTGCTGCATCCGGCCGAACTGGTCGGCGCGCGCAAGAAGGCTGCTCAGTGACGGGCCGCGCCAACGCCGGGCAATGGGCGCCGGGGCAATCAGGTAACCCCGGCGGGCGTTCAGGGCAGACCCAAGCGATCCGCGCGAAGCTGGCGGAGGGCGCCGAGGCGGTGACCAAGAAGGTGCTGGCCGCCGCCAAGAAGGGAGATATGCAGGCCTGCCGGCTCATCCTTGAGCGGCTTGTGCCGCCGATCAAACCTTCAGTGGAGTCGGTGACGTTCGACCTGGACGACACGGACCTGCCGAGTGCCGCTCGGTCGCTGCTCAGGGCTATCGCTGACGGGAAGCTTCCACCCGACCAGGGCAAGAACCTCATTCTCGGACTGGGGGCCGTTGCTCGCGTCATTGAGGTGGCAGAGCTGCAACAGGCGATGGAAGAGCTTCGCCTACAAATCGAGGAAATGAAGCGATGAGCATCAAGTCACTGAAATCCGAACTGCAGCGGCTGGCTCAAAAGATCGGTGCGGCCGACGAGTCGGTTCTGCTGATTGTGCTGGCAGTGATCCGCGCCAGCTCCACCGAACTGCAAGAAGAGTCCGACTTCCCCAAGACTGCGGGACACCAGGTGGACTATCGAATCCAAGGGAAAAACGAGTGCCTGTTTTTCCCATTTTCCTCAATGGATAGCGACCAGTGCGAGGAGATGGCGAAGGCTCTGATCCTGCACGTGCGCCACGTTGAACGACCAGGCAGGTATGGCGCTCAGGTCGGGATCATGGATATCCGCCACGCCCCAACGCCAGGCGCCTGGATCGTCACCAGGCCTCCAGAGGGTGTGACTATCGATCAGCACGCCGCCGAGCAATATCGACAAATTATCGAGGCGCGCAATGAAGCCTCTTAAGCAGTTGGCCAAGCTCAAAAACGAGTTGGGCCTAGCGGCCACCGATAACGATGTGCAAGCCATCAGTCAGATCATGGACCAGCTCAGCGCCGCGGCCGCCGGCGGGATGAATCCCGATCAAATGACGCTCGCTGACTACTTCGAGCCTGAACCACAAACGCAAACCAACCATAGGTACACAAAATGAACCTGCAACGATCTGTCGGCGCTATGCAAAAAGTCGGATCTGCCACTGTTTTCCTTCACGACTTCAAGAAATACCACTCCGAAAATCTGCCCGGCACCGCCTGGGCGCTTTGGCCAAATGTTGGCCCACTCCAGCGCCTTCAAGACGCAATGCTCGATCAATACTCGAAGGCATCGGCGAAAATGGAAGCCATCCGCGAAAACGCCGACCTGACGCGAGAGGCAAAGACGCGGCGATCAGCAGCTGCGTTTGACGATTACGTCATGGCTGTGAAGGACGGTATTCCGACGATCCGGGAGACAGCCCAAAACCTCTACACCTACGCATCCCAGAAAATCCTCCCATTCCTGGCTCTCTCGCCAAATGACGCCGTGGGCGCATCTCTGGATGCCGAGTGCCGGGCATACACCAGCGACCTGCCAAACAACGAGCGCATGAACCTCCTGATGCAAATGCGCCAGGGGAAAGAGTCGCGCATCGCGGCGGCGGTCCTTCGCGGCCCGGCCAGAATCAGCGGCTACACCGATGAGCAGGCGGTAAAGCTCGGTGGCGCGGGAATCGCCATTGCGTATCCGGATGCAGTGACGACGCTGGGCCTGCTTGCGATCGGCGTGCGTGAGACGCTGATGAACGCACGTGCCCTCGCTGTCGGCTTAATCACCGACGGAGTGGGAATCGACAGTAAGGCCGCCGAGGTGCAGAAGTGGGGTGATTTCGGCGAGGGTTACGCGAACCTTGCGGAGTGGCTCACCCCTATCCCGCTTGAGCTACCCGGTAAGGGGCCGACCGCCGAGATGCTCAAGAACAGTCCGAACGCGGACGATGAAGAAGCTGCTGAAGACGCAGCCTGACCCAACGTTGTGCGGCCGCGATCTGGCGGCCGCGAATCAGGATATAGCCCTTGGCCAACTATCAAGAACGCTTCGCCGAAGCGTGCAAAACCAACCATTTTTCATCGTATCCGCTGAAACAAGGTCCCGACTCCGGTTACGTGGTGTGGGATGTACAGCACGTCCGCGATGGCCAGAAGGTGACCATTGACGGTCCTTTCTTCACTGAGGAAGAGGCCCGAGTCTCGGCCGATCTGCTGCGCGGGACGTTTCGTGGCGCTCGTGCCTACCAGGGGATCTACGACCGTATTTGGAATTACGACCCACAACGTGAGCAGGTGACATTCGATCAGGCGCGTATGTCGCGGTCGCTTCTCGCTATTCGTCTCGGCGTATCCATGCCGACTACTAACACATAGGAGACAGGCAATGGCTGCCACAGTTGTGCACTACAGCCCCCGGACGACGATCCAGCTCAGCAGCATCTTGGGAAGAAAGTTCTTCCGGCAAAAGGATTACCAACTTGAAACAGGCAGCGCCTGGGAGGTCTTCAGGGCGTTGAGGGCGACGGTCGATGGATTCGCCGAGGAGATTGCTCGCCTGGCTAGGCTGGGCATGAGATTTGCCATCATCCGCAACGGCAAGAACGTGGGGGTGAAAGACTTCGACCTGGGCGGTATCAAGACATTGAAAATCGTCCCGGTGATCGCAGGCAGCAAACGCGCCGGCCTTCTGCAGACAATCATTGGCGCCGTCCTGATCGTCATGAGTCCCTTCACAAATGGCGCAACGTTGGCTCCGGGTATCGCCCTAGCAGCGGGCGGCGTCATCCAAATGCTCAGCCCGCAGGCAACCGGCCTGAAGCACAGCGCCTCCCCCGAAAATTCTCCCTCCTACGCCTTCGGCAGCGCCAAGAACACCACGGCCAGCGGCAACCCGGTCCCGATCTGCATCGGCGAACGCCGGTGGGGCGGGATGATCATCTCGGCGTCGATCCTGGCTGAAGACAAGGTCTAACCTATCTGGTGTAAAGTTAGCCCTTCAAACATTGAGGACGAATCATGCACAGGATTTTTCCAGCGGTCGCGGTGATCGCGTTGATTGCTGGGTGCTCAAGCACCCCCGTTGATCCTGGATCAGCAAAGCGAGTAACCGCCGATCGCGTCTACGCCTATCAGACTGCGACGCCGGGTGATGCAACGCTTGTTGTCAGCCGCGACAAAGGATTTTGGGCGTCTGGCGGATGCTTCGCCACGCTGCTCATTGACGGCAAAAGAGCCGCCCGCCTTGATACTGGCGAGGTCGCAAAATTCCACGTTAAGCCGGGTCGGCATATCGTGGGCGTTGGAGGCGATGAAGATGGCGGTGGCTTGTGCGCAATGCAGATTGGCCAGCCAGTGAAAGAGACGGCGACTGAAGTTGTCGCTGGCGAAGTACAAAAATACCGAATATCGGGCACGCAGAACGGCACGGATATCCGCCCTTCGTCTATGTAACCACTCAAACAATTGAAACGGATGCCGTCAAAATGGATGACAAGGAGCGATTCGATTTCGCTGAGAAGGTTTACTACTACGAGCTAGAAAGGAAGGAAAAACTCATCGCGCGACTGAGCCTTCCTTTAGCGATACTGGTCGCGCTGCTCAGCTTTTTCTCCTACATGCTCGACAAAGCACCAACGACCTATCTCGGCGGTGTGGCGGTATATTTCTGGGTTTTCTACTGGTACGCCTGCATCTGCCTAGCGATTGGAATATGGAATTTTTGGAGAGCCTGGAACCTGCGAGTTTTTGACAAGGCGCTATCCACGCTGGAGGAGATCGAGGCGTATAGGGCCTCGATGCTCAAGCTTTACGCAGAGTTCGAAGACGGGGTGGAAGAGACAGAAAAACAAATGTCCATATTCATTTACAATCAATACGTCACTGGAGCGACTACGAACGCGCTGAATAATGATCGACGTTTGGAATATCTGAATAAGCTGTCGACGTTCATGGCGGCAACAATCCTATTCGCCTTGGTATCGTTCATACCGTTTTATGTTTACCACCACCCATAGGTAATCGAAATGACTACGCAGAAGCCGCCACCGCCTCCACCACCGCCAATGCGATTTGTGCGTGACGATAAACCGCGCCCAAGCCAGCCCCGCCCACCTGAGCCTCCTCGTCGCCCACGATAGACATTGGCAAGGGGCGGCACTCTCAGCCGCCCTTCCTCGATCCCTCCTCCCCCTTTTTTTACCTCCATGTTATTGCTGGTATGCCTGAGCTGATACGCGCAAATTGGTGTTTATTTGCGCATTCCGCTTGATAAGTGACACTCATAGTGCAATAGTATTAGTAGAACACCTTAACTGATACGGACAGCACATCATGTTCATCCGCGCATACCTCCGAGCATCGACCGAAGAGCAGGACGCCGGCCGCGCCCGGGCATCGCTCGAGCAATTCGCCACCGACCAAAACAAGGTTATCGCGAGCGTGTACCTGGAGAACGCCAGCGGCGCGTCGGCAGATCGGCCTGAGCTGCTGCGCCTGCTCAAGGATGCGCGAAAGGGTGACGTCTTGCTGGTTGAGTCAATAGATCGCCTCTCACGCCTTCCTGTGGAGGATTGGCAGAAGCTCAAAGCCGCGATTGACTCCAAGGGCTTGCGCATCGTCGCGCTCGATCTGCCAACGAGCCATCAAGGAATGCAGGACACCAAAGGGGATGAGTTCACCGGGCGGATGCTGGGAGCGATCAATTCCATGTTGGTGGAAATGATGGCCGCGATCGCGCGCAAGGACTATGAGCAGCGTCGTGAGCGCCAAGCTCAGGGAATTGAGAAAGCCAAAGCTGCCGGCAAGTATCAAGGCCGGCCGATGGATGAGGCGCTGCACAAGAGGGTAAAAGAGCTGCTGGCCGCCGGTCTGGGCATTCGCGCAACGGCTCGGCACGCCAGCTGCTCGACTACTACCGTCCTGCGAATCAGAGACGCCGGGCGTTGAAGGTTACAGATGCTGTTCAGCAGTTGCTAAAAACACCAGGCAAGCTCCTGTCATGTGAAGCATATAAGCCACAAGGTAATCCGGAACAACGGTTGGTTCAGCTCCTTGTCCGTGCCCTGCGAGATTATTCCGCCCAGTTGGCACCGCTGCCTCCAGCAAGCTTTTGAGCGATGTAAATTGAGTCTGCCAAAAAGCCGGGATCAATCCGTTATCCATGCAGACCTTGATCAACGAGCTGGCCGTTTCCTTACCAGTGACAGTCCACTTACGCTTTGCACAAATCGCTTTCATCAGGCTTTCGAAAGACTTCAAGCACTCATTTAGGGCTTCCTTAGAATTACCGTGCCGGTAATGCTCGTGCGCTTTCAAAAACTCCTGTTGCGGTCCCGCGTACGACTTACTCTCCAAAAGCCTAAGCGCTGGTTTCACCACCTCGGCGTGCAATAACTGCGAGTCAATTCTTAAAATTTCACCGTTTACGAACTGATAACCGACGCCATGCTCCTGAAAGCGCTTGTTGAGCTCATCGATAGAGGCATCCGCGATCTCGTTCGAGTTGTTCCTCCACAAATACTGAGTTTCGCGGCTGATTCTATCCACCGCCCTGAAGCAAAGCTCAACGACATCAAGCGCTTGCTCCAAGTCTTCAGTTTGCAAGAAAAAATTGATCACCTCATCAGCAAAATCACGCTGACCGTGCTGACGCGCTGTCGGCAAAGCGAAAAGGCCATACTCCCGGCATAGCATTTCGCTGATAAATTTCCAGCAGTTTTGGTTCGGACGATCATTAGGGCCGCCCAGCGCGTCGCACATCGCATGAACAATTTGCACGCGAAGTGCATCCGGCAACCGATCGTATTGATAAACATCTGGCGTTTCGCCGCGGAGCTTTTTCTGACGCTTGGAAAAGATATCAAAAATAGCCACTACCCGACTCCCAGAGGTAATTAACGCAAGATCCTTGAGAAAGCTATTGCACCCACAATGCACCCATGAGATTTTTTGAGGGGCCGCATCGAAGCGCTTAAAGCCTTTAAATATGTGGTGTCCCAGGCGGGGTTCGAACCTGCAACCTTCCCCTTAGGAGGGGGATGCTCTATCCAATTGAGCTACTGAGACACTGATTGACGCGGGCTGTATGCGGCGCGACAGACGGCGTGCATGTTAACGGCCAGCCCCTGTTTTGTCATGTCGTCCGTAGGGCTTTTTAAGTGTAGGCAAGCGCCCTGGAAGATTGCGGGAACTTTTACCGGGCAATTTGCACTACCCGAAAATGCGCTCATTGCAGATTGCAATCACCGCACTCCTAAAAACCTTACCAAACCCTTGTTTTTAAAGGACTTATCAGCCGTTACACTGTTGGCACGGCGACTGCTATGCCTGTTCTATCAAAAAGAACAATTTGGAGCGTCGTGCCATGAACAGCACCCTCTTGCTTGCAAACGCAGCGGCATTGGCTTTCTTGCTCGGATCGCATTTTTTTCCGAAAGCTGACATTGAGCAACCAGTGGCGCAGCGCATGCCGCATTACCTGCAGGTGCAGAAAGCGCCGCAGTGGGCAGTGTTGAGTGATCGCAGCGACGCTTCTACGCAAATGGTCAGCGAGCCTGAGCAAGCTTCGGCGCGAACCACTGAACGTCTGGTTTTTTGAAATATCTTCAGGAGTACAACATGTCCAAATCGGCGACAGGATTTCTCATCCTCGCTTTACTGAGTGGCGTTACCCATCTGGCGCTGTTCGAGGAGACGGAAGTCACCTTGCCTCTGGTTGGCTGTGGCGTGTTTGCGGTGCTGTTTGTGCTGGCGCTGATTGCAGGGCGCAAGATCAAGTTCGATCCGGTTCTGCGTTGAGCCGAACCAATTCCAGTAACGAAGAGACCGCGGTAGCAAGGTCAACAGAGTTGTCGATCTGATGAACGGGGCTGTCGCTGGATCTTCGGTCTTTGAACAAAGCATTGCGAGCCAGCCTCGCATCGATTTGCTCAGGGTTCTCCCGACCACGGCTGAGCAAGCGCTTGCGCAGGACCTCATCGTTGACTGTCAGCAGAATCGGCACCAGCGTTGGATACTTCTCCATTGCTTGACGCAGGTTCGCTCTTGACCCGTTAACCAGTACGTGCCGGCCCGCTTGCAACCATTCATCCATTTCCCTTGGAATGCCGTAGGAGAGGCCGTTGGCTTGCCAGGCCAGGGAAAACGCGCCGGCGTGCTGTCGCCGTTCGAATTCTTCAGGCGTCACGCCAATTGCATCTTCGCCGACGGACTCCGCCGAGCGGGTAATCACCCGGCGCATTACTTCACAGTTCAACGCCCGCAGTGGCTCACGCGATGCATCGATCAGGCTGTCCTTGCCCGAACCGGACGGCCCCATCAGGTAAAAAAGCTTGCCATCCATCCTGTAAACGCCCTCCGACGGGTCCTGCCTCTAGTAAATCGGCAAATTGCCACTATCCTGTACACATAGGGATCAAGAATAGCGAGCCGCATAGCATGCACGTTCTGAGGTCTTCGGACATCAACAGATGTGCATGCGAAAACGGGCAGCGATATGGAAGGATGGAAAGTTTTCCAACCAGTCCGCATTTCTGACAACTGGTGCTGGCATTACGCCTTTACCCGGCGCAATATTTGTCACAGAATTGACGCCAATGATCTGGCAATTTTGAGGCATGATGCCGGCCTCTTAACAATTCAGGTTGAACCAATTGGTCCGGATGCTTGTCCTACCACACATCCTGCGGCCAATCCCGAGAACCGCTCCCCTGAACTAACCGGTTAAATATATGCGCCCATTGAAACAGGCAATTTATTCCAGCCGTACGGCTGACAAGTTTGTCGTACGTCTGCCAGACGGAATGCGTGAACGCATTGCCGAGGTGGCTCGCAATCATCATCGCAGCATGAACTCCGAGATCATTGCGCGCCTTGAGCAGAGTCTTATTCAGGAAGGCGCACTGGGCGAAGAGCTGAGCATGCGCCTGGACAGCCCGGAGCTGTCGCTGCACGAGCGCGAGCTGTTGCAACGCTTCCGTCAGCTGTCGCACCGTCAGCAGAACGCCCTGGTGTCGCTGATCGCACACGACGCAGAAATGGCCGCAGACGCGTCCTGAGTTATACCGAACATATTGAAGCCAGCATGATTGCTGGCTTTTTTTTGCCCGCAATATGACAGATGGCCGCTTGGCAATTGAGTGTGGCGAGGGGATTTATCCCCGCTGGGCTGCATGCCAGCCCCAAAAACAATGGGACTGCTGCGCAGTCCAGCGGGGATAAATCCCCTCGCCACGGTTACTTGTACTTGCGCTCATATCTGTTTGGCAGGCACAAAAAAACCCGTCAATTTGACGGGCTTTTCATTGCACAAGGTCAGAGCAGGAAGATTGTTGCCAATCCGAGGAAGATGAAGAAGCCACCGCTGTCGGTCATTGCCGTGATCATCACACTGGCGCCCATCGCCGGATCGCGGCCCATTTTCGCCAGCGTCATCGGGATCAACACGCCCATCAACGCCGCCAGCAACAGATTGAGCGTCATCGCCGCCGTCATGACCACGCCGAGTGACCAACTGCCGTAGAGCATGTACGCGACCACACCGATCACCCCGCCCCAGACCAGACCGTTGATCAAACCGACCGCCAGCTCTTTGCGCATCAAGCGCGAGGTGTTGCCGGTGCTGACCTGATCCAGCGCCATGGCGCGCACGATCATGGTGATGGTCTGGTTACCGGAGTTGCCACCGATACCCGCCACGATCGGCATCAGCGCCGCCAGTGCCACGAGCTTCTCGATCGAACCTTCGAACAGACCGATCACCCGCGATGCAACAAATGCAGTGATCAGGTTCACCGCCAGCCACGCCCAACGGTTACGCAGGGATTTCCACACCGAGGCGAAAATATCTTCCTCTTCGCGCAGACCGGCCATGTTGAGGACTTCGCTTTCGCTTTCCTCACGGATCAGGTCGACCATTTCGTCGATGGTCAGACGGCCGATCAGTTTGCCGTTCTTGTCGACCACCGGCGCCGAGATCAAGTCGTAACGCTCGAATGCCTGAGCGGCGTCGTAGGCGTCTTCGTCCGGGTGGAAACTCACCGGATCGCTGGCCATGACTTCGGCGACCTGCTTCTCCGGATCGTTGACCAGCAGACGCTTGATCGGCAGCACGCCCTTGAGCACACCGTCGTAATCGACCACGAACAGTTTGTCGGTGTGACCAGGAAGCTCTTTGAGGCGACGCAGATAACGCAGAACCACTTCAAGGCTGACGTCCTCACGGATCGTCACCATCTCGAAGTCCATCAGCGCACCGACCTGATCCTCGTCATAGGACAGGGCCGAGCGCACGCGTTCGCGCTGCTGGTTATCCAGACTCTCCATCAGCTCATGGACAACGTCTCGCGGCAGCTCGGAGGCCAGGTCAGCGAGTTCGTCGGCGTCCATGTCCTTGGCCGCAGCCAGGAGCTCGTGATCGTCCATGTCGGCGATCAGCGTTTCACGGACGGAATCGGATACTTCAAGAAGAATGTCGCCGTCGCGATCGGCCTTGACCAGTTGCCAGAGCGTCAGACGATCGTCCAGCGGCAAGGCTTCGAGAATGTAGGCGACGTCGGCGGAGTGCAGATCATCGAGCTTGCGTTGCAGCTCGACGAGGTTTTGCCGGTGAACCAGGTTTTCCACGCGGTCGTGGTGCGGACCTTCCTGGCGATGAGTCAGGTCTTCAACGACACGTTGGCGCTGCAGCAACTCGACGACCTGAGCCAGGCGGTCCTGAAGGCTTTCCTGTGTTTTCTTTACTTCGATTTCGGACATAGGCGAACTCCACTCCCAGCAGCGGGGCACGCCGGAAGGATCAATCAGTCAATTCATGATTGGTGAAACGGTTTACTGAACAACTACTGGGTAAGTCCATGGAGGTTTTCCATAAGCCCCGGCGGGGCTGACGGGCGCAATGATACACGCCTGACGGTTTAAAACGTTGAAAAAATCACGGCTGAAACAAGCGCTTGCGAAACAAACCTGAGCACCTGCCTGACCCGTGCAGATGCGACGACTCATCTTGAAAAGAAAACACACCGGCAATGCAAAAAGCAGCGACTACCCTTGAGCTTAGATCGTCATGGAGGACATCGAATGCCGGCAAAACCCGCGCTATATCTACTGACCGCCCTGCTCCACACCACGCCTGCCAACGCCACCACACTTCATCGTTGCCAGGCCGGTGACGGCAGCGTCACATTCACATCGATGAGCTGCGCAACCGGGGAGCAGCTCTCAATTCAGGAGGTTCATCCCTACTCACCTGGCTGGGTCGCAATCATGCCGGAGTTCAATCACGAAGCTGTGACCGGCATGAAAGACAGTGGACGCGAACCGGGCATCGTCGGCGGCACCGAACACAAATGTGGAAACCTGATCGATAACAGGCAGCGGCGCGAAGCGATCATCAATCGGCGAGTGATTGCCGGCATGAGCCAGCGGGACGTCGAAAGCGCACTGGGCAAGCCCGACAAGATCAACACGCGCACATCGACAACGAGCTATCGTTACGACCTCAAGCGAGGCCGCAGTGCTCAAATTGATTTTGATGAACGAGGCTGCGTGAAGGGAAAAGCCAAATCCCGGACAGCAAAAAGCCCGCGTTAAACGCGGGCTTTTTGGTATATGGTGCACTCGACAGGATTCGAACCTGTGACCGCTCGGTTCGTAGCCGAGTACTCTATCCAGCTGAGCTACGAGTGCATTTTGTGTTTTTAAACCAGACCACAACTGGCTGAAGCCGAGTTACTCACCTTACAGCAAATAACTCTTAAATGGTGCACTCGACAGGATTCGAACCTGTGACCGCTCGGTTCGTAGCCGAGTACTCTATCCAGCTGAGCTACGAGTGCATTTGTTGCCGCGCATTATAGGCCGTCTAATCTCTATGTCAAACACTTTTTCTAGTAATTTCAACAACTTACAGAAGAAGCCAGATTACGACGTACTAAGCAAATAATGGCGGAGAACGGGGGATTCGAACCCCCGACACCCTTTTGAGGTGTACTCCCTTAGCAGGGGAGCGCCTTCGGCCACTCGGCCAGCTCTCCGCAACACGGGGCGTATATTAACCAGCTTCTTCCCCGTTTGCAAACATAAAAATCGATAAAAATTAATGGCTTGGTTCTTCGTCCTTCTCTTTCTTTATACGCAGGTAAATTTCCTCACGGTGCACCGCAACCTCTTTCGGAGCGTTGACGCCGATACGCACCTGGTTTCCTTTGACGCCGAGCACGGTCACGGTGATTTCGCCGTCACCGATAATCAGGCTTTCCGCGCACCGACGAGTCAGAATCAGCATACCTTTCTCCTTACGCCATTCATTTCAGGGACAACAGTCTGCAAAAAAAAGGCACCCGACCTACAACCGCAGCGATCGTAGCCCTACATGCCTGAGTATTGACCAGCGCGAGCAAAAGAACAGTTCCGGGGCTCGCGCCATTCAAAAATAAAGGGCGCGGTCAGACCGCGCCCTTCACAGAAGCGGATTACTCGCCCTGACGGGCCGGAGCATCCAGTTCGAAAGCCGTGTGCAGCGCGCGCACGGCCAGTTCCAGGTATTTCTCTTCGATCACTACGGACACCTTGATTTCCGAAGTCGAGATCATCTGGATGTTGATGCTTTCTTTCGCCAGGGATTCGAACATGCGGCTGGCCACGCCTGCGTGGGAACGCATGCCGACGCCGACGATCGAGACCTTGGCGATCTTGGTGTCGCCAACCACTTCACGGGCACCGATCTCGCGAGCGGTGTTTTCCAGCACGGTCTGTGCGGCCTGGTAGTCGTTGCGGTGCACGGTGAAGGTGAAGTCGGTGGTGTTATCGTGCGCGACGTTCTGCACGATCATGTCGACTTCAATGTTCGCGGCACTGATCGGGCCAAGAATCTTGAACGCCACGCCCGGGGTGTCTGGCACGCCACGGATGGTCAGCTTGGCTTCATCGCGGTTGAAAGCGATGCCGGAAATGATCGGCTGTTCCATGGTTTCCTCTTCATCAATAGTAATGAGGGTGCCCGGACCCTCCTTGAAGCTGTGCAGTACGCGCAGCGGAACGTTGTACTTGCCGGCGAATTCCACCGCACGGATCTGCAGCACCTTGGAACCGAGGCTGGCCATTTCCAGCATCTCTTCGAAGGTGATCTTGTCCAGACGCTGAGCGACCGGCACCACACGCGGGTCGGTGGTGTAGACACCGTCGACGTCGGTGTAGATCTGGCATTCATCCGCCTTCAAGGCCGCCGCCAGTGCCACGCCGGTGGTATCGGAACCGCCGCGACCGAGGGTGGTGATGTTGCCGTGCTCGTCGACGCCCTGGAAACCGGCGACAACCACCACACGGCCAGCCTTCAGATCACCGCGAATCTTCTGGTCATCAATCTGCAAGATACGCGCTTTATTGTGCGCACTGTCAGTCAGGATCCGTACCTGATTGCCGGTGTACGACACCGCCGGCACACCGCGCTTGATCAGCGCCATGGCCAACAGGGCAATCGTCACCTGCTCACCGGTGGACACGATCACGTCCAGCTCGCGCGGAACCGGTTGTGCCTCGCCACTGATTTGCTTGGCCAGATCGATCAGACGGTTGGTTTCGCCGCTCATTGCAGACAGCACAACCACCAGGTCATCGCCGGCATCGCGGAATTTCTTAACCTTGTCGGCGACCTGCTCGATTCTCTCGACAGTGCCGACCGAGGTGCCTCCAAATTTCTGTACGATCAAAGCCATTTCAAAGCCGCCTCTGCCCATGAAGGGCGCCCAATAATCTTTCGAACAGTCGCCAGGCCCGCCACTAGACTGCGGGCCCGGCGAGCCGTCTTATAAAGCCTGCTCGACGAATGGAACGGTCAGCGCCAGTGCGCCGTCCAGCGCAGCGGCATCGACACCGCCGCCCTGCGCCATGTCCGGACGACCACCGCCCTTCCCGCCCACTGCCGCAGCAGCCTGTTTCATCAAATCACCGGCTTTGAGTTGGCCAGTCAGGTCCTTGGTTACGCCTGCAACCAGTACGACCTTTTCCTCATGGACACCGCCGAGCAGGATCACTGCGCGGCCGAGTTTGTTTTTCAACTGATCGACCAGCGCCAGCAGCGCCTTGCCATCCTGACCGTCCAGACGGGCGGCCAGCACCTTCACATCCTTGACGTCCACCGCCGAGGCCGACAGATCGTCGCCCGCCGCGCTGGCTGCCTTGGCCTGCAACTGCTCGAGTTGTTTCTCCAGCAGACGGTTGCGCTCCAGTACCGCCGAGAGCTTGTCGATCAGGTTGTCGCGGCTGCCCTTGACCAGGCTGGCCGCTTCCTTGAGTTGTTCTTCCGCCGCATTCAAGTAGGCCAGCGCCGCAGCACCAGTGACCGCCTCGATACGACGCACGCCCGATGCCACACCGCCTTCGCTGATGATTTTCAGCAGGCCGATGTCGCCGGTACGGTTGGCGTGGATACCGCCGCACAGTTCAACCGAGAAGTCGCCCATGCTCAGGACGCGCACGCTGTCGCCGTACTTCTCGCCGAACAGCGCCATGGCGCCTTTGTTCTTCGCGGTTTCGATGTCGGTTTCTTCGGTTTCAACGGCGGAGTTCTTGCGAATCTCGGCGTTGACGATGTCTTCCAGCTGCTTGATCTGTTCTGGCTTGATCGCTTCGAAGTGGCTGAAGTCGAAACGCAGGCGCTGACTGTCGACCAACGAACCTTTCTGCTGCACATGCTCACCGAGCACCTGACGCAGCGCGGCGTGCAGCAAGTGAGTGGCCGAGTGGTTCAGCGCGGTAGCGTGACGCACTTCGGCGTCGACGTGGGTTTCCACCGGCGCGCCAATGGTCAGGCTGCCCGCGGCCAGCACACCGTGGTGCAGGAATGCGCCGCCGGTCTTGGTGGTATCGCGCACGTCGAAGCGGCTACTGCCGGCCTGAATGAAACCGCAGTCGCCGATCTGGCCACCGGATTCGGCGTAGAACGGCGTCTGGTTGAGCACGATCACACCTTCCTGACCTTCGCTCAGCACGTCGACCGACTGGCCATCCTTATAGATGGCAACGATTTTCGCCGAGCCGCTGGTGGCGGCGTAACCGGTGAACTCGGTGGCCACGTCGACCTTGACCAGGGTGTTGTAGTCCAGACCGAACGAGCTGGCCGAACGCGCGCGAACACGCTGCGCTTCCATCTCGCGCTCGAAGCCGGCTTCGTCGACGGTCAGGCCGCGCTCGCGTGCGATGTCGGCGGTCAGGTCCATCGGGAAACCGTAGGTGTCGTAGAGTTTGAACACCACGTCGCCTGGCACCACGGTGCCTTTGAGCTCGGCCAGATCCTGCTCGAGGATTTTCAGGCCGTGCTCCAGGGTCTTGGAGAACTGCTCTTCTTCAGCCTTGAGCACGCGCTCGATATTGCTTTGCTGCTTCTTCAGTTCCGGGAAGGCTTCACCCATCTCGGCAACCAGCGCCGCGACGATCTTGTAGAAGAAGCTGCCGGTGGCGCCGAGCTTGTTGCCGTGACGGCAGGCGCGGCGGATGATCCGGCGCAGCACGTAACCGCGACCTTCGTTGGACGGCAGCACGCCATCGGCAATCAGGAAACCGCAGGAACGAATGTGGTCGGAGACGACTTTGAGCGACGACTGATCGCCGTTTTCGCAGCCGATCGCTTCAGCCGAAGCCTTGAGCAGGTTCTTGAAAAGGTCGATGTCGTAGTTGGAGTTGACGTGCTGCATCACCGCACTGATCCGCTCCAGGCCCATGCCGGTGTCCACCGACGGCGCTGGCAATGGATGCAACACGCCATCGGCGGTGCGGTTGAACTGCATGAACACGTTGTTCCAGATCTCGATGTAGCGATCGCCATCTTCTTCCGGCGAGCCCGGCGGGCCGCCCCAGATGTGCTCGCCGTGGTCGTAGAAAATCTCGGTGCACGGGCCGCACGGGCCGGTATCGCCCATGGTCCAGAAGTTGTCGGAGGCGTACGGCGCGCCCTTGTTGTCGCCGATGCGGATCATGCGCTCGGCTGGCACACCGATTTTCTGTGTCCAGATGTCATACGCTTCGTCGTCGGTGGCGTAGACGGTGACCCAGAGCTTTTCCTTCGGCAGCTTCAGCACGCCAGTGAGGAAGGTCCAGGCGAAGGTGATCGCGTCGTGCTTGAAGTAGTCGCCGAAGCTGAAGTTACCGAGCATTTCGAAGAACGTGTGGTGACGCGCGGTATAACCGACGTTTTCCAGGTCACTGTTCTTGCCGCCGGCGCGCACGCATTTCTGGCTGCTGGTGGCACGGGTGTACGCACGTTTTTCCTGGCCCAGGAAGCAGTCCTTGAACTGGTTCATCCCCGCGTTGGTGAACAGCAGGGTTGGGTCGTTGCCCGGAATCAAAGAGCTGGAGGCTACACGGGTGTGGCCTTGCTCTTCGAAGAAGCGAAGGAAGGCTTCACGGATTTCTGCGCTTTTCATTAGGTTCTTCCACGGAGGCTGCGGCCAAAGGCCTGTTCGAAACGTCATGAGACGAAGCGACGGCAAAGGGCCGCATTATATCGGCCCTGCGCGCGGGGTACAGCGTGTTTATACGATAGAAACGGTCAATTGGACGGCTGACGCTGTCACTTGCGTGAAAACTCGACGAATGTCGCGATCACTTGTTCGATTTGCGCGCGGCTGACGTCCATGTGCGTGACCATGCGCAAGCGCGCAGCGGCGCTGAGCCTGATCCCGCGTTCGCCGGCAAAGTCCTTGAGTGCTGCGGCCTTGTCGCCCATTTGCACATAGACCATGTTGGTTTGCACGGGCTCGACGACGAAACCGGCCTCACGCAGACCCTCGGCGAGCAACTGCGCATTGGCATGGTCATCCGCCAGCCGTTCGACGTGATGATCCAGCGCGTACAGGCCAGCCGCCGCGAGCAACCCGGCCTGACGCATGCCGCCACCGACCATTTTGCGCAGACGCCGCGCCTTGCCGATCAGTTGCTCGGAGCCGCACAGCACCGAGCCGACCGGCGCGCCGAGGCCTTTGGACAGGCACACCGACACCGAATCGAAATGCTGGGTGATCTCCCGGGCATCGACGCCAAGCTCGACCGCCGCGTTGTACAGCCGCGCGCCGTCCAGGTGCAATTGCAGGCGGTGTTCCTGAGTAAAGCGTCGGGCGCGCGCCAGATATTCCAGTGGCAGCACTTTGCCCTGCATGGTGTTTTCCAGCGCCAGCAAACGCGTGCGGGCGAAATGGAAATCGTCCGGTTTAATCGCGGCCGCAACCTGATCCAGATCCAGTGAACCGTCAGCCTGCACCTCCAGCGGCTGCGGCTGAATCGAACCGAGCACCGCCGCCCCGCCACCTTCGTACTTATAGGTGTGCGCCTGCTGACCGACAATGTATTCGTCGCCACGCTCGCAGTGCGCCATCAGGCCGAGCAGGTTGCTCATGGTCCCGGTCGGCACGAACAGCGCAGCGGCAAAACCCAGGCGCTTGGCCAGTTCGGCCTCGAGGCGATTGACCGTCGGATCTTCGCCATACACATCGTCGCCGGTATCGGCTGCGGTCATCGCTTCGAGCATGGCGGGAGTCGGTTGGGTGACGGTGTCGCTGCGAAGATCGATAACGCTCATGAACCTGGCCTCTGGTCAGATGGGGAAATCCCTTTGTGAAGTGGAATTACTGCGGTCATCGCGCAGATTAATCAACCCTCGACCGAGGAAAAATCCCATTCTTCCTCGAGCAGACAAAGCCCATGTGGGAGCGAGCCTGCTCGCGAAAGCGAAGTAACAGGCAACATATTCGTTGAATGTGAAGCCGCATTCGCGAGCAGGCTCGCTCCCACAGTGTCCTGTGCATGGCCGGGAAATATGTGTTACAAACTTGCCGCCGCCCGCCTATGGGCGGCACAAACGTTCTCAGGGCGGGGTGCAATTCCCCACCGGCGGTAATTGCGCGCAATGCGCATAGCCCGCGAGCGCTTGGCGCCGCACACGACTTGAGTCGGGTGCGTCGGCAAGGTCAGCAGACCCGGTGTGATCCCGGGGCCGACGGTCATAGTCCGGATGAAGAGAGAACGGGATCGACGCCAAAGGGCCGTCCGCGTGCATCCGTGCCTGCGTTCGCACCCTTGCATCCCTTTCGATTCATAACGCCCTGTTTTTCACACAAACAGGAGTCAGAACATGCAACCCACCGCAATCGACAGCAAAAGCAAACACCCACAGGGCGAGCGCGTCGCGTTCATCCAGGCCTGCTGGCACAAGGAAATCGTCGACCAGAGCCGCAAAGGCTTCGTCGCTGAAATGCTGGTGCAGGGTTATCAGGAATCGGACATCGATTTCTTCGAAGTCGGCGGCGCTTTTGAGATGCCGCTGCACGCCAAGCTGCTGGCCAAGTCCGGCCGTTACGCCGGCATCGTCGCCGCCGCCCTGGTGGTGGACGGCGGCATTTATCGCCACGAGTTCGTTGCGCAATCGGTGGTCAGCGGCCTGATGCAGGTGCAGCTGGAAACCGAAGTGCCGGTGTTCTCGGTGTCGCTGACCCCGCACCACTTCCATTCGGGCGAAGAGCACCAGAAGTTCTTCTTCGAGCACTTTGTGCACAAGGGTCAGGAAGCGGCGCGGACTTGCGCGGATACGTTGCAGAAGATTCGCGCACTGCGCCGTACGGAGCAGCGAGCGGTAGCTGTCTGATTCCACCCGGCTGGGTGGGGACTCAAGCCCCACCCGAATTTAAATGTGGGAGCGAGCCTGCTCGCGAATGCGGTGTGTCAGCCACCATCATTTTGGCTGGCAGTCAGCATTCGCGAGCAGGCTCGCTCCCACAGGGATTTGCTCCAGCCGCCAGATTGCGTCAGCCGAGGTTTTCGTCAGTGGCCGGGACGATCAGGATGCCGGCGCGCAAGCCGTTCTTGACCTTGGGGTTGGGGAAGATGATCCGCGCGCCCTGCTCTTCGATCACCCAGCGGGTATTGGCCAGGTCTTCGGCCAGCACATAACCCGGTTCCAGCTCGGAAAAGTTCTCGATATCCGACGGCAGATTCAGGCGGAACGCATCGCTGTGCTTGATAATTTCCCGCGCCACGCTGAACAGCTGCAAACCGTCCAGCCCTTCTTCTGTCTCCGGCTCAGTGCCTTCGATGATCTGCTTCAGACGAGTTTCCAGCAGAGAGACGTTGACGCCATCGTTCTGCCCGAACGGCCGCGCCTTGCCCAGTTCCAGGGTGAAAGCCTCGGCGTCGAGTTTGTCGTAGGTGTACGAGCTGAAGACGATCGATGGCTTGTTCTGCAACAGCACTGCTTCCATGCCGGCGGCGCGCAGGCGCGCCAGTTCGCGACGGGAATGCTGGCGCCCTTCCTTCCACGGGTACAAGGCGAACTGTTCGATCTTCGACCCACGAATCGCGGTGTGCAGGTCGTAGTGCAGACGGTCGCGCTCGGGCTTGCTGAAGAAACTCGCCGCCAGCCGTTCCAGCTCACAGGCGCGCAACGCTTCCGAGCCGCTGCTTTGTTCGTGGCGGCCGTTGAACAGCCGATTGACGTCCTGCTCGACGAAACGCTCGCCCTTGCGAATCGCTTCCGGGTTGCCGAACAGGAACAGAATGCGTGCGCGCGGCTTGAGATCGCCGCGTGCGATGTCGTGCAGCAGCCGATCAAGCAACTCGATCGGTGCCGTTTCGTTGCCATGGATGCCTGCCGACAGCAGCAGGTCCAGGCCATTGTCGCGCGCTTCCGGGGGCCGCACTTCCAGCGCCCCTTCGCTCAACCAGCGCATGCGCACGCCTTCGACAGTCAGTTGAGTCTTCTCCGCCGGTTCGCGGCCGGCGAGGGTCAGTTCAAGCAGTTTGCCGAGGGCGAGCATAGAGCGGTTTCCTTAGTGGTCGTGGTTGCAATCCGGGCCGTGTACGTGATCCTCGTCAGCGCCGAGGTCAGCCGGTTCCATTTCCAGTTGCAGACTTACCAGATTAGTCGCCAATGGGCGCAGCAGCAGGTTGGCGTACTCTTCGTCACCTTCCTCGACGTCGACGCCGATCAGCAGCTGGCCACGGCCGTCCTGCTGGATCCACAGCTCTTTGCCTTGCCACATGACCGCAACGCGGGTGCACGAGGTTTGCAATTGCGTGCCGTCGGTGTCTTCAAGGATCAGCTGCAGGGAATCGCTCATGTTTTTACTCTCTTGGGTGACACGCCGCGCGCCGCGTTCAGGCAGCGCGCCGGCGATCAATTGATCTGGAAGGGATAAACCGCGCCCAGTTTAAGGATTTGCGTCAGTTCATCCAGTGCCGTCCGGCATTCAAGCAGCAACTGCGGGTCCGCCAGATCGGTTTCGCTCAGGCGGTCGCGGTAGTGCTTTTCAACCCATGCGGTCAACGAACCGTACAACGGGGCCGTCATGATAACGCCTGGGTTGACCGCCGCCAGTTCGCTTTCATTCAGCGCCACGCGCAGACGCAGGCACGCCGGGCCACCGCCGTTCTGCATGCTTTGCTTGAGATCGAAGACCTTCACTTCGCGGATCAGCCCGCCGGAACTGGTCAGGCTTTGCAGATAAGCCCAGACGCGTTCGTTCGCCTGGCATTCCTGCGGCACGATCAGCAGCATCGAACCGTCAGGACGCGAGAGCAACTGGCTGTTGAACAGGTACGAACGCACCGCGTCATCGACGCTGACCGCCGAACGCGGCACGCAAACGGACTGGAAGTTGCCGCCGACCTTGGCCAGTTTGCCTTGCAGCTCGGCGAGCATCTTGTCGGTCTCGAGGAACGCGTCCTCGTGATAGAACAGCACTTCACCGTTGCCCACAGCGATCACGTCGTTATGGAACACGCCCTGATCGATGACGTTGGGGTTTTGCTGCGCGTAGACCACGCCTTCGTCACGCAGACCGTGCAGACGCGCGACGGCTTGCGAGGCTTCGAGGGTCTGGCGCGCCGGGTATTTCTGCGGCGCCGGGAAGCGGTTGTCGAACGCACTGCGGCCGAACACGAAAAACTCGACGCCCGCCTCGCCGTACTCACGGCAGAAACGCGTGTGGTTCGCCGCGCCTTCGTCCCCGAACTGCGCCACTGCCGGCAAAGCGGCGTGATGGGCGAAGTGCTGTTGATTGGCGAACATCGAGCCGAGCACGCGGCTGGTGGTCGGGTGTTCGATGCTGCGGTGGTATTTGCAATTGAGGTTGGCAGCGGTGAAGTGCACGCGACCGTCGGCGGTGTCGGCACTCGGGCTGACCGTGGCGGCGTTGGCCACCCACATGCTCGACGCCGAGCAACTGGCGACCAGCAGCGGCATCGCTTCTTTAGCGGCGCGCTCGATCACTTGCGCGTCAGTACCGCTGAAGCCCAGACGACGCAGCGCCGCCACATCAGGACGTTCCTGCGGAGCCAGCACGCCTTGCTGAAAGCCCATGTCCATCAGCGCTTTCATTTTTGCCAGACCTTGCAGCGCCGCTTCCTTCGGGTTCGAGGATTGCTGACTGTTGCTCTGCGAGGCGACGTTGCCGTAGGACAGACCACCGTAGTTATGGGTCGGCCCCACTAGACCGTCAAAATTGACTTCATAGGATTTCATCAGCGAGGCTCCACGAGAATCTGTTGTTATAGGCTTCAGTAACTATTCTTTAAGACCGAGGCGCGGCCTTCGCGAGCAGGCTCGCTCCCACAGAATTTAGGTTGAACACAAAATGTGTGAACACCACTGAACCTGTGGGAGCGAGCCTGCTCGCGAATGGGCATCACGCCATTTTCACGCCGGGTGTCAGCGAGGCAGGCAGCACCAGGCTCGGGGTTTCCAGCGACGCCACCGGGTATGCGCAGTAATCCGCTGCGTAATAGGCGCTGGCGCGGTGGTTGCCCGAGGCGCCGACGCCGCCGAATGGCGCGCTGCTCGCGGCACCGGTCAGCTGTTTGTTCCAGTTGACGATGCCGGCGCGGCTTTCCAGCCAAAACTGCTGGTAACGCGCTTCGGAATCGGAGAGCAAACCGGCGGCCAGTCCATAAGCGGTGTTGTTAGCTTCACTGATCGCGGCGCCGAAATCGGCATAGCGGATCACTTGCAGCAGCGGCCCGAACAGTTCTTCGTCCGGACGCTCGGCCACGGCCGTCACATCGACAATGCCCGGAGTCAGCAAGGCCGATTGTGCTTGCGGCTGGGTCATTTCCAGCAGCGCCACCGCGCCGTTGGCCAGCAGTTGTTCCTGCGCATCCATCAGCGCTTTCGCCGCGCCGAGGGAAATCACCGAGCCCATGAACGGTGCCGGTTGCTGATCGAAGGCACCGACTTCAATGGTCGAACTGACCTCCACCAGACGCTGGAGCAGGCTGTCGCCCCACGCGCCTTGCGGCACCAGCAGACGGCGGGCGCAGGTGCAGCGCTGGCCGGCGGAAATGAACGCCGACTGAATGATCGTGTACACCGCCGCGTCCAGATCAGCGACCTGATCGACCACCAGTGGGTTGTTGCCGCCCATCTCCAGCGCAAGAATCTTGTCCGGACGCCCGGCGAATTGCTGGTGCAGGTGATTGCCGGTGCGGCTTGAACCGGTGAAGAACAGACCGTCGATACCCGGGTTCGCCGCCAGAGCGATACCGGTTTCCCGCGCGCCCTGCAGCAGGTTCAACACGCCTGCCGGCAGGCCGGCTTCGATCCAGCACTTGACCGTCAACTCGGCGACTTTCGGCGTCAGTTCGCTGGGCTTGAACAGCACGCTGTTACCGGCCAGCAGCGCCGGGACGATATGACCGTTAGGCAGGTGACCGGGGAAGTTGTAAGGGCCGAACACCGCGACCACGCCGTGGGGCTTGTGGCGCAACACGGCGGTGGCGTCGCCCAATGGGCCGCTCTTCTCGCCGGTGCGCTCGCGGTAGCTCTGCACCGAAATCGCGATCTTGTTGACCATGCTGGTGACTTCGGTCGCAGCTTCCCACAGCGGTTTGCCGGTTTCTTCGCCGATGGTGCGAGCCAGTTCGTCAGCGTGGTTTTTCAACGCAGCAGCAAAAGCTTCGAGGACGCTGATGCGCTCCTCGAGGGTGCGACGTGCCCACTGAGGAAATGCCTGGCGAGCAGCCTGAACCGCCGATTCGACCTGCGCGGCAGTGGCGCCCTCGCCCGCCCACAGCACTTGCTGGGTCACCGGGTTCAGCGATTGGAAAGCTTCGCCCTGACCGGCCAGCCACTCACCTGCGATGTATAGCGAATTCATTATTTCGACTCCCGTGCAGCGGACAGCGCCACGGCGCGAACCTGATCGCCGGCGCTGAGTTGAAGACGTTTCGCGGTCTGCGGATCGACCACCAGGGTGCCCGCAGCCAGGCGCGCTGGTGCAGCCGTGATGCGGCAATCCTCGCGCTTGCGGTTGTGGATGATGAACGGCGTGGCGTCATCGCCCGGTGTGCCGACGGCCAGCACCAGCGCTTCGCTGTCACGCACCGCGCGGATCTTGCTGGTTTCGCATTCGATGGCCGGGCCGGCGTCGAAGATGTCGACGTAACCCTGATAGCTGAAGCCTTCGCTCTTGAGCATGGCTAACGCCGGCTCGGTGTCCGGGTGCACCTGGCCGATGACGTTGCGCGCGTCCGGCGAAAGGAAGCAGGTATACAGCGGGAATTTCGGCATCAGTTCGGCGATGAACGCCTTGTTGCCGACGCCGGTCAGGTAATCGGCCTGGCTGAATTCCATCTTGAAGAAGTGCCGGCCGAGGCTTTCCCAGAACGGCGAGCGCCCGGCGTCGTCGGACACGCCACGCATTTCGGCGATGATCTTGTTGCCGAACAGCTCCGGGAACTCAGCGATGAACAGCATGCGCGCCTTGGACAGCATCCGGCCGTTGAGACCGTTGCGGTAATCGGCGTGGAGGAACAGCGAGCACAGCTCGGAATTGCCGGTCAGGTCGTTGGCCAGAAACAGCGTCGGGATTTCGCGATAGATGTTCAGCTCTTGCGAAGCGCTGACCGTCAGACCGACGCGGAAGTTGTACCAGGGCTCACGCAGGCCGACCGCGCCGGCGATGGCGGAAATCCCCACCACGCGGCCGTCATCGTCTTCGAGCACGAACAGATAGTCGGCATCGCCACGCCCGGCTTCGCCGCGAAAGGTCTTCTCGGCCCAGCCGACCCGGTGGGTCAGGCGCTCTTCGTTGGCCGGCAAGGTAGTCAGGCCGGTGCCGGTGCTGCGGGCCAGGTCGATCAGCGCGGATAAATCGCTGCTGCGTACGGGACGAACAATCATGCTATCTCCTCAAACGGGCCGCTCGCGCCACCCGTGAAACTCGCTAAGGCGTTAAACCGCCACCAGGCGCACGCTGGCACCTTCACCGACGCCCAGGGCTTCGGCTGCTTCCATATCCAGCGTCACCGGTTTGCCCGGCGCGTAATCCAGCTCCAGCAACACCGCGCGGTAATCCTGCAACTGCGCGTTAGCCACCAGGTACTGGCGTCCGGCGCCTTTGACCGGCTCGCCGATCTTCACCGGCACCACGCGGCTCTGGGCGATCGAACGGATCCCGGAAACCCGCGCATGCAGGGTCGGGCCGCCGTCGAAGATGTCGATGTAGTGATCGGTCTCGAAGCCTTCGCGCATCAGGATGTCGAAGGTGATCTGCGCACGCGGGTGCACCTGGCCCATCGCCTCTTGGGCGGAGTCCGGCAGCAGCGGCACGTAGATCGGGTAATGCGGCATCAGCTCGTCGAGGAAGGTGCGGCTTTTCAGCCCGCACAGGCGCTCGGCCTCGGCGTAGTTGAGGTCGAAGAAGTTACGCCCGATCGCATCCCAGAACGGCGAATCGCCATTCTCGTCGCTGTAACCGACGATCTCGGTCACCACCGAATCGGCAAAACGCTCCGGGTGGCTGGCGACGAACAGCAGACGGCCACGGGAATTGAGCTCGGCCCATGGCGATCCGACCAGTTCGCGCTGCACGTAGAAACTGGTCAGCAAGCTGTTGCCGGTCAGGTCGTGGCACTGCGAGAGCACGTGGATCTTGTTGTGGATCTTCAGCTCGCGGGAGGCGTGAACGAAGGTCTCGTTGCGGAAGCTGTAGAACGGCTCCGAGTAACCGGCGGAAGCGACAATGGCCGAGCAGCCGACCAGTTTGCCGGTGGTGGAATCTTCAAGGACAAAGAAATAACTCTCTTCACCGTTGAAGCTCACTTCGGCAGCGAACGAAGCTTCGCTCGCGGCGATCTTGTCGCTCAGACGTTCCACGTCATCCGGCAAGGAAGTGACACCAATCGGGCTGTCCGCAGCCAGACGCTGTACCTCGCCCAGATCAGCCATTTGCGCGGGGCGCATCACCAGCATGGTGTCACTCCTTTCTCTTCAATATTCACAGAAAAAACCGGGCCCACATAAAGATCGATGCAGGAATGGGACTTGTGGCGAGGGGATTTATCCCCGCTGGGGGGCGAAGCACCCCCAAAAATCTGGGGCCGCTGCGCAGCCCATCGGGGATAAATCCCCTCACCACAGGTTCAATCCAACAGGTGAATGTGCCCGGTATCAAAAATTGGTTCGGCGCCGGAAAAACTCCAGGCACCGAAAGGTCCATCAGGCTTGCGTCAACTTCGCAGCAGCACGTTCGAAGCGGTCGAGACCGGCGTCGATATCGGCGTCTTCCACCACCAGGCTCGGGGCGAAACGGATCACGTCCGGGCCAGCCTGGAGAATCATCAGGCCTTCCTGTTCGGCGGCGTTGAAGATGTCCTTGGCCTTGCCTTTCCACGCTTCGCTCAGCACGCAACCGATCAGCAGACCGAGACCACGCACCTGGGTGAACAGGCCGTATTTCTCGCCGATCTGTTGCAGGCGGGTCTTGAACTTGTCGTGCTTGGCGTTCACGCCGCTCAACACTTCAGGGGTGTTGACCACGTCGATCACCGCTTCGGCGACCGCGCAAGCCAGCGGGTTGCCGCCGTAGGTGGTGCCGTGGGTGCCGACGACCAGATGCTTGGCCAGCGCTTCGGTGGTCATCATCGCCGCGATCGGGAAACCACCGCCCAGGCTCTTGGCGCTGGTGAGGATGTCCGGGGTCACGCCGTAATGCTGGTAGGCGAACAGCTTGCCGCTGCGGCCCATGCCGGTCTGCACTTCGTCGAACACCAGCAGCGCGTTGTTCGCGTCGCACAGTTCGCGGGCACCTTGCAGGTAAGCCAGTTCGGCCGGCAGTACGCCGCCCTCGCCCTGGATCGGCTCGAGCACGACCGCGCAGGTCTTCTCGGAAACCGCGGCTTTAAGCGCCGCCAGATCGTTGTAGGGAACGTGGGTGATGCCAGTGATTTTCGGGCCGAAACCGTCCGAGTACTTCGACTGGCCACCGACGTTGACGGTGAACAGGGTACGGCCGTGGAAGCTGTTCAGCGCGGCGATGATTTCGTATTTCTCGGAGCCGAAACGGTCGAATGCGACGCGACGGGCCAGCTTGAACGCGGCCTCGTTGGCTTCGGCGCCGGAGTTGCAGAAGAACACGCGCTCGGCGAACGTGGCGTCGATCAGCTTGTGCGCCAGGCGCAGGGCTGGTTCGTTGGTGAACACGTTGGACACGTGCCACAGCTTGTTCGCCTGTTCGGTCAAGGCACCGACCAGCGCCGGATGCGCGTGGCCCAATACGTTAACGGCAATCCCGCCGGCGAAGTCGATCAGCTCGCGGCCGGCCTGATCCCAGACCCGGGAACCGGCGCCACGCACCGGAATGAAAGCGGCAGGCGCGTAGTTGGGAACCATTACCTGGTCGAAATCGGCGCGTTGTACCGCAGCGTGCTCAACGGACATCGGAGTCTCCTGAAGAGGAACACCCGCCTGGAACTGGCGAGCGATGAGGGGATTGTAAGGACAGTTGGGTGCCCGGCCTTGTCGCCAAGCGACAACTTCTTATAGCGCAAACCCCGGATTTTCCCGGGTTTACGGCAATGCGACATATAGCGTCGCAAAGGCGCAGTTTACCGGGCGCGGCCGATTTGCGGCAGGCCGCGCAGGATACCAAGTCAGCCCCCACGGCAGAGACATAAATATCTACCGCACGGGGGGCGCTTGCTGCTGATTTGCTGAGGGTTCTTCCCAACGCCAAGGAATGGCCATGCATTTGTCTGAAGCATCCCCAACGGCAACCCCGGATGACGCAACTGACGCGCACCATGCGGACGAGCATTATCAACCACTGAAAAACGCGATTCCCGCCTGGCTGGGCGACACCTCAGCCACTCGGCGAGAAGCACTGAAAAGCAGCCTCCCGCAACAGCCGGCCGCGCTCAAGAACGCGCCAGCCGAACAGCACGCGCTGATGAAGAGCCTTGGGGCGGCGCATATCACCGCGCAGAGCCGGGTCGATAAAAGCCTGGAGCACTTGCAGGACGCTGCGGCCTTCGCCGAGCCCCTGCTCAAGGCCGAGCTGAAAAGCTGCTTCGATCTGGAGCTGGATGTCAGAAACACCTACGTGCGCCTGTACATTCCCGCCACCACCCCGTGGTTTCCGATTCGCACCGGCGCCCGCACCTGGTCCGTGTCACTGCTCGAGGCGGCGCTGCATAACTTCGAAGACAGGGAAACCGAAGACGACGCCTTCGAAGCCGAGTCGACATTCACCACCGCCCCCTCGGCTACAGGACAGTTTGAAACCCTGCCCGAGATCAAGGCGAAACTAAGCATTCCGGCTTTCACAAAACTGTGCCGTCGACTGGATATCGGCGCCCAATACAAAGCCAGTCTGGAAGACAATCTGGGCTATTCCGATCCGATGGTCGCCTCGGTTTTGCGCGGCAAGCTCGACGCCAGCCAGCAGGCCGCGATGAAGGCTGCCCTGCAATGGGCGCGGATGAACCGCGATGTCTCGGAAAACGCGGTGCGCATGATCGAGGCCATGCTCGACGGCATGAAAGGCCTGCATGTGCATGGCGCCCCGCTGCTGTGTCATGACATGACGATGCTTTGCGCACCGCTGACCGGCATCGTGGTATTCGCCCCGGACCTGTACATGACACGCAATGCAGCGCGCGTCGTCGCCTACGTCCCGGATGACCCCGAACATCCGTTCAAGGAGTACGCCTCGCCATTGGAAATGGTGGTGGAACTGACGCGCCAGTTGCGCTCCAGGGACTATCAGCAATTCTTCAGCCGCTTCGTCAACCACGACCAGCGCGGTTTCTTCTTCAGCACTCTCAACAGCCGGCTGAGTGAAATCCGCTGGCATCCGCACGAACCCGGCGACCCGCTGCCGGCCTGGCGCGAAGCCCCGGTGGAGCGGCCCGATCTGCAGACTGCGCTGACGCCGTTTTACGACGAGGTCTGGCAACACCTGTACCAGGCAAAGCTGAACAAGATTTTCAATGACGCCCGAACCATTGCCGTACCGACTGCCCTGGTCGATCAAAGGGCGCGCTGGGCATTCTGGGATTCGCTGGTCAACATCATCTCTTCCATCGCCCAGACCGCCGCGATGATCGTCGCGCCCTTCGTGCCCGTGCTCGGTGAAGCGATGATGGCGTACATGGCCTATCAGATGCTCGATGAAGTATTTGAAGGCATTGTCGAGTGGGCGCAGGGACGCACGACCGAAGCGGTCGAACACTTGATGGGCACCGTGGAATCAATGATCCAGTTGGGCATGTTCGCCGTCGGCGGTGCGATTGGCGCGGCCGAGTTTCGCAAGGTATTGCCCAAGGAAGTCGTGGCGTTCATCGACCGCTTCAAACCGGTACCACTGGCCAATGGTGACACCCGCTATTGGCAACCGGATCTCGAACGCTACAAACATCCGCAGAAGCCGACTGCCGATTCGCAACCCGATGCACTGGGTCTGCATGCACATGAGGACAAGCGCCTGTTGCCCCTGGAGGGCGCGCACTTTGCAGTCACAGACAGCCAGGTGCCGGGTCAGTACCGGATCGAACATCCGAGTCGCCCCGACGCATACCAACCGGTGCTGCGCCACAATGGCGAAGGTGCCTGGCACACTGAACTGGAGCAACCGCTGGAATGGGATGGCGCAACCGCGCTGCGCCGCATCGGCCCTGCGGTCGAGAGCTTGTCGCCGAGCGAGCGCGAAACCGTCATGCAGATCAGCGGAACCAGCGAAGACGCGTTGCGCAAAATGCATGTCGAGCAGGAAAGGGTCCCGCCTCTGCTCACCGACAGTATCCAGCGCTTCAAGATTGATCAGCAGTTGCAACGCTTCATCGACCAGCTCGACAGCGATGACGCTGAAGTTTTTCTGCGCGCCGACCCGACCATGCAGCTGCAGGTGCTCAGCGAATACGGTCGCTGGCCAGGCGACAAATGCCTGCGCCTGCTCGATCGCCAAGGCGAGCAACTGTGGCAATCGTCTACCGACACAAGCCTGCCGGTAATCGAACTACGCCAGGACAGGCTGGCCGGTGGCGACGTGCTCAAAACCCTGCTCCAAGCCCTCGACGAGACGCAGATCAAAGCCTTGCTGGACGAGCCTTTTGCGGGACCGACGCCGTCCATCGAGGTCCGCAGCCAGAACCTGCGCAAGCAAGTGGCCGACCTCGCCAGACGCAACACAAGCGCGCTGTTCGAGTCGCGCTATCAAGCCCTCCAGCACCTCGACGACCCGCTGGCGGCACGACTCAATACTCACCCTCCGCAATTGCCGGCAAGCATTACCCGCGAACTGCTCGATACCGCGACCGGCAGTGAACTGCTACAGATCAGCGAAGGACAACTGCCCCCGCGCCAGCAGACGCTCATGCAGATGGCCAGTGACGAGGTGCGCGTCACCCGCGCGTATGAAGGCCTTGAGCTGGCCTCGGTGAGCAACCCCGACTCTGATTCTCTGGCGCTGCACAGCCTCAAACTGCTGCCGGGCTGGAGCGGCGATGTCCGTATCGAAATCCGTGACGGTCGCTACGAAGGCCCGTTACTGGACACGATCGGCCGCGACAATGCGCCCGAACACAAGGTGCTGGTGCGCCGCGACGATGGCCAATATCAACCTTATGACGATCGTGGGCAGCAGCTGCATTCATTCGCTGATTTCTATTCCAGCCTGTTGTACGCACTGCCCGACAGCGAGCGCCAGAGCCTCGATATCCGGATCGGCCAGAGTCAGGCGCTGAAGGCGGCCATTCGTGAACGTACGCTTGAGCGCAACGAGTGGCGTCAGGTGATTGCCGATACGCCGTCCCGAGCGCCGGCGGTCGACACGCTGCGCCTGCTCGGTACCGATGGTTATTCCCATGCTCCGCGTCCGCCGCGCCCCGCTGGCCAGCCGCACACCCTCGAAGAAGACATCCGCGTGCTCTATCCACGCATGTCGGATCATGAGATGCGCTTTCTCGCCGAAAGCATGCGCAGGAGTCCCGCAGGCCCGCGCGCAGAGATGCTTCGCTTGCAAAATGACTACCTGCAATTGCAGAACGAACTCCATGTCTGGGCCAACAATCCCCCCGCCGTGCACCCGGAAACCGGCACGGCGCTCACCTCGCTGGAGAAGCGCGCCGAAATCCAGAATCGCAGGCTGCTCAGGGAGCAATTGCTCAAAGCCTGGAGGCGGGAGCACGTCACGAGCCTTGATCGACAGGGTCTTGCCGCCGGGTATGCCTTGGACCTTACACCTGCGGTGATGGGCGACTTGCCGGTGTTGTCGGCAGACTTCAGTCATATCACCTCGCTCGTCATCGATGGCAGCCCGATGACCACTTCCGTTGACAATTTTTTGCAGTCGTTCAGTCAGTTGCGGAGACTGGATGCGCGCGACCTCAACCTGCCGAGCCTGCCGCAAGCGCTGACTTCAATGCCCTCGCTGCGCGAATTGCGTTTACGCGATTGCCGGGTCAGCCTGACGACGGTCACAGAGTCGGTGCTGGCTTCCATGCCGCAGCTCACCCTCCTTGATCTGCAAGGCAATGCGCTGGGCCTGCCTCCGGACCTGCACACGCTGCCTTCGTTGCGCTACGTGAACCTGTCGGATACCGGAATCCACTCGGTGCCCGACGATCTGCTGGATCATCCGCGACTGATTTCGGCGCAATTCGATCGCAACCGCATCACGCGGATACCGGACAGTTTTTTCAACCTGGCCAGCTCCCTCAGCGATGGTTATACCTTTGCCGACAACCCGTTGACGGCGGCCTCTCGCGAGCGGGTAAAAGTGTTCTACGAGCACACCGGAAGGCACTTCGGCGTCCGGCCCGTGCAGGAGGATCTGCAGCGCACCGTCGCCTTGTTTCCCTCCCTCGATACGGAAGGCGCAACACAGGTGTTGTACCGCTTGCCCGGAACATTGGCCGAGTGCGGTGTACAGTTGTCACGCTGGGAAAATGAGCTCGGGGTTCTGAATCTCGAACTCAACCAATGGATCAACCAGGCCGCCGTGACTGCGGCTGAATCGGGAGAACGCCTGCCTCTTGAGGCCCAAGCCCGCGAACTGGAGGCCAGGCGAGACTTTGCGCAACAGATCGAACAATTCTGGCGCAGCCCGCCGAGATACCCGCGCCTTGAAGAACTCAGGGCAACGGCGACGTTCAGTGGGGATATGCCGATACTCAGCGGCGGTCTGGAGCGCGTGACGCGGCTGAACCTCACCGGCAACGCCAATATCACCGCCGCCCTGCGCTTCGTGGAGTGCTTCCCCTACCTTGCCAAGCTGAAAATGCACGGCTTCGAACTGGAACCGCTTGCGCTTGGCGAGGCAAAACTGCCTCAACTGACCGACCTTGAGCTGAAAAATTGTGGCGTGGTCATGACCCCGGAAAATCAGGCTGCGCTGCTGTCACTCAGCGCTCTGGACACGCTGGACCTGAGCAATAATCCGCTGGGGACGTTCCCCGACCTGAACCTGTTGCCGGAATTGTTCCATCTCGATCTGTCCAACTGCGGGCTGACCGTCGTTCCCGACGGACTGGCCAGCCATCCGGGGTTACGAACCGCAGCGCTCTCGGGCAACCGCATCACGCAATTGCCGGAGGCGCTGTTCGACCTCCCCGCCGAGCGCAGTGACGGCATTGACTTTGCCGACAATCCGCTCTCGGCAGCAACGCGCGATGAGATCAAAAACTACTTCCGCATTCATCGAAACGACTTTGACGTCCTGGCGCCCGAGCCGGACGTGAGCCTCGCCCGGGAGCTGTTTCCCGGTTTGAACAAGCAAGAGGCCAGCGAGATGATCTACGACTTGCCCGGCAATCTGGAGGACAGCCACCAACAGCTCCTTCGCTGGAAAGCGGAGCAGCAACAGATGCACGACGACCTGACCCGCTGGGCCTCGGCAACGCCGTCTGCGCACCCGGTTACCGGTCAGGCCTTAAGCGCAAGCGAGCATATGGCGCAACGATCCGCACGCTCCGACTTCAAGCAATTGATAGAGGATTTCTGGAGCGAAAGATCGATGGGAAGCGGCAAGCGCAGCGCATTGTTTGCGGCAGACCTGAAGTTCCTCGGCGAAATGCCGCGCCTGAGTGTCAACTTCGATCACGTTACCAGCCTCAAGCTCACCGGCAACGTAACGACCGCCGGACTGGAGCCGTTCGCTGCATTGTTCCCGAATCTTCAGACGCTGAAATTGAAAGCCTTCACGCTCTATGACATACCCTCATTCGTCGGCCGCCTGCAGTATCTCAAAGAGCTCAAACTGAATGACTGCGCCCTGACACTGACACCTGCCGGACAGCAAGTACTCGGCACTCTGTCCGGGCTGCGGCTGCTCGATCTGAGCCACAACCCACTGTCAAACGCGCCAGATCTGACAACCCTGCCCAAGGTAACCAACTTTTTACTTGGCCATACCGATCTGACCAGCGTGCCGAAGGGCATTGCCGAGCATCCGCTGCTGCGAGAGCTATGCCTTGATAACAACCAGATTACCGAGCTGCCGGACGCCATCTTCAGCTTGAAACCCAATCGCGCCGACGGCGTATATCTGAACGACAACCCTCTGTCCTTGAATGCCCGCGAGCGCGTCAAGCTCTACTACGCGGCTCAGGGGCGCAACTTCCGGATCAAGCCGGCATCGGCTGACATTGCCATGGCGCAGCGACTGTTCCCGCGACTGGGCGAAAACGCTGCGATCAACATGATTTATCGCCTGCCCGGGACATTACAGGCCGGCACGGCGCAACTGATCAGATGGGAGGGGGAAATCGCCCGCATGATTGGCGATCTCCACGCATGGCGTGAGCGTCTGCCAGACAACAATCCATCGACAGAGCGGCCATGGACTGCGCAGGAAAAAGCCGCAGAACTCGCCGAGCGCCAAAAATTCAGCGAAAGCCTCGAGCAACTGTGGCGCGGCAGGCGCGCTGACAATGCAGCACTACGATTTAACACCTTCACTGCCAATGCGGCATTTACCGGTGAGTTACCGCAGTTGGCCGCTGACTTCAGTCACATCACGCATCTCAGTCTTCAGGGCAATCCGGAATTGAAGGTTTCCGAGGGTTTTCTCACAAGCTTCAGCGGATTGCAGGGCCTGGAACTGCAGGATTTTTCCCTCGGCCGGATGCCTCAAGCGCTGCAAAGCCTGCCGTCGCTGGAAACGTTGATGCTGAGCAGGTGCCAGATCACTCTGGATCCTGCCGGACAAGCGGTCTTGTCGACGCTGACCCGGTTGAAATCTCTGGACTTGTATAACAATCCGCTGCAGGTCACGCCCGATGTGTCGGCACTGCAGAGCCTGACGTTCATCGATCTGATCAATACCGGAATCGCTAGCGTTCCTGCCGGGCTGGAACAGCTGCCGCATCTGGAAGTTGCATTGCTGAGCGACAACAACATCGTCGAACTGCCGACGGAACTGACACGTTATTCCGGTCGCGGCATTGAACTGGGCGCCAACCCGTTGTCGGTTGCGTCCAGAGAACGTGTCAAAGCCGCTTTCCAGGCCAAGGCAGACAATTTCAGCGTCTGGGTCCAACAGGACGACATCGATCTGGCGCAAAGCCTTTACCCGTCGCTGTCCGGCTTCGATGCCAACGATCTGGTCTACAAGCTTGCGGGAACGCTGGCCGATGGACGTCTTGAGCTGATGCGCCGCAAAACCGATCTCACCAGCCTGCTCGAACGCCTGGATAGCTGGGCCAACGAGACTCCCAACGATACTGACACGCAGATGCCGCCTGGGACCGACGCGGCAGCCAGGGAAAGACTCAACCGCCAGGAATTCAGACAAAACCTGGAAGACGAGCTGCGCCGTGCCCCCGCGTACCTGACAGGTCCGGGAGTTAGCTGCGAGTTGTCGTTTACCGGCGAGCTGCCGCCGCTGACCGCGCGTTTTGACCATATCGAACAATTGAAACTGACCACCACGGCGTCCGCCCCGCCTCGGATCGATCGTCTGCTGGAGTTGTTTCCAAAGCTCAAAGGCATCGACATCCGCGACTACCCGCTGGGCGAGATTCCCACCCGGATATTCGCCATGGACCGGCTGCGCAGTCTGTATCTGCCTGGCTGTGAGATCACGCTGACTGCGCAGACCGCGGAAGCATTCGCAACACTGAGGAACCTCAGTTCCGTGGACCTGAGCGATAATCCGCTCGACATGGCTCCGGATCTGAGTCATTTCCCGCAGATGACCGATGTGCGTCTGGGCAACTGTGCCTTGAGCAAGGTGCCTGACGGCCTGTTCGGACTGCCTCGATTGATGTACGCCGACTTGTCCGGGAACGCGATCACCGAGTTGCCGGGCGAGTTTCCTTTACAGCCCGGCGACGTGCTGACCGAATACGACTTCAGCGACAACCCGCTGACTGCCGAAAGCCTGCAGCGCCTCCACCGTTATGACGCGGCGTACCAATTGCGCGTGCTGGAGCAGCAGTCGAGCAACGACACCGCGTATCAGACGATTGAAGATTTCCATGACTTCTCCGGCGGCATGGAAACCGATTGAGGGTCGATCCGCGCTCAGCCACGCTCCGGCGGCACTGACGACAATTCGAACGGACTGCTGCTGCGCCGCTGGTTGCGATCTTCGCGCGGCGTGGCACCGAAGAAGTTGCGATAGGCGCTGGAGAAATGCGGCCCCGAGGAGAAGCCACACGAGAGGCCGATCTGGATGATCGACTTGCTGGTCTGCATCAACATCTGCCGGGCCTTGTTCAGGCGCAGTTCCAGGTAGTACTGGCTCGGCACACGGTTGAGGTATTGCTTGAAGATCCGTTCCAACTGCCGACGGGATACGCACACGTGCTGGGCGATTTCGTCGGTGGTCAGCGGCTCTTCGATGTTGGCTTCCATCAGCAACACCGCCTGGGTCAGCTTCGGATGGCTGGAGCCGAGGCGATTCTGCAACGGAATGCGCTGACGCTCACCACCCTCGCGGATGCGCTCGACGACCAGTTCTTCCGAAACCGCACCGGCCAGTTCCGCACCGTGATCGCGGGCCAGCACCGCGAGCAACAGGTCGAGCACCGACATGCCGCCGCAAGCGGTCAGGCGGTCGCGGTCCCAGTCGAACAGATGACTGGTGGCGATGACTTTCGGGAAGCGCTCAGCGAAATCGTCCTGCCAGCGCCAGTGCACGGCGGCGCGATAACCGTCGAGCAAACCGAGCTGGGCCAGCGGATAGACACCGGCTGACAGACCACCGATCACGCAACCGGCACGCACCAGTTGCTTGAGCGCACTGCTCAGCGCCGGCGCCAGGGTGGTCGGCGGCTCGTCAGCGAGCAGAAAGAGTTTCTGGAAGTTCTCGAGCTTGCCGGCCCAGGGTTCGCCGGGCAATTGCCAGGCCCCTTCGGTCTGCGGCTCGGCCTGCAAGAACGACAGTTCGTAAACCACGTCCGGGTGCACCCGCTGCGCAACACGCAAGGCCTCCTCCGCCAGCGCCAGCGTCAACGCTTTAGTGCTGGGCCAAATCAGGAAACCAATTCGATGGGCAGTCATGGGCGGGCAATCCGAAACGAACAACGGTGATGAAGGCATGGGCCAATGCTAGCCCGGAAATGAATACAAATCCTGAAACCGGTGAAGATCAGACTGTGGGAGCGAGCCTGCTCGCGAAGGCGGTGTACCAGTCAACATAATTGCTGGCTGTTCTACCGCTTTCGCGAGCAGGCTCGCTCCCACAGGGGATCTGAACCAGCCAGAAGATCGCGAAGCATGACCTAATCTGGTGCACAACGGCAGCCCTGATTTATTTCAGGCTGCCCGACAGGAACTGCTGCAAGCGCTCCGACTGCGGGTTGACCAGCACTTCGCGCGGGTTGCCGCTTTCTTCGACGACGCCTTTGTGCAGGAACACCAACTGGTTTGACACTTCACGGGCGAAGCCCATTTCGTGGGTCACCACGACCATGGTCCGGCCTTCCTGCGCCAGCGCCTGCATGACTTTCAGCACGTCGCCAACCAGTTCAGGGTCAAGGGCCGAGGTCGGTTCGTCGAACAGCATCACTTCCGGCTCCATCGCCAGCGCCCGGGCAATTGCCACACGCTGCTGCTCGCCGCCGGACATGTGCCCCGGGAACGCATCTTTGCGATGGGCCACGCCAACCTTGTTCAGGTAGTGCTCGGCTTTCTCGCGGGCTTCGGCCTTGGACACGCCAAGCACATGCACTGGCGCTTCCATGATGTTTTCCAGCGCGGTCATGTGCGACCACAGGTTGAAATGCTGGAACACCATCGACAGGCGCGAACGCATGCGTTGCAGCTGCTTCGGATCAGCGGCTTTCAGCGCGCCGTCCTTGTTCGCCACCAGTTTCAGCTCTTCGTTGTTGAGCAGGATCTTGCCGGCGTGCGGCTGCTCGAGCAGGTTGATGCAGCGCAGGAAAGTACTTTTGCCGGAGCCACTGGAGCCGATGATGCTGATCACATCGCCGGCGGCGGCTTTCAGGGACACGCCCTTGAGCACTTCGTGACTGCCATAGCGTTTATGCAGGTCTTGGACTTCAAGTTTGTACATGCGGTCGGTTCTCACAAAAACAGTCAGTCAGTCGTTGAGCAAGCGCCCGTGACGCAGCGCTTCGCGCCCCGCCACCTTGGCCAGCCAGAAACCGGGTTGGGCATAGCGCAGCCGTTCAATGGCAAACAGCACCCCGGACGTACCAGCACATACCGTGCTGACCCGATCGGACACAGGGTCGATCACTTGAAAAATCTCGTCGCCCGCCTCGACCCATTCGCCGGGCTTGCGGGCAAAACTCACCACACCGGGGTGCGGCGCAAACAGCAATTCGGTGCCTTCGAACGGCAGGCCTTCGCACGGTTCGAAGGCCGGGTCCGGCCACTCGCCGGTGATCAGGCCTTGCTCGGCAAGGAACGCCAGAATGCCTTCGGCATAAGCCTCGGCTTCGACGCGGCCAGTGTCGGCCTGCCCGCCCAGCTCGATGGTCGTCGCCAGACACGCCAGCGGAATCTGCGCATCGGGAAACTGCCGCGACAGGCGCAGCCACGGCAGCGAGCAGGCTTCGTCGAACGAGCTGCCGCCGGAATCTTCGGCGAGCAAACCAACCTTGACGTTCAGGTGCGCCGACAGCGAACGCCACTGCGGCCAGTGCTGCGGCAGCGCGTACATGTGCAGCGCGGCTTCGGCGTCGCAGTGCAGATCCAGCACGACGTCAGCGGTGCAGGCGTGGCTGAGCAAGACACGCTGCATGCCCTGCAACTGGCTGCTCGCTTCAGGCAGGCCGGCCAGGTGGTCGGCCATTGCCTGGCGGATCAGGCGCACATTGGCATGCGGATCATCACCGAGCTTTTCGCCCAGTGCCGCCACAACCGGCGCGCTGAGCTCGACGAAGTCACGGTTGAAATTCTTGCCGCTGCCCGCCTCGAAACGGCCCTGGAAATTGCCTTGCAGCAATTGCCCGAGACCCAGCGGATTGGCCACTGGCACCAGCTCGATCACGCCGTTGAGCAAGCCTTGTGCTTCGAGTTCGCCGAGGCGCTTTTTCAGCTCCCAGGCGGTGCGCATGCCCGGCAGTTCATCGGCGTGCAGGCTGGCCTGGATGTAGGCCTTGCGCTCGCCGCTGCCGAAACGGAAAACCGAAACCTTGCGCTCGCTGCCTAGGTGGCTCCACGGCAATACGTGGTCGATGCGTTGCATATCAGTGCTTCCGTGGCGCGAGGTAGCTCAACCAGCGACGCTCGGCCAGTTTGAACAGCTTGACCAGAATGAAGGTCAGGCACAGGTAGAACACGCCGGCGGTGATGTACGCCTCGAACGGCAGGTAGAACTGCGCGTTGACGGTACGTGCCGCGCCAGTGATGTCGATCAGGGTCACGATCGACGCCAGACTGGTGGTCTGCAGCATCATGATCACTTCGTTGCTGTACTGCGGCAGCGCCCGGCGCAGGGCCGACGGCAGCAGGATGCGCTTGTACAGTTTGAAGCGCGACATGCCCATGGCCTTGGCCGCTTCGATCTCACCGTTCGGCGTGGCCTTGAGGCTGCCGGCAATGATTTCTGCGGTGTAGGCGCTGGTGTTCACGGCAAAAGCCAGGCAGGCGCAGAACGTTGCGCTGGACAGCCACGGCCACAGGAAGCTTTCGCGTACCGCTTCAAACTGGGCCAGACCGTAGTAGATCAGGAACAGCTGCACCAGCATCGGCGTGCCACGAATCACGTAGGTGTACAGCCACGCGGCGCCGTTGACGAACGGGTTTTTCGAGACGCGCATCAGCCCCAGCGGCAACGCCGCGAGCAAGCCGAAGAACAGCGACAGCGCGAGCAGTTTGAGGGTGGTCAGCAGGCCGCTGAAGTACAGCGGCAGTGCCTCCCAGATGACGTTGTAGTCGAAGATCATAGATCAGCCGCCCTTACGCCTACCGAGTAGCGCTTCTCAAGGTGACGCAATGCCAGCAACGAAACACTGGTGATCACCAGGTACATCGCCGCCACTGCGAGGAAGAAGGTGAAAGGCTCGCGCGTGGCATCTGCCGCCTGCTTGGCCTTGAACATCATGTCTTGCAGACCGACCACGGAAATCAGCGCGGTGGCCTTGGTCAGTACCAGCCAGTTGTTGGTGAAGCCGGGAATCGCCAGACGAATCATCTGCGGCACCATCACCCGGAAGAACACCTGAAAACTGCTCATGCCGTACGCCATGCCCGCTTCGGCCTGGCCCTTGGGGATCGCCATGAACGCACCGCGGAAGGTCTCCGAGAGGTACGCACCGAAGATGAAACCGAGGGTGCCGATACCGGCGGCCAGCGGGTTCAGGTCGATGTAGTCGTCATAGCCGAGCATCGGCGCGACGCGGTTGAGCAAGTCCTGACCGCCGTAGAAGATCAGCAGGATCAGCACCAGATCGGGAATGCCGCGGATCACCGTCGAATACAGGTCGCCCAGCCACGCCAGCCAGCGCACCGGCGACAGGCGCAACGCGACACCGATCAGCCCGAGAACGATGGCCAGAGCCATGGACGACAAGGCGAGCTGAAGCGTCAGCCATGCGCCATCGAGGATGACAGCCCCGTAGCCTTTCAACATGATTCAGGTCCTCGAAAGTTGGGATGAAAAAATGGCGCAAACCGCAGAGATTCTGTTGCTTGCGCCATTTCGGACTTGTCGCAGAGACGTCTTACTTGCCGTAGATGTCGAAGGCGAAGTACTTGTCCTGGATTGCTTTGTATTTGCCGTTTTCGCGGATGGCCGCGATGGCAGTGTTGATCTTGTCTTTCAGGGCGTCGCCCTTGCGCACTGCGATACCTACGCCGTCGCCGAAGTATTTGACGTCGGTGAAGGCCGGGCCAACGAATGCGAAGCCTTTGCCGGCGTCGGTTTTCAGGAAACCATCGTCCAGCAGGGTGGCGTCAGCCACGGTACCGTCGAGGCGACCGGCAGCCACGTCGAGGTAGATTTCGTTCTGCGAGCCGTACGGCTTGATCTCGGCGCCCAGTGGAGCGAGAACTTCGCGGGCGAAACGCTCGTGGATCGAGCCACGCTGTACGCCGATGTTCTTGCCTTTCAGCTCAGCCAGACCTTCGCTGACCTGAGTGCCGGCCTTCATGACCAGACGCGCCGGAGTGTTGTAGTACTTGTTGGTGAAGTCGACCGACTTCTTGCGATCTTCGGTGATCGACATCGACGACAGGATGGCGTCGATCTTGCGCACTTTGAGAGCCGGGATCAGACCGTCGAACTCTTGCTCGACCCACACACACTTGACCTTCATCTCTTCGCACAGCGCGTTGCCGATGTCGTAGTCGAAACCGACGATGCTGCCGTCCGGTGCTTTCGAAGCGAATGGAGGGTAAGCCGCTTCGATGCCGATCTTCACAGGTTTTTCGTCAGCGACGGCATTCAGCGACAGCACGGACAGTGCCAGGGCGCCAAGCAGCACAAGTTTCTTCATCTTGGGACTCCATCGGTAAAGGGCAAAAACGGCAGAGTGAGCGACAGCCCAATATGCGAATGGGTGAATCGGAAATCGGTTGCGCATCGGCGGAAATTTCCCGTTGAAACCGCAGGCGATTTCAACGTCAGCCACGATGAGCGAGTGATCGGCATTCTAACGACAGGCCCGAAGCCGATATTTCTTCAATGCGACAACTAATTACAGATGCACCGAGAAAGCGGTTTGAGCTCATTGACAGCCCTGCAATTTCATGCAAGAGCGAAAGACAGTGAACCGATACATATTGCAAGTTGCGGGCCCATTATTCGCAAACCCTTCTAATCCGGCAAGCGCAGCGTTATGTCTTATTTTTCCGCGGGGCTTTGGAGGCTCTAAAACGGCGCACCGCGTTTCCCTTCGCCCCGGTTTGGCGCGGGCGGTTACACATTGGGTTGTGGCGGGTAACAGCGGGAAAGGTCTGACGGTGCAGATCGATAATTATTGGTTGGGGTGTTGCGGTTTCCTACAGCTGACTACTGCGGTGTCTGACAGATCGCCTTCGCGAGCAGGCTCGCTCCCACATTTGAAATGCGCCCGTTTCCTTGTGGGAGCGAGCCTGCTCGCGATGAGGCCAGCCCGATCGACACAAATCCACCAGACACAAAAAAGCCCCATCCGGCAAAACCGGGCAGGGCTCCTATGCTTCTAACGCTTAAGCAACATTCATGGTCTTGTGCGTATCAATCAAATGCTGCACCACACCCGGATCCGCCAGGGTCGAGATGTCGCCCAAGCCATCGTATTCCGCCGTGGCAATCTTGCGCAGGATGCGGCGCATGATCTTGCCCGAACGGGTTTTCGGCAGACCCGGCGCCCACTGGATCACGTCCGGCGAAGCAATCGGGCCGATCTCCTTGCGCACCCAGTTCTTCAGCTCCAGACGCAACTGCTCGGTCGGCTCCTCGCCATTCTTCAAGGTCACATAGACATAGATGCCCTGCCCCTTGATGTCATGCGGCACACCCACCACCGCAGCTTCGGCCACCTTCGGATGCGCGACCATCGCGCTCTCGATCTCGGCGGTGCCCATGCGGTGGCCGGACACGTTGAGCACGTCGTCCACGCGCCCGGTGATCCAGTAGTAACCGTCGGCATCGCGACGCGCGCCGTCACCGGTGAAGTACATGCCACGGAAGGTCTTGAAGTAGGTATCGACGAAACGATCGTGATCGCCGTACAGCGTACGCGCCTGGCCAGGCCACGAATCGAGAATCACCAGATTGCCTTCGGCCTCGCCCTCGATGATGTTGCCGAGGTTGTCGACCAGCGCCGGCACCACACCGAAGAACGGACGCGCCGCCGAACCCGGCTTCAGCGCGTGGGCGCCCGGCAGCGGGCTCATCATGTTGCCGCCGGTTTCGGTCTGCCACCAGGTATCGACGATCGGGCAACGCGACTTGCCGACATTCTTGTAGTACCAGTCCCAGGCTTCCGGGTTGATCGGCTCACCGACCGAACCGAGCAGGCGCAGGCTGCTGCCATCGGCGCCTTCCACGGCGGCCTGACCCGAGGCCATCATCGCGCGGATTGCGGTCGGTGCGGTGTAGAGGATGTTGACCTTGTGCTTGTCGATGATCTTCGCCACCCGGGTGATGTCCGGATAATTCGGTACGCCTTCGAACAACAGAGTGGTCGCGCCGTTGGCCAGCGGGCCGTAGACGATGTAACTGTGGCCGGTGACCCAGCCGACGTCGGCGGTGCACCAGTAGATTTCGCCCGGACGGTAATCGAACACGCGTTCGTGGGTCATCGCTGCGTACAGCAGATAACCGCCGGTGGTGTGCTGCACGCCCTTCGGCTTGCCGGTGGAGCCGGAGGTATAAAGGATGAACAACGCTTCTTCGGCGCCCATCTCTTTCGGCGCGCAAACGGTGCCCGCGACCTTCATCAGGTCTTCGTACCAGATGTCGCGATGCTGGTTCCACTTGATGTCGCCACCGGTGCGCTTGCAGACGATGACTTTCTGGATGCTGCTGGTTTCCGGGTTGGTCAGGGCGTCGTCGACGTTGGCCTTGAGGGAAATCTTCTTGCCGGCACGGATGCCTTCGTCAGCGGTGATCACCACTTTCGAACGGCAATCGATGATGCGACCGGCCAGGGCTTCCGGCGAGAAACCGCCGAACACCACCGAGTGAATCGCGCCGATCCGGGTGCAGGCCAGCATGGCGACCACGGCTTCGGGAATCATCGGCATGTAAATGGTCACCACGTCGCCACGGTGCACGTCCTGACCACGCAGGGCGTTGGCCAGTTTGCACACTTGCTCGTGCAGTTCGCGGTAGGTGATGTTGCGGCTTTCGGAAGGATCGTCGCCTTCCCAGATGATTGCGACTTGGTCGCCGCGCTCGGCCAGATGGCGGTCGAGGCAGTTGTAGGAAACGTTCAGGGTGCCGTCGGCAAACCACTTGATGTCGACATGGTGATCGTCGAACGACGTCTGCTTCACCGTGGTGAAAGGCTTGATCCAGTCCAGACGCTTGGCTTGCTCGCGCCAGAAGCCGTCCGGGTTGACGACCGACTGCTGGTACATGGCTTTGTAGGTCGCCTCGTCAGTCAGCGTGTTTGCCAGAACCTCGGGACGAACGGGATACAGAGAAGCCGCACTCATCTTTCCTACCTCGGTGTAATAGTTGTTTTTGTATGACCCCGTTGTAGCCGGGTGGGGCCCATAGAACCATTCGACGATGGTTGTAGGAGCTGCCGCAGGCTGCGATCTTTTGATCTTCAAAGCAAGATCAAAAGATCGCAGCCTCGTTGCACTCGACAACTCCTACAGGGGCCGCGCGAGGGATTGTTACCAAATATGCCAAAAGTGTTTATCAAAACCCGCTCTGTTTACCCCGGCCCCACCGCCCTAAAATTCACCTCGCCAACAAGGCAACCGCGATTAACAACGTTACAGCCCCCACGAAGGCCGTTAATCCAGCTCTCCAAGTAACGCATCAAATACTCAAGCTCCACACGCAACCCTAAAAAGGTTGCGTGACCCCACTCGACCTCAAAAAGGTGAATTAGAAATGAAAGCTTTATTGGTTCTGGCCCTCAGCAGTCTGTGCGCAACCGCCATGGCAGACGAGGTCCCGACTGATGTCGCACAGCAACAACCGGTCATCGAGGAATACACATACTCCACACACCTGGACATCGCCAAAGTTGTATCGATGAGCGAAATTCCAAATGTCTGCGAAGTAGTACCGGCAAAAATGGAATACGACGACTCCAAAGGCCAACGCCACATCCTGCGCTACAGCATCATGGGCAATGGCTGCACGAACTGAATCAGACTGCACCGAATCGGATCGCTCAGCGCTACATTGAGGGTCGATTCCAGCCCGGCTTCGGTCGGGCTCAGTTGTGTCTGGAGCCGTGAAAAACGCTTGCAAAACACTAGATATAGTGAAAAACCCACTTTTCTGGCTATTTTTTAAACAAAAAAACACCTGCCAAAAAATTAACGAAAAAAAATCTGCCGGGGTCGACTCCGCGCAAAGCCCTGTAATCCCTCGGTCGGACCGAAATCCACCCCCTCCTCGGCCTCACATGAGCCGATTCGCCGCACCACGCCGGTAAAAATTTCCCTATAATGCCGCCCTATACGGGTCAGCAATATTCCCTTACAGGGAGCAAAAGCCATTCTGAAGCCCCGCAACAGTGCCCGACGCTGATTGCGCCCATCAGAGGCTCTCGGAACCCGTCAAAATTTCTGTTTATTTGCCTGCGTGCAGCGCTGCAAAAAACGACATCCAACGCGGCTTTGGCCGTGTGAAAAACCAACCCATCAGGTTTCACACGGGCACAAGCCCTCACGCAGGAGACGACACGTCATGCTGAGCTGGGACGAATTCGATAAAGAAGACAGTGAAGTCGCAACCGTGAAAGGCGCCAACGCCGGCCACGCAAGCGAAGCCAACATGGACCGCCTCGACAACGCTGGCGGCGCCGCCGCGCTGGAAGCCCGCGCCGTCACCGCCGACGACTCGGCCGCCGTGGCCCGCGCCAAGGCTGCACTGAACTCCCTCGACGTCGCCGAAGGCCTCGCCGAACTCGAAGGCGCCTCCGCCCGTGTCGCCGTTGACGAAAAGCGCATGATCAACTGCCGCGCCGACCTCAACCAACTCGTGCCATTCAAGTACGACTGGGCCTGGCAGAAGTATCTGGACGGTTGCGCAAACCACTGGATGCCGCAAGAAGTCAACATGACCGCCGACATCGCCCTCTGGAAAAACCCGGAAGGCCTGACCGACGACGAGCGCCGCATCGTCATGCGCAACCTCGGCTTCTTCTCCACCGCCGACTCCCTGGTGGCCAACAACCTGGTCCTGGCCGTGTACCGTTTGATCACCAACCCGGAATGCCGCCAGTACATCCTGCGCCAGGCGTTCGAAGAGGCGATCCACACCCACGCCTACCAGTACTGCATCGAATCGCTGGCCATGGATGAAGGCGAAATCTTCAACATGTACCACGAGATCCCATCGGTCGCGAAGAAAGCAGCCTGGGGCCTGAAGTACACCCGCTCGATCTCCGATCCGAAGTTCGAAACCGGCACCCCGGAAACCGACAAAGAGTTGCTGCGCAACCTGATCGCCTACTACTGCGTGCTGGAAGGCATCTTCTTCTACTGCGGCTTCACCCAAATCCTCTCCATGGGCCGCCGCAACAAAATGACCGGCGTCGCCGAGCAGTTCCAATACATCCTGCGCGACGAATCCATGCACCTGAACTTCGGCATCGACGTGATCAACCAGATCAAAATCGAAAACCCACACCTGTGGGATGCTGAGATGAAAGAAGAAGCGACCCAGATGATTCTGCAGGGTACGCAGCTGGAGATTGAATACGCCCGTGACACCATGCCTCGCGGCGTACTGGGCATGAACGCGGCGATGATGGAGGACTACCTGAAGTTCATCGCTAACCGTCGTTTGTCTCAGATTGGTTTGAAAGAAGAGTATCCAGGGACGACTAACCCGTTCCCTTGGATGAGCGAGATTATGGACTTGAAGAAAGAGAAGAATTTCTTTGAGACGCGCGTGATCGAATACCAAACTGGTGGTGCTCTGAGCTGGGACTAGTAGTCTCGCTTGGCATGATTTGACGATTGCTGCCTGAGTCGACAAGTCGAGAAAGCAAAAAGCCCCGATCTGATCGGGGCTTTTTTATGGGCAATCGGTGAGCCTCTTTACGCCTACGTCACAGCGCTCAATCTCCTACAGCACTTACAGTCGCTTCCCATTGAAGCCTGCTGCGAGCGCTACTAAGCTCTGTGGCAGGTGCCTAAGAAACGCCCAACGTAGAAAGCTTCGTCAGTGACACAGACGCGTAATTCGTCGGTGACAACTGCTCTGCTCGTTGGGATTTCTTAAGTCCGCTCTACGTTGGGGTCAGGCCCTCCCAAAATCTAAAACGTAGAGGTCATAGATATGTCTGATCCATGCTCGGTAACTGTTTTCTCTCGCCACAACCTTTTTCTACATGCCCTTCTACTCGAAAATCAGCCATGGTTCTCCGCCCGGGATGTTGGCCGTTTGATGGGCTTCCACCTGAATGATCGGGTGGTCCACAAGCTAGATAGCGATCAACGCCGCGTCATGCGGATCGAGTACTTTCGAGAACCAGAACAGCATCTGATGCTCAGTGAATCGGGGGTGTATGCACTATTAATCTATCACTACGTACCGGGAAATCGGTTGCTGCGTGAGTGGTTGACTAATGAGGTAGTGCCGACATTGCGCGATGCGCAGGATTCGGGGGATTCACATCGGCCAATGTTGAGTTTGTTGGATTGGCCGGAAATGTCTTTGAGTTTGCTGCATTGGCAGGATGAGGGCTGGATTCGGCTTCGGGATATGCCTTATCTGTTAAATGATCAAAATCCACGTCGGGCTTCGGTAGAGAACTCCTGGTGGCGAAGGGTCACGCAGGTGTTTCAGTCTTCGAAGCATTCGATGGGTTAGCGATGTGGTTGTCGGATCTCGAGAGATCCGTCGCTATTTTCTGTAGGAATTTTCCTAGACAGCCGTGATGGCCACTCAGTATCGTCCGAGGGTTTTCAACCCCTCGGCGATTTTATGAGCGACAAGAAAAAAGACACTGACTGGACTGTTGCTGAGATTGAGGCAGCGGTTGACACCTATCTCAGAATGCTTGATTTAGAACTCGCGGGTCACAAATTCAACAAGGCACATGAGAATCGTGAACTACGCGCATCAGCCTTGTCGACTCGTACAAAAGGCTCTGTCGAATTCCGAATGCAGAACATTTCCAAAGTCTTGATGACGATGGATCGGAAACCCATTAAGGGTTACAAACCGGCGAAAAACGTTGGTTCGAACGTTGAGCAGTTAATACGAATAGCTCTCACAAATCGCGGCTTCCAGCCGGGCGACCCTGCTATTCCGACAGCCGAGGAAGAAACACTAGAGCGTCGCGCTGCTGCAATTCAGAAGAAGCACATAAAAGAGCCGCCGAGAGGCATAAAGAAACCAAAGAAAGCGTCAAGTACTCGCACGGTTTACGTTCGCGATCCCGAGGTTAGAGCCTGGGTTCGAAATGAAGCTGAGGGGCATTGCGAAGGCTGTGGCGACCCGGCTCCGTTTCAGATGCATGATCTGCCGTTTCTTGAAGTCCACCATGTCAAACCACTTGCAGATAAGGGTTCGGATCAAGTCTCGAACGCTGTAGCACTTTGTCCGAATTGCCATCGTCGTTGCCACCATTCGAATGATCGCGTGGCGTTTACAGCTTCGCTTTATGAAAGGGTGAAAAGGCTGATTCCAGAGGAATAAACTCTGTGACTAGGGAGAGTTGTTGCTGCCGAGTGGGCACCTGGATTCGATATTGTATTGATGCGAAGAATCACCAGCAGGCTGGCTCCCACAAATCCCGCATCACCCTGAAAACAATCAGTGCAACCCGCGCCGCCTCCCGCTATTAATACCCCTCCCTCACTCAAGGATCCGAGCCCCACCATGAAATTCGATCTCGCCTACTGCCTCAGCCTCGACGACAAGTTGTCGATCTATGACGTTCGCGATCTCAATTTCGATGAGACGGTGGCATTTGACTCGGCGAAGGAACACTTCCAGTGCCCCAACGATGACTGTCGTTCGGCGGTCGAGGGTTCCAATGAGCTTGGCACGTTCAACGCCAAGAATGTGAATTACGTGCGCACGCCGCACTTCAAAAATCTGCCGACTACGCAGCATGTGCCGGGTTGTCCGTATGCGAGTTTGAAGGCGTCGGCGTCTGGCGTTGAGACGGCGGATGGCGAGGTGGATGACGGGCGTGAGGAGCATTTCCCATCGGAGTTATTGCTGACCCGGCGTGAGTATGTACGCAAGCCTGTCACGCCAGCGGGGGCGGCGGATGTGTTGCGGGATGATCCGGCGCGGGTGATGGCGGAGAGTGGTAAAGAGTCGGTGGGTCGTGAGTCGGCGCCGGACAAGACCAGTGTGTTTGCGCATCCGGTGGAGTGTTTTGTTTCCAACTTCGCCGACAAGGATTTGCTCAAGCGCATGCCGTTGAAGATTGGCGAGCATACGGCGCCGTACAGTTCGTTCTTCAAGAAGATCGAGTATCTGACGGACAACAAGGGGCTGATTTACTGGGGGCGGATCAAGAAGATCGAGGACTTCCACAGTGCCAGTTTTCGTATCGATTTCGAGGACAAGGTCTGGTTCAAGAAGCCCGAGGACAGTAAGAAGAAGCCGTATCCGGTCAGCGTTTATCTGAACAAAAAGCTCATCGACAACTACCGCAAGCGCAAGGCGTTTCTGGAGGAGATCAAGCACGCGGTGGATAGCGACAAGGCGTTGTTCTGTTTCTTCTATGGGGTGACGCCGGAGCTGAAGCAGGTGCCCGGCAAGAAGAACCCCGAAAAACCTTTCGAGGTCTTCAATGCCAATATCGAGAACCTGGATCACTTCATTATTCGTGAAGCGCCGGGGTTGGAATGAGAGTTAGCTTTCGGGCAGTTGCAGTTTCACGGCACCCGGATGCTGCTTGAGCAGACCATAGGGTAGAACGCCCCATTCGACGTATCCGCAAACTGCCATGACATGCGGATAGGACGGAAAAAAGGTGACGCCTTTTTCTCCAAACTGCCATGTAGGAAATTGCCAGGGTTCTGGCTCGTCATAGCCGCAATCATTTTCGCCCTCAGCGACAACGGTCATTTCGGTAGGGTAACGCTTCGACAATTGTTCGACGAGCCAAGGGGCGAGTTCTTTGGCGCGGTAATTGGAGTTTTCCTCCGAAGATGCGTCAGGTGATTCTTCACGATGCAGCGGCTCACCCTGGCCCACCCACAGCACATCTTCAAGGCTCAACAGTTGCCCAGTCCGCGTATCGAAGTTCAGCGATTCATTATTTTGATCAGGATACGCACCGCCGCAATAATACTCGGTGGACACTCGCACGCTCATGACTGAAGACGACATCCACAGCGGCTGCGCGGATTGCGTGTAACTCCCCGAACAACCGTAATACTGCGACACTTCGCTCCATAACCGCGCCCTCAAATATTGATTGATGCGTTCCTGCGCTGCCGGGGCGTAACCCGATACCACTTCAAACAGCGAAGCCCCCGACTTCGGCTCGCTCCACCACTGCAGGGTGTAGCCCATGAAGGTTTCGGTCTTGCCTTTTTTCAACAGCAAACCCTCGAGCCGCAGGTATTCGTAGGGCTGTGTGTCATGCAGTTGCGCCAGATATGGCGCGGCACCTGCAGGAACATCAGGAAGCCTGGCGGGTTGTAAGTCCACTTTTAGCGTTTTTCCGGAAGGGGCCTTCCACTCGCCGCTCCAACCGCTGAGTGTGGGCAGCAAGCGCAAGGTCGGGCGCGAGTCACCGTCCATTGCAGCGCCTTCCAGCATCACCAACGCGTCGCCGTCTTTACTAGTTTCCAGCGCAAGGTCGGTTCGGTATTTTCGGTAAAAATAACGGCCTTCGTTGTAGCGCGCGTCGAGTTCAACAACAATCGCGGCTTTACCCAAGGTGCCGGTGAAGACTTGCCTACTGTCTTCGGCCCAGGCGCGCGGTGAGAGACATAAAGCTATAAGTGCTAAAGCCAAGTTGATGCGCAACAGTCCAAGATGCATCGTTTCATCCTTGAATGAGCGGGCCGTTGCCCGTAAAAAAGCGTCGCAGATGGTGACGGGCCAAACTCAGTTCCTAGAATTCTGCCTCTCATACTCTTCCCTAAAAGCCTTGCGCTCCATCTCCGCGATCTCCCGCGCGACTTGATGCCGACGCTCTTTCGCAGCGTGCAGCTGGACATCATCGAGGAAGCAATAATGGCGCAGCCAGTGAAGCGTCATTTCCTCGTCCGGGAAGTAGTAGGACTTGGCTCCCTTGCTGTTTCTTGGCGTGTCGTTCATTTGTTCGTCGAAAACCATCGCCGTGACTTCATTGGGTGGTAAGCAACCCGTTCCAGCGACCTTGTCTCGAAAACACCAGGCAATTTCATCAATGTGTTTTTGCGCGCTGCGATGGCCGCGCCGATAGAATCGCTGGTGCTCACAAGTCTGTTGCATCCGCTCCAACATCACCTCGGGGTCTAGCCATTGTCCGAGGCCATGGTTTTGGGCATTGATCATCAGGCCATTCACCCAACGCTCGGTGAAGCGCAAAACGAACTCGTGATCGTCGGCTTTTTTCGCGTCAGCCAGGATCACGCAATAGCGGGTTTTGATGTGCAGGACCAACAACACATGTTTGCGCTGCACAGTGATCGCATGAACCAACCACTGTTCGTCCGCGCCGTTCAGCTCATCATCCTCAATAACTGATGACGGCGGTTTGGTGTCCACCGGCGTGATCGTTTTGCCTTTATGAACACGGCTGAAGAACTTGCTGGCGGCTTCGGTGCAATTGAAGATCAACATTCAGGTTCTCTTGGAAGCGCGGGTGACATTGGGTCAGTCATCTCGAACGATCTCTTCGACCCACTCAATTTCGTAAGCCCGACGTTCAATATCAGAAGTCAGCTTCTGCACTTCCTCGCTCAGAATCGACAACTCCGCATGGGTCAATAAATCATGCGAGACCATGAGCGTCAGTTTCCAAAGCGCGGAGGAACGAGCCAGACCATCGAACATGCGAGCCATGTCGCGGTTTCGATCATTGATCAAACCGTAGATCATGCCGTAGCGGGCATGGGCTGACAGCGCACCGTGCTGTGTGATTGTCTTGGTATCGGCGAGCACACCTTGGCAAAAACGGTCGAGCGCGATTTTGCGCAGTTGCTTGAATTTCTTCCAGTCACTTTCACTGATCGACATGACGTTCCCCGTGTGTTCTGTTTGACCTCAGCAAGATTAACCCGGTTAACCGCATTAGCTCATCTCGTCCACATACCCAGCATCACTAGCATAAGTAAGCCAACATAGATTTGGGCATGCATTCTATCCGGTATCCGCCCAATCCACCGCGCTGCCAATCTGATCCCCAGCAACGAGCCAACCGTCAGCAGCGCAAACGCCAGCACATCGACATACCCGATATACCAAACGCCCAGATCAGCCCCGGTGAAACCGGCCAGCGCCATGTACGTCAGTGTGCCGGCCAACGCTACCGGCACGCTGAGCGGATTGGCCAGCGATGTGGCTTGCGACATGCTCAACCCGCAACGGCGCAGCAGCGGCACGGTCATGACGCTTCCTCCTACGCCGAGGAAGGTTGCGACGGCGCCGATGCCTACACCGCCGGCGGATGTTTCCGTCATGGTCAGTCGCCGTGGGAAAGTGGTTTGGGACTGTGTGAGAAATCCTTGGCGCAGCAGGCAATCGACGATGGTCACGCCTATATAGGCGATGAAGGCGTAGCGGATGACTTGGCCGTTGACCCACATCGCAGCGATGGCGCCGACGATCGCGCCCACGCCGATAAACCCGCCCAATGGCCAAAGATATTCCCTGAGCAGATTGCCCGCGCGTTGGTGTTTGCGTGTGGCGATCAGGGCGTTGACGATCATCACGCAGGTCGAGGTGGCCACGGCGATGTGCATGGCCGATTGCGCGATGGGGTCGTCAGCTGCGTGGCTGGCGGTGAGCATGCGATAGAGCAGAGGCACGATGACGAACCCGCCGCCGAAACCGAAGAGCACGGCGCTGATGCCGGTGAGGCAGCCGAACAGTGCAAGCAGGAGGTAGAACATGGTGAGCGTCCAGAACTGGGAGCCGTGACATTAGTGCGTCAGGCATTGGCCGGCTTCAGTAGTTGGGCCAATAATGTTCGCGTTTACGCCAATCGCTGGAACACGCCTGATGCGCAATATTTCGATCAATCAGCTCGATGACACGCCTCGCACGGTCGTGGCCATCGGTACCGATTATTCCCACGGCTACCTACTACCGTTTCATACGCATCGCCGTGGGCAATTGCTCTACGGCGCAACAGGCGTGATGCAAGTCAGCACCCGGAACGGTAACTGGGTGGTGCCGCCGCAGCGCGCGGTGTGGATTCCACCGGGCGTGGCCCATGAGGTGTTGATGCTCGGGGTGAGCACGCGCAGTGTGTATGTCGAACCGGGCAACGTGGATCTGGGGCCGGACTGCCAAGTGCTCAATGTGTCGCCGCTGCTGCGGCATTTGCTGATGGAAGCGGTGGACGTGCCACTGATGTACGACCAGGCCGGACGCGACGGTGTGCTGATCAACTTGCTGTTGCATGAACTGGCACGCAGCGCGCCCCTTGCCCTACACATTCCCATGCCCGCCGAAGGAAAACTCCTCAGTCTGTGTCAGACCTTTCTGAACATGCCCAATGCCCACCAATCGCCGCAGGATTGGGCCGATCAGTTACACATAAGCTTGCGAACCTTTAACAGATTGTTTCGGCAGCAGACCGGGCTCAGCTTTCGTCAGTGGCGCCAGCAGGCGTGCGTCGTGCGGGCGTTGGCACGGTTGGCGACGGGGGAAGCGGTGACGCGGATTGCCCTGGACTTCGGCTATGAGAGCCCGGCGGCGTTTTCGACGATGTTTCGGCGTGTGCTGGGACAGGCACCGTCCGTCTGGTTGGAGCCGACGAACTAGGCAAATTCGAAAAATGCGTTTGATCCCGGCCGAAAACAACTGTACAAAAACACAGTACATTTTCAATCAGCACTTTTGAGCCCGGAGCACACCATGGCCTCTCTTGCGATGAACCACGTCCTCGAACGCATTGCCCTTTTCCAGTTCACCCCGACCCACTGCGTCCAGGCCCGCGCCATGCTGGGCTGGAGCGTTGAACAACTGTCGCGCGAGGCCGAAGTGGCGGTGGTAGATATCCAGCGGTTCGAAGCGCAGCAGGACGTGGCGGACGCCGCGAGACTGGCACTGGCTTATCGGTTTGAAGCGCAGGGGTTGGTGTTCTTCCCCGGGTTTGCACCGGGGCGCAGTGTCAGGGCGCAGGCTATGGCGGGGGAATCGGTGGGGCGTGGGGAGTTTGCGATGGCTGACTGAAATGGCAATTTGATAATTATTCCAAAATAGGTATATTTCGCATGAGTGCAAGGAAGCCGCTTATGTGGGTCTGCAGTAGTAAAAAAGATGTCAAGCAGATGCCCACAGAGGTCCAAGACGTTTTTGGTCACGCACTGGATCTGGCTCAATGTGGCCTGAAGTATTCAGATGCAAAGCCATTGAAAGGGTTCGGAGGCGCAGGTGTCCTGGAGTTGATAGAAGACTTCGACACTGACACCTACCGCGCCATTTATACGGTTCGTTTTGGCAGTGCAATTTACGTTTTGCACTGCTTTCAGAAAAAGTCGAAAAGCGGGATTAAAACCGCCCAGTCGGACATTGATCTGATCAGAAACAGACTTCGAGCCGCCCAGGAACATGCGAAAGGATCAGAAAACCATGAAGATTGAAGTAGGTAGCGGAAACGTCTATCACGATCTGGACTTACCCAATGCAAGTGAAATGCAGGTGAAGTCGCAGCTCGCAGCGAAAATTGGCGCAATCATTAAGGCGCGTCATCTCACTCAGATTCAGGCGTCAGAAATCTTGGGACTCTCACAACCCAAGCTTTCCGAAATGTTGCGTGGCAAATTTCGCGGAATCAGTGAGGCCAAAATGATGGAATGCCTTTCACGTCTCGGACGAGATGTGCAAATTGTAGTCAAATCGGCCCCCCGATCACGGAAAGAGGGCCGTATTGAAGTGGTATTCGCTTGAGGCGAACGCGTCAGGCATTCTGAGCAAGCGCCTCCCCCTCCTCTTCAACCGCCATCCACCACGCACTCCCCCGTTGTGGATGCGCAATGTTGAACGCCTCCCCCATTCGCGGTGTGGTAATCGCAATACTGCGTTCCCACGCGAGGGCAAGAATGCGGTCGAACGGTTCGTGCCAGGCGTGCATGGCCAGGTCGAAGGTGCCGTTGTGGATCGGGAAGAGCCAGCGGCCCTTGAGGTCGATGTGGGCTTGCAGGGTTTCTTCCGGTTGCATGTGCACGTGGGGCCATTCGACGTTGTAGGCGCCGGTTTCCATCAGGGTCAGGTCGAACGGGCCGTATTGTTCGCCGATGCGTTTGAAGCCGTCGAAGTAACCGCTGTCGCCGCTGAAGAAGATTCGTGTGTCGGCGTCGATCATCACCCATGACGCCCACAGCGTGCTGTTGCCGTCGAACAGGCCACGGCCGGAGAAGTGCTGCGATGGGGTGGCGATGAAGCGGATACCGGCGATTTCGGTGCCCTGCCACCAGTCGTACTGGCGCACCTTGCTGGCGTCGACGCCCCATTTGATCAGGGTGTCGCCCACGCCCAGCGGAGTCAGGAAGTAAGTGGTTTTGGCGGCGAGTTTGAGTACCGCTTCATAGTCGAGATGGTCGTAATGATTGTGCGAGAGGATCACCGCTTCGATCGGTGGCAGCTCGTCAATGCTGATCGGTGGTTGGTGGAAGCGTTTCGGACCCGCCCATTGCACCGGCGAGGCGCGCTCGGCGAAGACCGGGTCGGTGATCCAGAATTTGTCGCGCATCTTCAGCAACAGCGTCGAGTGTCCCAAGCGGTAAACGCTGTGATTGGGCGCTGCGAGCAGATCTTCACGGGTCAGCGGCTGTACAGGAATGGCGGCGCTCGGACGGGTGTCGCGCGGTTTGTGGAAAATCATGTTCCACATGATCCGCAGCATTTTGCGCAGGCCTTCGCGCTGAACCGGCGCATGATTGCGAAACAGCCCTTGATCCTGGCGCGAGGCTTCAGGCGTGGGAGTTTTATCCGGGAGTGAGACTGGATTGGCCATGACTGAACGACTCCGAAAAACCGTGTGCTGCACGGTATTCCACGGGAAATGAAAATGGCCAAGCTGCACGCAAAGGCCAAACGCTCTGGTTTGTAAGGTGCGACGATTAACGCAACATTACACTAAGCGGTGTAGTTTCTAGGTTGCATCAAAGCCGACGCCAAGTAAACTGCCGAGTGTAATTTCCTTTCTTCTCTACCGAAGTCCGCTCATGACCGCTCCACAACGCCTCACCGATCGCAAACGCGAAGCCATCATCCAGGCGGCGATCGCCGAATTCCGTGCCCACGGGTTCGAAATCACCAGCATGGACAAGATCGCCGCCACGGCCGGCGTGTCGAAGCGGACGGTGTACAACCACTTCCCGAGCAAGGAAGAGCTGTTCGCCGAGATCCTTAATCAGTTGTGGGCGCGGATCATTGCCGAGCCATCGGTGAGCTACGACCGCGAGCAACCGCTGCATGAGCAGTTGCGCCTGATGCTGCGAGAAAAAGTGCAGATGATGGCTGACGAGAATTTTCTCACCCTCGCCCGGGTGGCGATTGCCGCAACCATTCATTCCCCTGAACGTGCGCAGAACATGATCGAGCGCATGGGCGAGCGCGAGGAAGGCCTGACCGTCTGGATACGCGCGGCGCAAGCCGACGGACGGCTCAAGCCGGTGGATCCAGAATTTGCCGCGCATCAAGTACAAGGTTTGCTCAAGGCATTCGCGTTCTGGCCGCAGATCTCGCTGGGTCGCGCGGCCCTTGATCCAGACGCGCAGAATGCAGTTGCCGAGTCGGCGCTGGAGATGTTCCTGGCACTGTATCAGCGGTGAATCACCGGCTCGTCGAGCCGTGTACAACTAATCTCGTAAAAAGTTATACAAACTTGTGAAAAATTCCTTTCTTGTACAACTTTATTAAGTTTTGTATAAGTAGCCATCTGCCAGTAACGGAACGCTGGCATTGAGCAGTCACCACCGAATGCCGTCTGTGCATTTCGGTCTGCCGGCGCAGGAATAGGGACTGAATCCTTTTGATTTTCCCCACTTCCCGAGTATCGCAAGCATGTTTTTCAATCGCCAGAAAGCCGCCCTCGCTGAACTGCAACACACCGTTTTTGACCAGGCTGCAATGCTCGAAGCGATCGACCGTTCGATGGCGGTGATCGAGTTCGATCTTGATGGCGTGGTGTTGCGTGCCAATGACAATTTCCTCAAGACCATGGGTTACACGGCTGCCCAGGCGATCGGCCAGCCGCACCGGCATTTCTGCACACCAGAGTTCGGTCGCAGTGCCCAATACACTGAGCTGTGGTCGCGCCTGAAAAACGGTCAGTTCCAGTCCGGCACCTTTGAACGGGTCGACAGCAAAGGCCAGCCGATCTGGCTCGAGGCCAGTTACAACCCGATCAAGGATGCATCGGGACGGGTGATCAAAGTGGTCAAGTACGCGATGGATGTCACCGCCAAGGTGCAGCAGGAGAACGAGGCCAGCGCCAAGCTGCAGGCGATCGATCGCGCGATGGCGGTGATCGAGTTCGATCTCGACGGCAATATCCTTACCGCCAACCAGAATTTTCTCACGCGCATGGGTTACAGCCTCGCAGAGCTCAAGGGCCAGCATCACCGCCTGTTCTGCACCCCGGCGCTGGTCAACAGCGGCGCCTATCAGGATTTCTGGCGGCGCCTGAATCAGGGCGAGTTCTTCCACGGGCAGTTCGAGCGCGTGGATAAACGCGGTCAGATCGTCTGGCTGGAGGCCAACTACAACCCGGTCTACGACGCTTCGGGGCGCTTGTACAAAGTCGTGAAGTTCGCGTCTGACGTTACCGCCCGTGTCGAGCAACACGAGCAGGACGCGCGCAGTGCCAGCACCGCTTACCACATCTCGGTAGCGACGCGAAAAGTCGCCGAGCAAGGTACGCAGGTGATTCAACAGGCTGCCAGCGAAATGCGCGAAATCGCCGAGGACATCAGCCAGTCCTCAACGCTGATCGCACAACTGGGCGACCGCTCCGAGCAGATCACCGCCATCGTCAACACTATCCGCGCGATCGCCGATCAGACCAACCTGCTCGCCCTCAACGCCGCCATCGAAGCCGCGCGCGCCGGTGAACAGGGCCGCGGCTTTGCCGTGGTGGCCGATGAAGTACGGCAACTGGCGGCGCGCACCAGCGGTTCCACTGCGGAGATCTCCACCATGATCAGCCTGATCCAGAGCGAAACACGGCAGGCGATCAAGAGCATGCAAGGCACCCGCGACCGCGCCGCAGAAGGCGTGGAACTGGCCAATCAGGCCGGCACGGTGATTCTGCAGATTCGCGATGGCGCCAGTGAGGCGGTGGATGCGGTGAGCATGTTTGCCAATGAGCAGGTGTCGGGGTGATGGCGGTAGTCTCAGTCACCAGGTAAAACTCGGGATAGTGGGATGGCAATCACGCGATCTATAGTGACTGCCATCCATCAGCAAGCGTAGGGAAATCCCATGGAAAATCGCGCCATTCGCATCGCCCTGATTGGCGACTACGACCCTCAAGTCACCGCCCACCAAGCAATCCCGGTTGCACTCGGCCTGGTCGCCGAAAACCTGCAACGCACCGTGCAGTTCGAGTGGTTGGCCACTGAAGAGATCGGCACCGACACTGCGCTGACTCAATTCGATGGATTCTGGTGTGTACCCGCCAGCCCTTATAAAAGTGAAGACGGTGCGCTAAGAGCAATCCGCTTTGCCCGCGAGCAAGGGCGACCTTTCCTCGGTACCTGCGGCGGTTTTCAGCACGCGGTTCTGGAATATTCGCGCAATGTGCTGGGCTGGGCCGACGCCGAGCATGGGGAAACCTCGCCAGAATCCGAACGCGCTGTGCTCACGCCGCTGAGCTGCTCGCTGGTTGAAGCCATCGACGTCATTCACCTCCAGCCCGGCTCGTTGATCGCCAAGGCGTACGAAAAGTCTGAAATTGAAGAAGGCTATCGCTGCCGCTACGGCGTGAATCCGCAGTTCGAACAGCATTTGATGAGCGATCAGCTACAAGCGGTAGGCCGTGATTCGGAGGGGGATCTGCGCGCTATCGAATTGAAAAAACATCCGTTTTTCGTCGCCACGCTGTTCCAGCCGGAACGCGCCGCCCTAAAAGGAAAAATGCCACCGCTGGTTCGCGCATTTATCGAAGCCTGCGGATTGCGGGATTGAGCGTTATGCACTCGGCCAGTGAGGTTGGCGGCGCCCCCAACGCCGCCTTCGCGAGCAGGCTCGCTCCCACATTGGATCTGTGGCGTTCAGAAAATCCCTGTGGGAGCGAGCCTGCTCGCGAAGAGGCCCGCAACCACACAGCAAAACCTCAACCGCGCACCAGACTCCGCACCGCAACAATCTCCGGCACCTCGACCTTGCTCATGTAAACCCGCAACGGCTCGGTGATGTTGATGCGGTCGTCGATGTGTTGATCGAGCAGCAACTGAATCAACTCGCGCTTGAGGGTCATGGTGGTTTCCGACGCCTTCGCCCAGACGAATTCACTGACCGGGATGATGCCGTTGTCGGCCACGTCCATGCCGAACGAATCTTCGCTGAAGCGCACGATGTACTGGCCGGTCTTGCGGTTGAGGCCAACGAAGCCTTTGAGATCGTCGGCGGCCTGGCAGATGAGTTGAGAGGTGATGCGCATGGTAAACCTCACGAAAGATGATCGATGGTTTACACGCAGGGCAACGCAGCGGCGCGCCCTCTGCCGGAGCGTCTGCCGAGGGCAAGCGTACTGCAAACAGCGCCACAAAAGTGCAGGAAATTTCCGTTTTGCTCGGTTTATGTCGGTCTGGCGATAGCCCTGCGGCGCGTCAATTGTTAAAAGGTACGTCTCGAAAAAAACCTGCGAAAGGAACTCGACCATGCCTGCCACTTTTACCCGAAGCGCTCTGGTGCTGAGTCTGTTGTTCGGCCTCGGTCAGGCGCATGCCGCCAGCCACCCGGAGCCCAAGGCAATCGCTGCCGCCCACGGCATTCCGCATCCAGCGGTGATCGCCCACCGTGGCGCGTCGTTCGATGCCCCGGAATCCACCGCTGCGGCCTACAAACTGGCCCGCGACCTCGGCGCCGATTACCTGGAAATGGATTTGCAGCGCAGCAAGGACGGCGTGCTCTTCGCCCTGCACGACGACAACCTGCAACGCACCACCGACGTCGCCAGTAAATTCCCCGAGCGCAAGGACAGCCCGGCCACCGCGTTCACCATGGCCGAACTGAAAACCCTCGATGCCGGCAGCTGGTTCAACAGCAAATATCCTGACCGCGCACGCCCGTCCTACGCCGGGCTGAAGATTCTTACCCTCGATGAAATCATCGACATCGCCCGCGCCAACCCCCAGCACAAGCCGGGCCTGTACATTGAAACCAAAGAGCCGCAGCTGTTTCCCGGCATCGAACATGACCTCAAGGAAAAACTGCAGGATCGCGGCTGGCTCAGTCCGGCCGGTTCGAAACTGGCGAAAAGTGCGCTCGGCGTCGGTCAGGGCAAAGGCAAGGTGATCCTGCAGACCTTCGATAAAAACAGCCTGCAATTGCTGGAAAAGGAAATGCCGCAAGTGCCGAAGATTCTGCTGTTGTGGGTCGGCGAAGGCAGCATCGAGCCGAAATCCGCCGTGACGTTTGCCGCGTCCGGCGAGAAAGACAAAAACGTTTTCTACGGCAAGCAGGAACCCAAGTCAGAAGCGGAATTCAAGCAATGGGTCGACTACGCCAAGGCCCAGGGCGCGATCGGCACCGGCCCTTCGGCGAAGCTGACTCAGGGTGGTGATCAGAGTTACTCCGACCTGGTGCAACCGTGGATGAATAAGTACACCCACGACCAAGGCATGCTGGTGCATGTTTATACGGTCGACGAGGCGGTGGACTACGAGAAAGTCATGGCAGCGGGTGTCGACGGCATCTTTACCAACCGCGCCAGTGAACTGTTGAAGTTTTACAAGCGTCCGGCTGTTGGCAGTGTTGATGAGGTTCTGAAGAAGAACGGTTTCTGACTTGTTATCGAGTCGTCTGCTTCGCGAGCAGGCTCGCTCCCGCAAAGAGCAGTTTTATCGCGGAGCAGAGATTTAAGGGTGAATTAAGTTGCGCTGGTTAATCTGAACCCACTTACACAGATCAACCACTTCAACGCACTGCCAAGGAATGAACCGATGAAAACTTTGACTGCCCTGTTTACCGCCGCTGCCCTGACCCTCACCGCAGGCCTGGCTCAGGCTGATGTTCGCATCGACCAGATCCCGCAACTGGTCAAGGACGGCAAGATCAAGTCGCTGGAATCGATGAACGCCGAAGCACTGAAACTGCACCCGGGCGCAACGATTACCGACACCGATCTGGATAACCACTTCAATGGTTACGAGTATGAAGTTGAACTTAAAACTGCTGACGGCAAAGAGTTCGACGTGGACTTTGATGCCACCACCGGTAAAGTGCTGAGCAACAAGCAAGACACTTGATAGACCGCTGTTAAAGAGCCGCACGATTTAACGATCGTGCGGCTTTTTTGTGGCTGCGGATTGGGGCGCAAACTTTGTGTGGTCTGTGAACTCGATCCCCCTCACCCCAGCCCTCTCCCCCAGGAGAGGGAGCCGATTTGCGGGCCGCTCAAACCCGAGTTCGACTCGGTATCGCAAGTTCGGTGCAATTCACACATTCCCTGCGGCCAGTCCCCTCTCCCTCCGGGAGAGGGTTAGGGTGAGGGGCTGACAAACCGCCACCCAAAATCAAGCACTCAACCGCGCCGTCACCTCATTCAACTGCCCCGACAACCCATGCAGGTTCTGACTGGCACTTTCGGTGCGCTGCACGTTGTCGAGGTTGGTGCTGGCAATCGCGGTGATTTCAGTCAGGTTGCGCGAGATATCCTCGGCCACTGAAGTCTGCTCTTCAGCGGCCGTGGCGATCTGCCGGTTCATGTCGCGAATCGCTTCCACGGCCAAGGTGATGCGCTCCAGCATCGCGCCGGCCTGGGTCACCTGTTCGACGCTTTCATCACTGCGCGCCTGGCCGCTCTCGATAGCCTGCGCGGCATCGACAGCGCCCGTCTGCACGTTCTGAATGATCTGGTTGATCTCGATGATCGACTCCGCCGTGCGCTGGGCGAGGTTGCGCACTTCATCGGCGACGACGGCAAAACCACGCCCGGCCTCACCCGCCCGCGCCGCTTCGATGGCCGCGTTGAGCGCCAGCAGGTTGGTCTGTTCGGCGATGCCACGAATCACTTCCAGCACCTTGCCGATACGACCGCTGTCGGTTTCCAGGCGACGAATCACCGTGGCGGTGTTGGCGATTTCGCCGCGCATCTGCGTGATCGAGTGAATGGTGGTCTGCATGACCTTTTCACCCTGCTGCGCCGACTGATCGGCATCATCCGCAGCACGCGCGGCATCGGCGGCGTGACGGGCGACTTCCTGGGCTGTGGCGGACATTTCATTCATCGCCGTGGCCACTTGATCCGTGCGGTTGAATTGCTCGCTGGTGCCGCCGGCCATGGTCGTGGCAATGGCGTTCAACTCGCCGCTGGCGCTGTCCAGATCACCGGCGCTGCGTTGCAAGCGAGTGAAGGTGTCCGCGAGAAAATCGCGCAGAGTGTTCGCTGCGGCGGCGAGGTTGCCCAGTTCATCGCGACGCTCGCTGACAACACGTTCAGCCAACTGCCCACGGCTCAAGCGGGTGACGTAATCGATGAGGTTGCGGATCGGCTCGATCAGGTTGCGGCTGACCAGCCACAGGCTCAGCAGACCGATCAACAAGCCTGACGCGAGCATCACCAACAGCCCCAGCCACACGGTGCGCTCAGCGCTGGCGCTGATCAACGCCGATTGCGCGGTGCCCTGCTCGCGCAGCTCGGCGACCAGTGCGCTCATCTGCTCGCTGGTGGCGCGATCGACGCCTTTGACCGCCGCGTCGCCGGCACTCGGATCACCACCGGCAGTGACGTAGGCATCGCGGCCTTTCTGGTAGGCCGCGCCCAACTGGCGATGCTCTTCGCGCAAGCGTTCGATGCGGGATTTGAGATTGGCCTCGATGCCTTTCTGGCCGGCCAGTTCGCCGAGAATATTCTGCACGTCGCGCTGACGCTCTTCGAACTGGCTCCAGTATTTCGCCAGATCCGCCGGTTGCTTGCCGCGCAGCAGAACGTTTTTCCATTCCTGCACCTGCACTTTGAATTGCAGGTTGGCTTCATCGATCAATTGCGAAGTGTGCAACGGGCCGGCGATCAACTGGCTATAGCTTTGCACGCCGTTGGAGAGGAAATGAAAGCAGGCCAGCGCGATCAACAATATCGCCAGCAGACTGCCGCTCAGCAGGGCGAGAATTTGCGTTCTCAGGGATTTTTGCAGCATTGCAGGGTACTCGAAGCAGGGATGAGGCACGCCCGAGCGGACGTGAAAAATGGCCGGACTTCCCTGTCGACGTACCATGGCCAAGGGCCGATGGCGCGCAACCTGACTCACCTGAGATCGGCGCGCCAGAGGGCTTCTTGAGAATCGTCCGACAGTCGGTAACGCATTGATTTGCAGTTACTTTACTGTCACAAAATGGTCATGTTGGCTTGCGATGATGCCGCTCAGGTGAACCTGAAAATCCCCCACCAGACACCCTCCTCGCAGCGAGCCGCCATGAACCACAGCCTCGATATCAGCCATCGCGCCCCGGACCTGTTTGGCTTGCTCTACGGCTTTCGCTTCCTGCCCGGGGAGCGCGGGCGCGAGATCGATTCGGCGACGGCTTTGCGCTGTTTGCAGGACGACGGTGACAGCGAAGAGTTTCTCTGGCTGCACCTGAACCTGGCCCATGCCGCGTGCGAGCGCTGGATGAAAAGTCATCTGCAATTGCCCGATGAGTTTTTCGAAGCACTGCACGAAGGTTCGCGATCGACACGCATCGAGCATGTCGATTCGGCGCTGCTGGCGGTGGTCAACGATGTGGTGTTCAACCTCAGCAGCATGGTTTCCTCCGACGTGTCGACGCTGTGGGTCTGCGTGCGCAGCAAACTGATCGTCAGCGCGCGCCTGCAACCGCTGCATTCGGTAGATAAATTGCGTTCGTCGGTGAAGGCCGGCGAGTGCTTTCGCTCGCCCTCGGAACTGCTCGTGCATTTGCTGCGCGATCAGGGCGAAGTGCTGACGCAGATCGTGCGCAAGACCAGCCTGAGTGTCGATCAGGTCGAAGACGAACTGCTCTCCTCGCGCCTGTCGACCAACCGCGCCGAACTTGGCGCCAACCGTCGCGTGCTGGTGCGTCTGCAACGGCTGTTGGCGCTGGAGCCGGGTTCGCTGCTGCGCCTGCTCAATCGTCCGCCGCCGTGGTTGCAGAAGGAGGACGTCAAGGAGTTGCGCAAATCCACCGAGGAGTTTGCGCTGATCATCAACGACCTCACCGCCCTCGGCGAACGCATCAAACTGTTGCAGGAAGAAATCGCCGCCAACCTCAACGAACAGAGCAACCGTACGCTGTTCACCCTGACGGTGGTGACAGTGCTGGCCTTGCCGATCAACATTATTGCCGGTTTTTTTGGGATGAATGTCGGCGGTGTGCCGCTGTCCCAGGACCCGCACGGATTTTGGGTACTGGTCGCGTTGGTGGCGACGTTCACCGTGATTGCCGGGCGCTGGGCGTTTCGCAAGCGTGGGGATTATTGAGCGCAAATCCCACACACAACACAGTCCTCCCTGTGGGAGCGAGCCTGCTCGCGAAGTCGGTGTGTCAGATAAATCAATGTTGAATGACATGGCGCTTTCGCGAGCAGGCTCGCTCCCACAGGGGCAATGTGCTCAATGTCAGAGCGTTGAACGTACGACCTCGCCGAGCCAATCCATAAACACCCGCACCCGCAGCGGCAAATGCCGTTGCCGCGCGTACAACAAGGAAATCGCCATCGGCGGTGCGGTGTGTTGCGGCAGTACGGTCACCAGTTCGCCATTTTCCAGATGCGGCTGCATGCCGGTGCGCGGTACCTGCGTCAGGCCGAAGCCGCCCAGGCACGCCGCTTCATAGGCGTCGGTGCTGTTTACCGTGACACTGCCGGCCATCGCCACCCGTCGCACTTCGTCACCCTCCTCATACACAAACCCTTCCGAACGCGAGCCCAGTACGCCGACGTAATGCACCAGCCGATGCTGCGCCAGATCCTCGATGGTCTGCGGCACGCCGTAACGTTGCAGGTAAGCCGGACTGGCGCAATTGACCATCGGGAAGTCGCCAAGATGCCGGGCGACCACCGACTGATCCGGCTGCGCGCCGATGCGCAACACGCAGTCGAAACCTTCGCTGAGCAGATCGACGCGGCGGTCGGTGCTGCTGATTTCCATCTGCAGATTCGGGTGGCGATCCATGAATTCCGGCAGGCGCGGCATGATCAAGCGTCGCGCGAGGATGTTCGGCATATCGACGCGGATGCGCCCGGTCAGCGAAGCCTCGTCCTGACGAAACAATCCTTCAATCTCATCCATGTGCGAGAGCAGATCTTTGCTGCGCTCGTACAGCACCAGACCATCCTGTGTGGCCTGCACCTTGCGCGTGGTGCGCTGCAACAGCCGCGTGCCGAGCAAGGCTTCGAGCGCCTGTACCTGCTCGGACACCGTGGAGCGCGGCAGGCCGAGGCTTTCACCGGCGAGGGTGAAACTCGACAGTTCGCTGACCCGGACGAAAGTGCGCAGCAGTTCCAGTTTGTTCATGACAAGCCCCGGTGATTGTTCGGCTGAGCCGATCAGTGATTCCGCTTTTGCCGTGTTTATCACCTCAGGGCGGATAAATAAACTTCTTCCATCCCCAATCAATGCAATCGAGGAAGTCAGCATGAACCGCAAAATCGCACTGATCACTGGCGCCAGTCGTGGCCTCGGCCGCAGCGCCGCCCTGCACCTCGCCGCGCAAGGCATTGACATTATTGGCACCTACAACAGCCGCGCCGACGAGGCCCAAGCGCTGGTCACTGAATTGCAGGCACTCGGCGCGAAAGCGGCGATGCTGCAACTGGACGTCGGCCACAGCGAAAACTTCGCCGCGTTTGCCGAACAGGTTGAACAAGCACTGGTGGAGACTTTTCAGCGACAGCGCTTTGATTTCCTGATCAACAACGCCGGGGTCGGCGTGCATGCGCTGTTCAGCGAAACCACCCCCGAGCAATTCGATCTGCTGATGAACGTGCAGTTGAAAGGGCCGTTTTTTCTGACCCAGCAACTGTTGCCGCTGATCAATGAGGGTGGGCGGATCGTCAATATCTCCAGCGGTCTGACCCGCTTCAGCCTGCCGGGTTACGGCGCGTACGCGGCGATGAAAGGTGCTATGGAAGTGCTGACGCGTTATCAGGCGAAAGAGCTTGGGGCGCGGCAGATTGGCGTGAACGTTCTGGCGCCGGGTGCGATTGAAACCGATTTTGGCGGTGGCACGGTGCGCGACAACAGCGCGGTCAACGCGATGGTTGCCAGCAACACCGCGCTGGGTCGTGTGGGGCTGCCGGATGATATTGGCGGTGCACTGGCGCTGCTGCTGTCAGAGGGTGGGCAGTGGATCAACGGTCAGCGGGTCGAGGCATCTGGCGGCATGTTTCTCTGACCTCAACCAACAGACTGTTTGTGGCGAGGGGATTTATCCCCGCTGGGCTGCGGAGCGGCCCCAAAATCGGGTCTGCTACGCAGCCCAACGGGGATAAATCCCCTCGCCACAGGTTTACCTCAGCTTTCATATGCGCGGCGGGTCATGAAGCGCTCGCGCAGTACGTCATAACCCCAGTGGTAGACGTAGGTGTACGGCAGGAAAAAAAGCAGCACGCCGATGTCGAGCAACAACGCCTGCCACAGGCTGACCGACAGCCACCAGGCAATCAGCGGCACGCCCATCACGATCAGTCCACCTTCGAACAGCAACGCATGCACTACACGCACCCAGGCGTTGTGCGGCAGATTCATCCGCGCCAATGCACGGTCGAAAAACCGGTTGAACACCACGTTCCACGCCAGCGCCAACAGCGCGATCAACACGGTCACCGCGCCCATGTCGAGCAGCGGCTTTTGCATGATCCACGCGAGCAGCGGTGTGCAGATGAGGATGGCAAGAAACTCGAAACCAACCGCCTGGAAAACACGTTCGGTAATGGACTTGTGGGCAGTCATGGCCTGACTCCTTGTTTGACGATGGTTGCCATGATCCAACTTAATACCGATACTTCAAAACCAATAACCATCGATCAAGGCGATAGTTCATGGCTTCGCAGGAAGTACTGTTGGCGTTTGTCCAGGCGGCGACGCAAGGCTCGTTTTCCGCAGCGGCGCGTAAATTGGGCCGCAGTCAATCGACCATTAGCGCGGCAGTGGCAAGCCTGGAGATCGATCTGGATCTGCAGCTGTTCGACCGCAGCAGCCGCAAGCCCACGCTCACCCCCGCCGGCCACGTCATGCTGCAAAAAGCCGAGGCGATTCTGGCTGCCACCAGCCGCCTGGAAATGAGCGCTCGGCAATTGGCGCAAGGCGTGGAACCGAAGCTGACCGTGGCGATTTCCGACACTTATCAGTCCTATCGTTTCGAGGCGGCGCTGGTGGGTTTCGAGCAGCGTTATCCGGAGCTTGAGCTGGAATGCCTGATTGCCGAGTGTGACGACCTGATCGAACTGGTCCAGCGCGGCCGAGCGCATTTGGCCTTCGCGGAAATGCAGGACAACTACCCGCCGGATCTGGTGACCTCGACGGTGGCAGAGCGCACGGAGATAGCCCTGTTCGTCAGCCGCGAGCATGCTTTGGCGAAGCTTGAGCATGTCGATCAGCAGATTCTCGAGCAATATCGCGAATTGCGGCTGGCGACCATCGTCAATCCCTACGACAGTCGCGGCAAAGGCCGGGTGTGGTCGGCGCCGAGTTACCTGATGCTGCTGGAAATGGCTGAAAAGGGTTTTGGCTGGGCACCACTGCCGAGGTGGCTGGTGCAGCGTTATGCCAATGAATTGCTGATTGAGCTGAATGTGCGCGGCTGGCCGAAACCGGTGTTTGTCGACGCCTTGTGGTCGCGCTTGTATCCGCCGGGGCCGGCGGGGAGCTGGTTGCTCAGCAAGATGCTCGAATAAGCGGCGCTGCCATTCGCGAGCAGGCTCGCTCCCACACTTGGAATGCGCTCACTTGTGGGACCTAGCTTCCCAAAAGTGAAATGCAATCACCTGTGGGAGCGAGCCTGCTCGCGAAAGGGCCAGCCGCACCGACGCAGCTTCCAGATCAACCCAGGTCCCTCAGTCGCCCCTCGATAAACCGCCGCTCCGGCTCCTGCCGCGTCAGCTCAAGCGCCCGCTGATACGCCGCCCGCGCCTGCTCCACCCGGCCCAACTGCCGACAAAACTCCGCCCGCGCCGAATGCGCCAAGTGATAATCCTGCAACTCCCCCCGCGCCAGAATCCCTTCAACCAACAACAACCCGGCCAACGCACCATCACGCTTGGCCACCGCCACCGCGCGGTTCAGCTCGATCACCGGCGACGGCATTGCACGCAGCAATACGTCATACAGACCGACAATCTGCTGCCAGTCCGTTTCCGCCGCCGACGGCGCTTCCGCATGCACCGCTGCAATCGCCGCTTGCAGGCAATATGGCCCGAAGCGTCGCGTACTCAGGGCGTGCTCGACCAGCGCGCAGCCTTCGGCCATCAACCCGGCGTCCCACAACGAGCGATCCTGATCGTCGAGCAACACCAGTTCACCGCTCGGCGAAGTGCGCGCCGGTCGACGCGATTCGTGCAGCAGCATCAGCGCCAGCAGACCCATGACTTCCGGCTCCGGCAGCAACTCCATCAACAAGCGCCCCAGCCGAATCGCTTCGCGCGTCAGATCCTCGCGGATCAGCTCGGCACCGACCGAGGCCGAATAGCCTTCGTTGAACACCAGATAAATCACCCGCAACACGCTGTCGAGGCGCTCGGGTAATTCGTTCAGCGTGGGCACTTGGTAAGGGATTTTCGCGTCGCGGATCTTGGCCTTGGCGCGCACGATGCGCTGGGCAATGGCCGCCGGCGCCGAGAGAAAAGCGCGGGCGATTTCTTCGGTGGTGAGGTCGCAGACTTCGCGCATGGTCAGCGGCACCTGCGCATCCGCCGCCAGTGCCGGGTGGCAGCAGGTGAAAATCAGCCGCAAGCGATCGTCTTCCACGTCTTCGCCACTCCAGTCAGCCTGTTCGAGCTCATCGAGTTGTGCCAGCAGCAACGGTTGCGACGCCTTGAACCGCGCGCGCCGGCGCAGCACATCGATGGCTTTGAAACGTCCGGTGGAGACCAGCCAGGTACGCGGGTTGTCTGGCACGCCGTCGCGTTGCCAGCGCTCGACCGCGACGAAGAACGCCTCGTGCAAGGCTTCTTCGGCGAGGTCGAAATCACCGAGCAGGCGGATCAGCGTGGCCAGAATCCGCCGCGAATCCTCGCGGTAGACCTGCTCGACCCGCGCCCTGACGTCAGACATTCAACTGCCGCACCGGGCGCACTTCAACGCTGCCGACCCGCGCTGCCGGAATGTTGCCGGCGACCTGAATCGCTTCGTTGAGATCCTTGGCATCGATCAGGTAGAAACCGGCCAGTTGCTCCTTGGTTTCAGCGAAAGGCCCGTCGGTGATCGACACCTTGCCGTTGCGCATGCGTACCGTGGTGGCGGTCTCCACCGATTCCAGCGCTTCAGCGGCGATCATCCGCCCGCTGCCCTGAATCGACTCGGCGTAGGCCCAGCATTCGGCGTCTTCCGGGCTGTCCGGCGAGGTGTGCAGCAAGCGTTCATCGCTGTAGACCAGGCATAGGTATTTCATGGCGATCTCCTGATTCGAACGGATCAACTATGGCTGAAGATCAGGGGGTTACATCGAACAGCGTCGCGCCGCTCATCGGATCGAACGGTGCCGACCAGTGCTCATGGGCAATCTTCCACGCCCCGCCGACCTGCCGATAACAGGCGGTCACACGCATCCAGCAACTCTGGGTTTCGCCCTTGTCGTTGGTGCCGCCGCAATTGGCCACCCAGTGGGCGAAAGCGATGTTGTCGGCGCTTTCTATGGCGATTTCGTGAAACTCGAAAACGTGCGGGCCGGGGCACATTTGCATGCAGTCCACCCAATGCGCGCGGTAGGCCGGTTTGCCCTTGAATTGCAGGGCCTTGATCGCGTCGAACGAGACGATGTCGTCGGCGTACAGGGCCATGACTTTTTCGACGTCCTTGGCCATTACCGCTTCGCGATAGGTATTGATCAGAGTCTGGATTTCGCTTTGTGCGCTCATGGTGTTCTCCGTGGTTTTTGTTGTGAAGACACCCTTAGTCGTTTGCTCTTTGCGCAGATCGACAGGGCAAACAAAAAAATTTCGCCGACAACAATGTCGCTAGAATCCGAGCTTCAATCCTTGTAGGAAAAAGGAAATTCCCGTGTCAGCCCAACTCGTGCCGTACGACAGCCTGAACGCGCAGCAGCGTGAGCAAGTCGAGGCGATTGAAATTCACCCCGAGCAGATCAAGTTCTCCGGCGACATCCACGGTGCCCTGCACACCCTGCTGTCGAAACCCGGCCCCGGCGTAAAGGGTTTTGCCCTGCTGGCGGACGACGTACCGGTGGCGTTTCTGCTGCTCAAGCGCCCGCCGGTGTTGCCCGACTGGGCCGACGAACACAGCGCCACATTGCATGCTCTGCAGGTCGATCGGCGCGCGCAGGGCAAGGGTTACGGCAAGGCTTGCCTGCAAGCGCTGCCCGCTGTCGCCCGCGAGGCGTGGCCGGAGATCAAGGGGCTGGAATTGTCGGTGGACGCTGATAACGAGGCGGCGATTGCGCTGTATGCCAGGCATGGCTACGTCGACAGCGGCGAAGCGTACAAGGGCCGGATTGGGTACGAGCGGCGGATGGGCCTGTTTTTTTAAATCGTAGAGGGATAAACGATGATCGATTCGATAGAAGCATTGGAGGCCATTTACGGCCGGCCCCACGAACGCGCCGTGCGCAAGCAGATCGGCTTTCTCAACGAGGATTATCAGGCGATGGTGCGCCTGTCGCCGCTAGTGATCGTCAGCTCGGTGGGGACCGATGGCCTCGATAACTCGCCGCGCGGTGATGCGCCGGGGTTTGTTCGGATCATTGATCAAAACACGTTGGCCCTGCCGGATCGCCCGGGCAACAACCGCATCGATACCTTGCGCAATGTGCTGCACGATTCGCGGGTGTCGCTGCTGTTCATCATTCCCGGGATCGGCGAAACATTGCGGGTCAATGGCACGGCCCTGATCAGCGATGAACCAGCGTTGCTGGGGAGTTTCGCGGTGAATGGCAAACCGGCGAAAACTGTGTTGCTGGTGACGGTGGACGCGGCTTTTTTTCACTGCTCGAAAGCCTTTGTCCGCTCGGATGCGTGGAATCCCGAAACGCACCTGCCGCGCTCGGCCTTGCCATCTGCTGGCGCATTTCACAAGCGCCTGAATGACGGCCAGTTCGACGCCGACACCTACGATCGGGAAGCGCCGAAACGGGTGCGTGAAAGCCTTTACTAACCGCGCAACTACAGACACCTCAAAACCCTGTGGGAGCGAGCCTGCTCGCGAAGGCGTCGTGTCAGTCGACACTTGCTTAGCTGAAATACCGCTTTCGCGAGCAGGCTCGCTCCCACAGTTTTGATTGAAGTTCAGAGGGTCAGGATCATTTCGTGCCATGCCATCCCGCCGTGATCCGACTCCGACGGTTTGATGTAGGCAAAGCCAAAGCCGGCATACAGCACAATGTGCTGCTCTTTGCACATCAGGTGAATCGTCGCTTTGTCCATGGCGCGCATGCGTTCGATGAATTCGCCGAGCAGGCGCTTGGCCAGGCCCTGCCCTTGGTAATCCGGGTGCACCACCACCGACATGATCACCACGTTCGGCCCTTTCGGGTCGTGGCCGATCAGCTCCTTGAAGGCTTCGTCGGACATCTGCACGTCGAACGCCGCGCCGGAATTGATGAAACCGGCGACCACACCGTCCACCTCGGCGACGATGAAGCCGTCCGGCCAGGTGGCGATGCGCGTGGCGATCTTTTCGCGGGTGGCGGCTTCGTCGCCTTCATAGGCGACGGTTTCGATGGCGTAGCAGCGGTCGAGGTCGGCGGCGCTGACGTTGCGGATCACGGTGTTCATGGCAGCTCAAAAATCTGTGGAAACAAGGCCCGCCAGCATAATGCAGAACCAACGGGGCGGACATGCTCCGCCTCGATTGTTACGCCGCTCAGGCCTTGATCGGCAGCCAGATCTCCAGCGTGCCGGTATTGAGTTTCGGGTTGTAATCCTCGCTGTAGCGCTCGAATTCCGGGGCGTCCGCCGCATCGTGGCCGGACTGCGGCAGCCAAGTGTTCCAGATGTACTGGAAGGTGTCAGGGAGTTGCGCCAGTGGCCCTTTGTGCTCAAACACCGCATATTTCTGCGGCTGGATTTCAACCCAGCGGTACTTTTCCGGCAGGTCGTCGAGCTTGTCGATCTGCACCCCGGCGATGTATTCGAAACCGCCCTCGCCATCCGCATTGCAGCAAACGCCGTAGGTCACTTCATTGACTTGTGCGGGGATTTTTCCCAAGTGCGGGATCAGTTTTTCCCACAACGCGGGAATGTCTTCGGTGGTCTCCTGAGTGAATCGCCCGCCGAAACCGGCAATCAGCAGAAATTGCCCGTGTTCGAAGCGAGGCTCGGCTATCTCGACGCGTAGTTGTTCATCCATGACGCGACTCCTCAGAACGGAAAAGTGGATTCGGCTGGGAGTATAGAAAGCCCGACCCGTTTCGCACGTTTACAGCGAGTGCAACTGCTCGACGGCGCCCGAGCCGACAAACTCGTTGTAACCAGAAACAATCACGTACACCGCGAAATAGCAGAAGATCGCCGCCGATGCCAGATAGGAGTAGCGCAGAAGCTTGTCGCCCAGCAGTTTGCCGCCGTGGCTTGCCGCGAAGCACAGACCGGCCGACCACAGCAGCCCGGCGCAGAGAAAACCACCGAGAAACAGTGCCGAACTCAACGGACCACCGCCACCGGATCGGGCGATCAACGTGCCGCCAACCGCAGCAAACCAGAGAATCGCACTCGGCGACGACATGGCGAGGAAGATGCCGCGAAAGAATTCCTTGCGATGGGAGTTCTGCCCCACTTCCGCCGTTTCCGCCAGCAGCGCTTCGTGGTGAATTGCCGAATAAATCATCTTCGCCGCGAAGTAGATCAGCAGCGCCGAACCGCCAATCCATAGCACCCAGCGCACGCTTTCGTATTGCAGCAGAACGGTCATGCCGGCCAGTGCCAGCACCGCGTAGATCAGGTCACCGACGCAAGTGCCCAGGCCCAGGGCGAAGCCCTGAAAGTAGCCGCGCTGCATGGCCAGGGTGATCATCGCGATGTTGGCTACGCCGATATCCAGGCACAGCGAAAGGCTCAGCAAGAAGCCGCTGGTGAATTCCATTGACCGATTTTCCTTGAAAAAAATGTTTACAAGCGCGCTGGACAGTATGCCATCACTGCCCTTATCTTCCGCCACAGGTCACCGCAGTGACCAGCGTCGCTCGGACGGTTCCGGGCGCTTACGTTATCCGAGGCAACAATGGCCGAACAAGGTTCGCCGCGCCGCTTTGCGCGCATAGATCGACTCCCCCCTTACGTGTTCAACATCACCGCCGAGCTGAAAATGGCCGCTCGCCGCCGTGGTGAAGACATCATCGACCTGAGCATGGGCAATCCCGACGGCGCCACACCGCCGCACATTGTCGAAAAACTCGTCCAAGTTGCCCAACGTGAAGACACCCACGGTTACTCGACGTCCAAAGGCATTCCGCGCCTGCGCCGGGCAATTTCCAACTGGTACAAGCAGCGCTACGAAGTCGATATCGACCCGGAAAGCGAAGCCATTGTCACCATCGGCTCCAAGGAAGGCCTGGCGCATTTGATGCTGGCAACCCTCGATCAGGGTGACACCGTGCTGGTGCCGAACCCGAGCTATCCGATTCACATCTACGGCGCAGTGATTGCCGGCGCTCAGGTGCGTTCGGTGCCGCTGGTGCCGGGGGTGGATTTCTTCGATGAGCTGGAGCGCGCCATTCGCGGCTCGATCCCCAAGCCGAAAATGATGATCCTTGGCTTCCCGTCGAACCCGACCGCGCAGTGCGTGGAGCTGGATTTCTTCGAGCGGGTGATCGCCCTGGCCAAGCAATACGACGTGTTGGTCATCCACGACCTGGCGTACGCCGACATCGTCTACGACGGCTGGAAAGCGCCGTCGATCATGCAGGTGCCCGGGGCCAAGGACATTGCGGTGGAGTTTTTCACCCTGTCCAAGAGCTACAACATGGCCGGCTGGCGCATCGGTTTCATGGTCGGCAACCCGGAACTGGTCAGCGCCCTGGCGCGGATCAAGAGCTACCACGACTACGGCACCTTCACCCCGCTGCAAGTGGCGGCGATTGCTGCGCTGGAAGGCGATCAGCAATGCGTGCGCGATATCGCCGAGCAGTATCGCCAGCGGCGCAACGTGCTGGTCAAGGGCCTGCATGAGCTGGGCTGGATGGTCGAGAATCCGAAAGCGTCGATGTACGTCTGGGCGAAGATTCCCCTGGCGTATGCACATCTGGGTTCGCTGGAGTTCGCCAAGAAACTGCTGGCCGAGGCCAAGGTCTGCGTCTCGCCGGGGGTTGGATTCGGTGAATATGGCGATGATCATGTGCGCTTTGCCCTGATCGAAAATCAGGATCGGATTCGTCAGGCCGTGCGCGGGATTCGCGGGATGTTCCGCGCGGATGGTTTCAATCCGAAATCCCCTGCCTGACACCTGTCCCCTGTGGGAGCGAGCCTGCTCGCGAAAGCGGTGGGTCAGTCAGCATAGATGCAGCTGACACGACGCCTTCGCGAGCAGGCTCGCTCCCACAATGGCTTTCAGTGAACCGTGAAATCAGGACACAAAAAAACCGCATCGCTGCGGTTTTTTTGTGCCTGCAAACTGCGGCTTATACGAACAGCGACAGCAGCAGGATAAAGCCCAGGCCGACCACCGAGAGGATGGTTTCCATCGCCGTCCAGGTCTTGAACGTTTCGGCCACGGTCATGTTGAAGTACTGCTTGACCAGCCAGAAACCGGCGTCGTTGACGTGGGACAGAATCAGCGAACCGGCGCCGGTGGCCAGCACCAGCAGCTCACGGTTGACGCCCGGAATCATGCCGACAACCGGCACCACAATGCCGGCGCCAGTGATGGTCGCCACAGTGGCCGAACCGGTTGCGATACGGATCACCGCCGCTACCAGCCAGGCCAGCAGGATCGGCGAGATCTGTGCGCTGACCGCCATGTGGCCGATCACGTCACCCACGCCGCTGGTCACCAGCATCTGCTTGAAGCCACCGCCGGCACCGATGATCAGAATGATCGCAGCGGTAGGCGCCAGACTCGCGTCGAGCCACTTGAGCATCTGGTTGGAACCGATGCCCTGCTTGTAGCCGAAGGTGTACAGCGACAACAGCAGCGCCAGCAGCAGTGCGGAGATCGGGTGGCCGATCATGTCCATCCAGATGCGGAAGAAGTTGCCGTCCGGCAGTGCCACGTCAGCGAAGGTTTTCAGCAGCATCAGGAACACCGGCAGCAGCACGGTGACCAGAGTGATGCTGAAGCTCGGCAGGTTGGCCGAATCGTTTTCCCGGGCCAGTTGATCGACCAGCTCCTGATTCGGGTGACCCGGGATGTGTTTGGCGATGAAGGTACCGAAGATCGGACCGGCAATGATGGCGGTCGGCAGTGCGACGATCAGACCGTACAGAATGGTCTTGCCGATGTCAGCGCCGAATACGCCGATGGCCAGCAGCGGACCCGGGTGCGGCGGTACCAGGCCGTGCACTGCGGACAGGCCAGCGAGTAATGGGATACCGATCTTGATGATTGACACACCAGTGCGGCGCGCAACGATGAACACGAGCGGAATCAGCAGCACGAAGCCGATTTCGAAGAACAGCGGGATGCCCACCAGGAACGCGGCGAACATCATTGCCCACTGGACTTTGTCCTTGCCGAAGGCGCGAATCAGGGTCTGGGCAATCTGATCGGCGCCGCCGGATTCGGCCATCATCTTGCCGAGCATGGTGCCCAGGGCGAGGATGATGCCGACAAAACCGAGCACGCCACCAAAGCCGTCCTGGAACGCCTTGATGATGGTGTTGATCGGCATGCCGGAAGTCAGGCCGAGGAAGGCGGCGGCGATGGTCAGGGCTATGAACGGGTGAATCTTGAATTTGGTGATCAGGATAATCAGGCCGATTACCGTGACCACCGCATCGAGCAGCAGGAACGTCTCGTGGGACATGCCAAACATGGGGGGTGTCTCCTGGATTGTTGTTGTTATTAAAGCGGGTTGAACAGAAGTCGGGAGGACAGCGCTGTCTTTTTCAACATGCTCATACCGCCTGTTTCAGACCGTTGGCCTGCCACCAGACGTGAGCCTGCAGGGCCAGCTCTTCGACGCTGTGAATCGAGGCATTGAGCGGCAGAGTCAGCGGCTCGCCCTTGGGCGATTCGAGGGTGGCGAACTGGCTTTCGATCAACGTCGCCGGCATGAAGTGGCCCGGGCGGTGCGATACACGCTCGGCGGCGACTTCCGGGGTCAATTCAAGAAACACGAAACCCAGGCCCGGCAAGGCACTGCGCAGACGTTCGCGATAGCTGTGTTTAAGGGCGGAGCAGGTCAACACCGGGCGTTGGCCTTGGGCATCGACGCGACGCAGTTCATCGCACAGGCTGTCAAGCCAGCCAGCGCGGTCTTCGTCGTTCAGGGGGATCCCCGCGCTCATCTTTTCGATGTTCGCGGCCGGATGAAAAGTATCGCCTTCAATGGCAGTGGCGCCGCTCAATTGGCACAGGGCCTGGCTGACGCACGTCTTGCCGCAACCGGCAACGCCCATGATGACCAGGGCGGTGATGGGATGACTCATATAACACCTCAGCGCGCAGACAGCGCTACCTTTGCTAGCTATGACTCTAGTGCACAGGCAGAAGTTGCCGACGCCTTCTTGTCGTTTTTTTGGGTTGCAGCAGGTTTGTTCCTAACGCCAAAGAGCACTGATCAGGCAGGACCGCGCTCACGCATTTGCAGCTGCATCAGGACAGCGCTACCTTAGTGCCTTGATTTTTGTTTGGCAAGCCGCCCGATGACCTCCCCCAAGAACGATAAAAATACCCGCACCACCGGCCGTCCGACCCTTAATGAAGTAGCCCGCCTGGCCGGCGTCAGCCCGATCACTGCCTCGCGCGCCTTGCGCGGGGTGAGCACGGTAGCCACCGAACTGGTGGAAAAAGTGCAGAAAGCCGCGCTCGAACTCAACTATGTGGTCAACCCTGCCGCCCGTGCTTTGGCCTCGGCGCAGAGCCATTCGGTGGTGGTGCTGGTGCCATCGCTGTCCAACCTGCTGTTCATCGACACGCTGGAAGCCATTCATCGGGTGCTGACGCCCAAGGGCTTCGAAGTGCTGATCGGCAACTTCCACTACTCGCGCGATGAAGAAGAAAATCTGCTGCGCAACTACATGGCTTATCAGCCGCGCGGCTTTTTGCTGACCGGTTTTGATCGCACGGAAAGTTCGCGGCGGATGATCGAGGCCAGCAACATTCCCTGCGTGTACATGATGGAGCTGGACAGTGCTGCAGGAGTCAATTGCGTGGGTTTCTCGCAGTTGAGCGCGGGGGAAACTGCCGCCGAACACCTTCTGTCTCGCGGGCGTAAACGTCTGGCTTACATTGGTGCGCAGCTGGACCAGCGCACGTTGTTGCGTGGTGAGGGTTTCCGCAAGGCGTTGCAGAAGGCGGGCCGTTACGACCCGGATCTGGAAGTGCTGACACCGCGTGCTTCGTCGGTGGGCTTGGGCGGCGAGCTGTTCCTGCAATTGCTGGCGGCGCATCCGGACGTCGATGCGATCTTCTTTGGCAACGATGACCTGGCCCAAGGCGCGCTGCTGGAAGCCTTGCGTAACGGCATCAAGATTCCCGAGCAAGTGGCGATTCTCGGTTTCAACGACTTGCCGATGTCCGAACACATGGTGCCGCGCCTGAGCAGCATCAACACCCCGCGCGAGGCGATCGGCCGGCGCGCTGCGGAGCAGATGCTGACGTTGATGGCGGGTAACAAAGTGGCGCGGCCGGTGGAGGATATGGGGTTTGAGCTGAAGGTGCGCGAGAGTACCTGACCCTTCACAAATGCTGAGTTGAAACACAACCCTTGTGGGAGCGAGCCTGCTCGCGAAAGCGGTGGGTCAGTCAGCATTGATGCAGCCGACACGACGCCTTCGCGAGCAGGCTCGCTCCCACAGGGGATCTCTACCAAATTCAATGGCTGAGCAGGTCAACCAGGGCCTGCGCACCCTTTTGCAAGGGCTGGCTCTTGAGCCACACCGCGTGCACCGGCAGCACCAGGCCATTTTCGATGTTGCGAAAATTCAGCCGTTTCAAACGTCCCGCGTCCAGCCACGGCTGTACCACCGACAGCGGAAAATTACCCCAGCCCAATCCCGCTTCGACCATTTCCATTGCCGTCTCAAGATTGTCCGTGCGCCAGTAGGATTCAGCCACCAATGGCCGCGTCTCGCTGATCGGCAAGTCGCGGCTGGCGACGATGATCTGCCGCACCTGCACCAGATCTTCGAGAAACACATCGCGCCCCTGCAACAACGGGCTGTCCGCCGCCAGCGTGGCGATCATGCGTTCGCTGCCGACGAACTGAAACCGCTCCAGCGCATTCACGCTCAAACCGGCAAACGCCAGACACATGCTGACCCGGCCAGTGTGCAACATCGCCAGCACATCATCCTGCGGCGCAGTCAGCACTTCGATGTCGAGCAACGGATGCCGCTCGGCAATCACCTTGATCGCTGCCAGCAAGCGCCGCCGATCAACGTCCGCAACCACTCCGATCGACAACCTGCTTTCCAGCCCCAGCGACAGCTCCACCGCGTGCACTTGCAGCTGCTTGAGCTGCTCGGCGATCAGTCGCGCGTGGGGCACCAGTGACTGGGCCATCGCCGTGGGTTGCGGCTCGCGATGACTGCGATCAAACAACGCATAACCGAGCTCGGCCTCAAGGTTGGCGATGCCCATGCTTACTGCCGACGGCACCTTGCCCAACTGCCGCGCCGCAGCGGAAAACGAGCCGCGCTCGATCACCGCGAGAAATAATTCGATGCTGTCGCTGCTGAAATTCAAATGCCTCACCTATCAATAAAACTGAAAGCTTCCGACTTTTTCTGTCAGGTCTATTGAAGCTATCTTTCGCCGCCTTCGCCAGCCCTGCTGGCCAACATTCGGCAAGAAAGAGGCAAATCTGCATGCAAGGCGTGAAACGCAAACTGGTCTACGTGTCGCTCTACGAAGTGATTGGGATGACCTTCTCAGCCCTCGGTCTGGCGTTGCTCTCGGGCACGTCGCCGGGCAGCACCGGGCCGCTGGCGGTGATCATCACCAGCATCGCCGTGACCTGGAATTTCATCTACACCTCATTGTTCGAGCGCTGGGAAAGTCGCCAGATCTCGCGCACCCGTACGGTCAAACGGCGTATCGCCCATGCGGTCGGCTTTCAATTGACGCTGATCGTGTTCCTGATTCCGCTGATTGCGTGGTGGATGAACATCAGTCTGGTGCAGGCGTTCCTGCTGGATCTGGCGCTGATCATTTTCATTCCTTGCTACACCTTCGTGTTCAACTGGCTGTTCGACCGCATTTTCGGCCTGCCGAGCTCGGCGCTGCCGGATTCTGCCGCTGCGACATAAATCGCTAATTCGTAAGCAGATATTGCGAGAAATCAGCGGTTCAACCTGTTAAACCGCCGACATTCACAATCCGCTAACACCGATAGCAGGCTAAGCTTTTCCATCAATAAAAAATGGATCAGCTTATGACTGCTCACGCTTCCGCCGCCGCGCTCAGTGATGGCATCGACCCGGTACGCGCCGCCGAAATTTCCGCCCGCATTGATCGGCTGCCCGCCGTTGCTACCATCTGGCGTCTGGTGGCGCTGCTGTCGATCGGCGGATTTTTCGAACTCTACGATCTGTTCCAGACCGCCTACATCAGTCCTGGGCTGATTCGCGACGGTTTGTTCGCCACAGGCAAGCAAAGCGTGTTCGGTTTCTCCGATCAGGCGGCGTTCGCCTCGGCGACGTTCCTCGGCGCCAGCCTGCTCAGTCCGCTGGCGGATCGTTTCGGCCGCCGGGCGATCTTCACCTTCGCGCTGATCTGGTACACGGTGGCGACAGTGCTGATGGGGATTCAGACCTCGGCGCTGGGCATCATCGGCATGCGCTTTCTGGTCGGCATCGGCCTCGGTATCGAGCTGGTGACCATCGACGCTTACCTCTCGGAACTGGTCCCTAAACGCATGCGCAGCTCGGCGTTCGCCTTTGCGTTTTTCGTGCAGTTCCTCTCGGTGCCGGCGGTGGCCTTGATGTCGTGGTGGCTGGTACCGCAAGCGCCGTTCGGCATTTCCGGCTGGCGTTGGGTAGTGTTGGCCAGCGCGGTGTTTGCGCTGTTTATCTGGTGGCTGCGCAAGCGTCTGCCGGAATCGCCGCGCTGGCTGGCGCAGCATGGTCGCTTTGATGAGGCCAACCGGATCCTCGACCATCTCGAAGCGCGCTGCGCCAAGGATTACGGCAAAGCGCTGGATGCGCCGGAACCGGTGTCAGTCGATGTCGAAGGCAAGGGCCGTTTCGCCGATATCTGGCAGCCGCCGTACCGCCGCCGCGCATTGATGTTGATCGTCTTCCACATCTTTCAGGCGATCGGTTTCTTCGGTTTCGGCAACTGGTTGCCGGCGCTGCTTTCGGGGCAAGGCGTGAGCGTCACCCACAGTCTGATGTACGCCTTCATCATCACCCTCGCCTACCCGCTCGGGCCGTTGCTGTTCGTGAAGTTCGCCAACCGCTTCGAAAACAAATGGCAGATCGTCGGCTCGGCCCTCGGCGCGATGACCTTCGGCACCCTGTTCGCCCTGCAGAGCAGCGCGTTCGGGCTGATTTTCTGCGGGGTAATGATCACCTTCTGCAACGCCTGGCTGAGCTTCAGTTATCACTCCTACCAGAGCGAACTGTTCCCCACCAACATCCGCGCCCGCGCGGTCGGGTTCTGCTATTCGTTCAGTCGTTTGTCGACGGTTTTCAGCAGTCTGCTGATCGGCATGTTTCTGGATAATTTCGGCACGCCGGGGGTACTGGCTTTTATCGTCAGCAGCATGCTGATCGTGATGCTGACCATCGGCTGGTTCGGCCCACGAACGCGTAATCTGGCGTTGGAAAATATTGCCCATCGTTGAAAGGCCAACACATGACTCAACTGTGGGAGCGAGCCTGCTCGCGAAGGCGTCGTGTCAGAAGGCATGTACTGGCTGACATAACGCTTTCGCGAGCAGGCTCGCTCCCACATTGGTTATTGGTGATGTTGAAAAAGCTCAGTTCAATTGCAGGGTTTCATTGAACTGGCTGATCGCATCCACCACATGCCGCGAGCCCTGCTGAATCTCGAGGATCACCTCGCCCGCCTCGTTCGCCAGCTCCACGCCCAACCCGGTTCGGCTCAGGCTCGACTGCATGCTCGATACCGCGCTCAGCGACAGGTCGTGGTTCTTGCGCACCACGTCGACAATTTCCAGAGTGGCCTGACTGGTCCGCGCGGCGAGGCTGCGCACCTCATCGGCGACGACGGCAAAACCGCGTCCATGCTCACCGGCCCGCGCGGCTTCAATCGCCGCGTTGAGCGCCAGCAGGTTGGTCTGATCGGCAATGCCGCGAATGGTCTGGACGATGCTGCCGATGATGTCCGACTGTTTGCTTACCGCATCGATGCTCACCGCCGCTTCGTTCAGGTCGCGGGAAATGTCCTGGATGATCTGCACGGTCTCCTGCACCACTTGTGAGCCTTTCTGCGCGCAGGCGTCGTTTTGTACCGAGGTGCTGTGGGCCGATTCCGCAGCGTTCTGCAGGGTGGTCATCTGCTTGGTGATGTCACTGGCGAACTTGACCACTTTGTACAATCGGCCCTTGGCATCGAACAGCGGGTTGTACGAGGCTTCCAGGTAAACCATCTGCCCGGACTTGTTTTTGCGCTCGAAACGGTGCGAGTGATATTCGCCGCGATTGAGCGAAGCCCAGAACGCCTTGTACTGCGCGGATTCGGCTTCGGCACGGTGACAGAACAGGCTGTGGTGCTGGCCGACAATTTCATGATGTGCATACTGCATGGTCTGCAGAAAGTTGTCGTTGGCGCGGATGACATGGCCTTCGGGAGTGAACTCGATCACCGCCATGGAACGGCCGATCGCCGCGAGCATGGCTTCTTCTTCATGTTCCTTGTTGATGCGCGCGGTGATGTCCGCCGCCACCTTGATCACACTCCTGACCTGTTTGTCGGGCCCGAACACCGGCATGTAACTGGCTTCAAGCCAGATCTCCCGGCCACTCTTGTTCAGGCGCAGAAAAGTGCCGCTGAGCGGTTCACCACGTGCCAGGTCGCGCCACAACTTTGCGTAGTCCTCGCTGCGATAAAAGCTTTCTTCACAAAAGATCCGATGGTGTTTGCCGCGCACTTCTTCGGCGCTGTAGCCCATGGTCTTGCAGAAGTTCTCGTTGGCGTCGAGAACGATGCCGTCCGGAGTGAACTCGATCATCGCCATCGAGCGGCTGATTGCCTCTATTTTCGCGTTGGCCTCGGTCAGCGCACAGCTGAAGCGTTCGATTTCCCGCAGGTCAGCCTTGTGATGTAGGTTGAACATGGTTGTATCACCTTCCGCGCGTTCTTTTGATTTGATGAAAGTTCAGGTCTTGCAAGATCCATCACTACGTTCCACAGAACAGGCACACGCCTTCCTCCACGGGAGGAAGTTGTCAGGTGATAAATGATGATCAATCGGAGGGTCCCTGCAGCAACGCTCTGATCAAGACATCCTTTTCTTGATAGCCCGCAAGCGGGCCAGCCCTAACGCGTAGAAGAACTTCCATTTAGATGACGCTCCTTTTTGGTTCAGTGTCGGTGCCTTGGATTGCGCACTCTGGCAGCATGAATCACGGACCAACCTGGTACCGTCGCCCTGTTGGCATGACGGTCGACATGGTTAGTTACCTGCAAAGCATAGCCATCCCGACGCCGGGCGCAAGGCCACTAGTCGGCCAGCATCTGGCACTTTTTGCACAAGAAACGGTTCAGCGCGGGAAACAGTGTGGTGAAAACGGACGTTTTCGCCAGCGAAGCGGAAGCCCGCGAACCAGGCTCCCGCAAGGTTTGCTCAATGGCCGAAGATGTCGACCTTCTTGGCTTTCTTCTCGGCACGTTTTTCAATCGCAGTCTTGGCCGGTTTCTTCTTCGCGGCTTTCTTTGAATCCATACCTTTGGACATGATCGGTACTCCACTCACAGGGATGTGAGTTCAGGTATACACCTATCCCCAAGCGCGCGTTCTTTTATAATCGGCGCTTTTCGCAGCGACAGCCCGAACCATGTCCGATATCCACTACAGCCAGCTCGACGAATCGTTGTGGCCGTTGATGAACAAGTTCTACCGCAGCCACCAGTCGTCGATGAAAGCCGTGCGCGAGGCGCAGCTGTGGGTCGCAAAGCGCGGCGAGATTGTAGCGGCGCTGTGCCTGCGTCCGGTAGCGGGCGGGCATTGGCTGACGGGGTTGTTTGTTGATCCGCAGTGTCGTGAGCAGGGCGTCGCTGCGCAGTTGATCGCGGCGGCGGTGGCCCAAGTGGAGGAGCCGGTGTGGCTGTTTTGCCATCCGGATTTGCGCGGGTTTTATGAGCGGCGTGGGTTCAGCTTCGATCCGCCGCTGCCGCAGGCGATGGCCGAGCGGTTGAGCCGGTATGCGCGGAGCAAGCCGATGATTGCGATGGGGCTCAATCCCGCAGATTTACGCTGAAACCCTGTGGGAGCGAGCCTGCTCGCGAATGCGGTGTGTCAGCGCCGAATTTGGTTCTGATACTCCGCGTTCGCGAGCAGGCTCGCTCCCACTGGGGTTGATGGTGTTCTGACAATCAGTCGTCAGCGTTGGGATCAAGGTCCGGAAACAGCACTTCGGTAAAGCCGAACTTGCTGAAGTCGGTAATCCGCGACGGGTACAGCCGGCCGATCAGGTGATCGCATTCATGCTGCACCACTCGCGCATGAAACCCCGAGGCCACGCGCACGATCGGCTCGCCCTTGGGATCAAAGCCTTCGTAGCGGATCTGCTGATAGCGATCCACCGCACCGCGCAGGCCCGGCACCGACAGGCAGCCTTCGAAGCCCTCTTCCATCAGCGGATTCAACGGCGTGATCAGCGGATTGATCAGAATCGTCTGCGGCACTGCTTCAGCATCCGGGTAACGCTCGCTGTGTTCGAAGCCGAAGATCACCAGTTGCAGGTCGACGCCGATCTGCGGCGCCGCCAAGCCAACGCCGCCGACGCTCTCCATGGTCTGGAACATGTCATCGATCAATTGCCAGAGCTCGGCGCTGTTGAACATTTCCGGCGGTACCGGCGGCGCGATGCGCAGCAGGCGCTCGTCGCCCATTTTCAGAATTTCACGGATCATGGTCGCGCTTCGTCAGTGTCCGGCTTGAGCGAATGATCGCGGCCCAGGCCCGAGACGTGTTGTTTGGGGGATTCGTCAGGCTCGCCAGGGGCTTTTTCGCCCTTTTCCTTGCCTTCGGCGGACATGTGCTCGATCACCGCGTTCATCTCTGCGCCGAGCAACAGGACTGCAGAAGAAATGTAGAAATACAGCAAGAGCACGATGATCGCCCCGATGCTGCCATACATCGCGTTGTAGTTGGCGAAGGTCTTCACGTAGAAGGCAAACCCCAACGAGGCGAGGATCCACACCACCACGGCCAGGACTGAACCCGGGGTGATGAAACGGAATTCCTGTTTGACGTCGGGCATTACGTAATAGATCAGCGCCACCGCGACCATCATCAGAATCACGATCACCGGCCAGCGGGCAATCGTCCACACTGTAACGATGAAGTATTCCAGCCCCACTTGTGCGGCAATCCAGCCCATCACCTGCGGCCCAAGCACCATCAGCGCGGCGGCGATCAGCAGCATGCCGGCAATGCCGACGGTGTAGACGATCGACAGCGGAAAACGCTTCCAGACCGGCCGGCCTTCGACCACGTCGTAAGCGGCGTTCATTGCGCTCATCATCAGGCGCACGCCGGCGGACGCGGTGTACAGGGCAATAACAATACCGATGGATAGCAGGCCACCCTTGGATTGCTGCAACTGGTCGATCACCGGGTTGACCTGCTCCAGCGCCTGCGGCGGCAGCACCAGCTCGGATTGCAGGCGCAGCCAGGAGAAGAAATCCGGCAGGTGCAGGAAACCGATCAGCGCGATCAGGAAAAGAATGAACGGAAACAGCGAGAACAGCATCTGGTAGGCCAGTGCCGAGGCGTAGGTCGACATTTCGTCATCGACGAATTCAGTGACCGTGCGCACCATCACCCGGTGCAGGGGCAGACCTTTCATGTCCGGAAATATCATTCGCGTCTCCTTGCGCCGCAAAAGGTTGAAGTCGTGGCGACTCAGGGGCCGTTTTTTACCTCAAGGTAGCCTGTTTTACGATCCTTCGGCGGATGACCGCAGGGTTCTGATACAAAAACGGCCATCCTTGGATGGCCGCTCGTGTGATTCGTTCAAGGCTCGCTTACGCCTTGTCGACGCCTTTTTTCACAGCGTCCTTGGCGTTGCCGACCGCTTGCTGGGCTTCGCCTTTTTTCTCTTGGACTTTTCCTTCAGCGCGCAGTTTGTCGTTGTCAGTAGCTTTGCCGACACCTTGTTTAACGTTGCCGACGGCTTCGTTGGCCATGCCTTTTACTTTATCGCCTGTGCTACTCATGGTGTTTCTCCGTGAAGCATAAAGGGAAGAAAAGTCATTACGTAACGATTGACCGGTGCGCTTTGCGCCGAGTTTCATTTATTTTGCCGGCATTTCGTCGTGGCATGCAGGTTGCGCTTTATGTTTGCCGGCGTTGCCCGGAGAATGCTCAGCCTACGGGCGCTGAGCCCGGCACACCGATTCGCAGGAATGTCATGAAGCTCAATAAAACCCAGGCCATCGCCCGTCGCAACCAGGAACTGGGCGGCGCCGTGCTCGGCACCAACAACTGCCACTTCGCCGAACTGAACCGTAACCGCAATATCTGGTGGTTCGACCTGCCGGTGTCGCGCTTGGCCATCGGTCAGTACGAGTGGATTCACTTGCTGCTGCACACCCCGGCGACCGATGAGTTGCTGCACCTGAAAGTGCCGACGGTGTTCCTGCGCGAAAAGCTCGAGGGCCTGGTGATTCGCAACGAAGGCAAACGCAAGGCGGCGCTGAGCCTGGAATTAAGTGCGGACAAGGATTCGTATCTGCAGGACATGCGTCCGGCCGGAACCAATGTGAATTTTGCACCGTTTCGTCAGTAGGATTTGTGGCGTCAGCCCTTCCCCTCACCCTAGCCCTCTCCCAGAGGGAGAGGGGACCGACCGGGTTGCTCTTACGGAATACGCCGACCTGAAATATCGAGCCGAACTCAGGATCTGAAAAGCTTGAAGATCGGCTCCCTTCCCCCTCGCCCCCTTGGGGGAGAGGGTTGGGGTGAGGGGGTAGGATTTACCAGACGCTGCAAACCACCAATCTTTCCCAACAAAAAGCCCCGCACCTGCGGGGCTTTTCGTTTAAGCGGCGCTCTTCGCCTTGATCTTCTTCAGCTCTTCATCCCGCAATTCGCGGCGCAGGATCTTGCCGACGTTGGTAGTCGGCAGCGCATCGCGGAATTCCACCGAACGCGGCACTTTGTAGCCGGTAACGTTGGCGCGCATGTGGTCCATGACCTGCTCTTTGGTCAGGGTCACTCCCGGTTTGGCGACGATGAAAATCTTGATCGCCTCACCCGATTTCTCGTCCGGCACGCCAATCGCCGCGCACTGCAATACGCCCGGCAAAGTCGCCAGCACGTCTTCCAGTTCGTTCGGATAGACATTGAAGCCAGACACCAGAATCATGTCCTTCTTGCGATCGACAATGCGCATGTAGCCGTCCGGCTGGATCAGCGCGATGTCACCGGTTTTCAGCCAGCCGTCGCTGTCGAGCATTTCATCGGTGGCTTCCTGACGCTGCCAGTAGCCCTTCATCACCTGCGGGCCTTTGACGCACAACTCGCCGATTTCGCCTAGCGGCTGCTCGACACCGGCATCGTCGATGACTTTGCACAGGGTCGACGGCACCGGAATGCCGATGGTGCCGATCTGGATGTGCTGGATCGGGTTGACCGTGGCCACCGGGCTGGTTTCGGTCATGCCGTAGCCTTCGCAGATGGCGCAACCGGTCACGGCTTTCCAGCGCTCGGCTGCGGCCAGTTGCAGGGCCATGCCGCCGGACAGGGTGACTTTCAGCGCGGAGAAATCCAGCTTGCGGAAACCTTCGTTGTTGCACAGCGCCACGAACAGCGTGTTCAGACCGACAAAACCGCTGAACTTCCACTTCGACAGTTCCTTGACCATCGCCGGCAGGTCGCGCGGGTTGCTGATCAGGATGTTGTGGTTGCCGATCAGCATCATCGCCATGCAATGAAAGGTGAACGCATAGATGTGGTACAGCGGCAGCGGCGTGATCAGGATCTCGCAGCCTTCGTTGAGGTTGGAGCCCATCAGCGCTTTGCACTGCAACATGTTGGCGACCAGGTTGCGGTGGGTCAGCATCGCGCCCTTGGCCACGCCGGTGGTGCCGCCGGTGTATTGCAGCACCGCGACATCGCCGCTGTCCGGGTTGGCTTCGGCCACTGGCTGGCCGTGGCCCTTGCTCAGGACGTCGTTGAATTTGATGGCTTTGGGCAAGTGATAGGCCGGGACCATTTTCTTCACGTACTTGATGACGCTGTTGATCAGCAGGCGCTTGATCGGCGGCAGCAAGTCGGCGACTTCGGTGACGATGACGTGCTTGACGCCGGTCTTCGGCACCACGGCTTCGGCCAGGTGCGCCATGTTCGCCAGGCACACCAGGGCTTTGGCGCCGGAGTCGTTGAATTGGTGTTCCATTTCCCGCGCGGTGTACAGCGGGTTGGTGTTGACCACGATCAGCCCGGCGCGAATGGCACCGAAGACCGCGACCGGATACTGCAGGACGTTGGGCAGTTGCACGGCGATTCGATCACCGGGCTGCAAGTCGGTATGCTGTTGCAGATACGCGGCAAAGGCACCGGACAGCTCGTACAGCTCACCGTAGGTGATTGTCTTGCCGAGGTTGCTGAAAGCCGGTTTGTTGGCGAAGCGTTGGCAGGATTGCTTCAACACTGCCTGAATGTTCGGATACTCGTCTGGATTGATCTCGGCTGCGATTCCAGCCGGGTACTTATCCTTCCAAAAGTCTTCGATCATGGAAGCCCACTCCTCAGCAACGCGAATTCTTCACCGCATTTGATGCGATTATTATTGGTGTGTGTTTTGTATTGGTGAATCCGGCGTTTTACAGGCCGAGAAGTCACAAAGCGCGCCGAGAGTAGCAGCTTTGCCAAGGGTCGACCAGAGCCAAAAGAGGCCCCTACAGTCACATTGATGACTCAAGACTTGCCAGCGGTCATTTTAGAGCAAAAATCCTATTAAACCGTGAAAGCCCCGTAGTCATGGGGTGTAAAAGCAAAAGATCGCAGCCTTCGGCAGCTCCTACATTTTGGAATGCGTTTCCTGTAGGAGCTGCCGAAGGCTGCGATCTTTTCGCTTGTAACCTTTATGCGATATCCCGCAACTCGCGCCGCAGAATTTTCCCTACAGGCGTCATCGGCAACGACTCACGCAACACGATGTGTTTCGGCACCTTGTAGGCCGTGAAATTCTCTTTGCAGTACGCCTTCAGCTCTTCCAGGCTGACCCCGCTCTCCCGCGCTACCACAAACAGCTTCACCGCCTCCCCCGAACGCTCGTCCGGCACGCCGATGACCGCGCAGTTGGCGACTTTCGGGTGGGCCATGACCACGTCTTCGATTTCGTTGGGGTACACGTTGAAACCGGAGACGATGATCATGTCCTTCTTGCGATCGACGATGCGCACAAAACCGTCCGGGTCGATCACGGCGATGTCGCCGGACTTGAACCAGCCCTCGGCATCGAGCACTTCGGCGGTGGCTTCGGGCTTGTTCCAGTAGCCCTTCATGATCTGCGGGCCTTTGATGCACAGCTCGCCGCGCTCGCCCAGCGGCTGTTCGACGCCGTCATCGTTGATGATTTTCACCAGCGTGCCCGGCACCGGCAAGCCGACAGTGCCCAGCCGCGACTGATCGCCGTAAGGGTTGGTGCAGGCCACTGGCGAGGTTTCGGTCAGGCCGTAGCCTTCGGTAATACGGCAACCGGTCATCTGCTCCCAGCGCTCGGCGGTGGCCTTGACCAGCGCGGTGCCGCCGGAGTTGGTCAGCTTCAGACTGGAGAAATCCAGGGTCTTGAAGTCAGGGTGATCCATCAGCGCGACGAACAAGGTGTTCAAACCCAGCAGCGCCGAGAAGCGCCAGTTCTTCAGTTCCTTGATGAAGCCGGCGATGTCGCGCGGATTGGAGATCAACACGTTGTGGTTGCCCGAGACCATCATGCACATGCAATTCGCAGTGAAGGCATAGATGTGGTACAGCGGCAGCGGCGCAATCATCACCTCCTGGCCTTCGCGCAACAGCGGCTGACCGTCCGGGCCGAGCTGAGCCAGACAGGCGCGCACCTGCTGCATGTTCGCCACCAGATTGCCGTGGGTGAGCATCGCGCCCTTGGCCAGGCCGGTGGTGCCGCCGGTGTATTGCAGCACGGCGATGTCATCGAGGCCGACGTTCAGCGGCTTGATGCCCAGACCACGCCCCATGCGCAGCGCGCTTTTGAACGAGGTCGCTTGCGGCAGCGAATACTCGGGAACCAGTTTCTTCACTTTGCTGACCACGGTGTTGACCAGCCAGCCTTTGGCGGTGGGCATCAGGTCGCCCATCTTCGCTTCGATCAGATATTGGATGTCGGTGTCGGGCAGCACTTCCTGGACTTTCTGCCCGAACAGATTCAGGTAGACCAGCGCGCGTGCACCGGAATCCTTGAACTGGTGGCGCATTTCCCGTGGCGTGTACAGCGGGTTGGTGTTGACCACGATCAGCCCGGCGCGCAGCGCGCCGAACACGGCAATCGGATAATGCAGAACGTTGGGCATCTGCACCGCAATGCGATCCCCCGGCACCAGATCGGTATGGGCCTGCAGGTATCCGGCAAACGCCGCGCTCTGGCGCTCGAGTTCGGCGTAGGTCAGGGTGATGCCCATGCTGCTGAACGCCGGGCGGTCAGCGAACTTCTTGCAGGAACGCTCAAACACTTCGATGACCGACTTGAACTCGCCCATGTCGATGTCCAGCGGTACGCCGGCCGGGCGTTTGTCATTCCAGAAATCAGGTTGCATTGTTCTTGTCCTCTTTACCTGAGCCGATCCGGGAGCCGCTTTCTGTCGTTTCTGCTTCGTCCATGGAAGGCGAAAAGCACAAAGCGGAGCTTCACGGACACTAGCAGCTATGGCCATTGAGGCAAATATGACGCAAGCCCTCATTGATCCCGTGAATCTTCCTGCCGTGGCGTGAGCTGATCAGACGCGCTATACACTGTGGCGATGCTGAGCAAAGGAATCGCCATGACCCACGACACCTTCTGGCTGGACGCGAGCGACCGCAGCCGCCTGTACGTCAACCGCTGGCTGCCGGCCACGCCATTGAAAGCGGTGGTTCTGCTGGCCCATGGCATGGCCGAACACAGCGCTCGCTACGCGCGGCTCGCCGACACGTTTTGCGACAAAGACTATGGCGTGTACGCCCCGGATCTGCGCGGCCATGGTCGCACCGCCGACAACGGCACCCTCGGCCATTTCGCCGATGACGACGGTTGGCGCAAGGTCGTCGGCGATCTGGCCAGCCTCAATCAGCACATCGGCCAGCAACATCCCGGCGTGCCGATCATCCTGCTCGGCCACAGCATGGGCAGCTACATCGCCCAAGGCTATTTGTTGCACCACAGCGCCAGTCTGCACGGGGCGATTCTCAGCGGCTCGAATTTCCAGCCGGTGGCCCTCTATCGCGTCGCGCGGCAGATCGCCCGGCTGGAAAAACTGCGCCAGGGCGGCAAGGGCCGCAGTGCATTGATCGAGTGGCTGTCGTTCGGCTCGTTCAACAATAAATTCAAACCGGTGCGCACCCGTTTCGACTGGCTGAGCCGCGACCCGGCGGAGGTCGACAAGTACGCCGCCAACCCGTTGTGCGGCTTTCGCTGCACCAATCAGCTGTGGATCGACCTGCTCGGTGGGTTGCAGCAAATCAGCAAAGCGTCCAATCTCGCGCAGATCGATCCGGGCCTGCCGCTGCTGGTGATTGGCGGCGAATGTGATCCGGTGAGCGAGGGCAAGCGTCTGACAGATCTGGCCAATGCCTTGCGCATGGCCGGCAGCCAGCATCTGCAACTGAAGATCTACCCGCAGGCCCGGCACGAATTGTTCAATGAAAGCAATCGCGACGAAGTGAGCGCCGATGTGCTCGCCTGGATCGACCAGGCCCTGAGCCACCGGCGCCCGCAGCGTAGCGAATAATTTTTTGTGGATTCACTGAAATCCGTCACAGGAATCGAAACCGATGACCCAGGTTACCAACATCCCTTACGAAGCCCTTGAAGTCGGCCAGACCGCCAGCTACAGCAAGACTGTCGAAGAGCGCGACATTCAGCTGTTCGCCGCGATGTCGGGCGACCACAACCCGGTGCACCTGGACGCCGAGTTTGCCGCCGCCAGCATGTTCAAGGAGCGCATCGCCCACGGCATGTTCAGCGGTGCGCTGATCAGCGCAGCGGTGGCCTGCGAATTGCCTGGGCCGGGCACTATCTATATCGGTCAGCAGATGAGCTTTCAGAAGCCGGTGAAGATCGGCGACACGCTGACGGTGCGCCTGGAGATTCTGGAGAAACTGCCGAAATTCCGCGTGCGCATTGCCACTCGCGTATTCAATCAGCGTGATGAGTTGGTAGTGGATGGCGAGGCGGAGATTCTCGCGCCACGTAAGCAGCAGACGGTGACGTTGCCGACATTGCCGGCGATTAACATTGGCTGATTGATTTGTGGTGTGTCAGTGAGATCTTTTCCCCCTCACCCCAGCCCTCTCCCCCAAGGGGGCGAGGGGGAAAGGGAGCTGATCTTCGCCGGATTCAAATCCTGAGTTCGACTCGATCATTCAGGTCGATGTTTAGCGAAAGACACCTCGGTCAGTCCCCTCTCCCTCCGGGAGAGGGCTAGGGTGAGGGGCTTTTCCCGCGGGCACAAAAAAACGCCAGACAAGCTGGCGTTTTTTATCAGCCGACTAACTCTTACGAGTTGGCACGAGCCTGGTTGCGCAGGGCTTTCACCTGGTCGTGGTTGCGTTGTACGCCGTGGTACTGACGCTCAACCAGGTCACGAATGCCTACCAGATTGTGCTTGTTGATTTTCTCGATCGCTTCACGATAAGCCTTCAGCGCATGGTCTTCACCGCGCTCGGCTTCGTTCAGCACAGCCTCTTCGTCTTTACCGGTGAACATGGATTTGACGTCGACCCAGCGACGGTGCAGATCACCGGCAACGCTGGTCGAGGTTTCCGGATCACCGCCGAGCGAACGCACTTGAGCCTGCAGCTCGGCCGCTGCGGTGGCGCAATCGGCGGAGCGCTGCACGAACAGGGTTTTCAGTTCTGGGTGCTTGATGTCTTCGGCGCAAGTCTTGAACCCTTCCTGACCGTCCTTGCAGGTTTCAATCAGGTCGTTGAGTACAGAAATGGCTTCTTTATTCATGTCGGTCATTTTTCAATTCCTTGCGATGGGTTGAAGATGCAAGGGATATTGCAGTGTGCGTGCCAGCTTCGCTTTCGAAAATAAGTCTTTGTTTTTCAAAGAGTTATAAAAGATTGAACCATCTGTATGCTGGTTTTTTGCATGATCTGTCATTTGGCCTGCATGCAGAATGCCTGTATTTTCCAGGCTGTCATGTGAATCGATGAAGCGTGCTGATGAATCCGGAAAAACTCGAACTGCTGATCACCCGCGAGATGCCCTTCGGCAAATACAAAGGGCGGATCATTGCCGACTTGCCTGGCCCCTATCTGAACTGGTTCGCCCGTGAAGGCTTTCCCCACGGTGAACTCGGTGGCCTGTTGGCGTTGATGCAGGAGATCGACCACAACGGCTTGTCCGACCTGCTCGAACCGCTGCGCGCCAAACACGGCAAACCCGCCCCGCGCCACTGACGTGCCCTTTCCTCTTGAGCCTTGCCGACCATGCCTGACAACACCCGCCGCGCCCGTGACGAAGCCTTCTGGCAGACATTCGCCGACCGATACGATGTGCAGCCCGGCCCGGTCAATCTGGAAAACGGTTACTTCGGGCGCATGTCGCGCACGGTGATCGAGGAGTACCAGCGCAATATCGAGCTGATCAACACCAGCAACTCGATTTATGTGCGCCAGCGCTTTGAACAGCACGACAACCTTGAGATCCGCGCGCAACTGGCCGAACTGATCGGCGTGCGCGCGCAAAGCGTGGCGCTGACGCGCAATGCCACCGAAGGCCTGCAATCGCTGATCCGCAATTACAATCGCCTGCAACCGGGCGATCAGGTGCTGATCTGTGACCTCGAGTACGACACGGTCAAAGGCGCCATGCGCTGGCTGGCGAAACAGCGTGGCGTTGAGGTCATCGAGATTACCCACCACCATCCCGCCAGTTTCGAGAGCCTGCTGGAAAGCTACCGCGAAGCTTTCACCCGCCACCCGAAACTCAAACTGATGGCGCTGACCCATGTCACCCATCGCACCGGTCTGGTCATGCCGGTGCAAGCCATCGCCGCGCTGGCCAAAGAGCATGGTGTCGACATCATCCTCGACGGTGCCCACGCTCTCGGCCAGATTGAATTCGACCTGCAAGCCTTGGGCATCGCTTTCGCCGGTTACAACCTGCACAAATGGATCGGCGCACCGCTGACCCTTGGCTTCATCTATATCGCCCCGCAGCGTCTGGCTGATATCGATCCGGACATGGGCGAGATGCATTACCCGGTCAGCGATATTCGCGCGCGCACCTCGTACAGCACGCCGAACATCCCGGCGCTGATGACCTTGCCGCTGGTGTTCGAAGAGCACGACGCGCTCGGCGGCGCAGCAGCCAAAAGCCCACGCCTGAATTACCTGCGCAACCTGTGGGTCAGCGCCGTGCGGCACCTGCCGGGCATCGAGGTGCTGACTCCGGACGATCCGCAACTGTATTGCGGGATCACCGCGCTGCGCTTCACCCGGCATGCCGATCAACAGGCCATGGCCGAGCGGCTGCTCAGCGAGTTCAACCTGTTCACCGTGGTGCGCACCGGCGCCGCGTGCGGGCCGTGCATTCGCATCACCCCGGGGCTGACCACCACGGCCGGCGAGATGGAGCAGCTGGTCCACGCATTGAACCAGCTGCGCTAGAACAGCACACCGGAGTTCTTTTCGTAGCCTTCGAGGCCAAGCTGCGACGACACGGCGAAGGTGTCGATGCCGAGGGTCTGGCAGGCGAAGGCACCGTCTTCAAGATCGGCGCCGGCGATCGGCTGCAATACCAGCTGCAAGGCGTCATCGGCGGCAGCTTCACAGCCGCAGCGGCCTGGGACGTGCAAGGTGCCGGCCCAGGCCTCGTGGTGAGCTTGCCCTCCTGCTTCGTCGCCGGGAATGAATACGTTCAGCTTCAGGCAAGCAGCGCCGTGCGCCGCCCGATCCGGATAGACGCTGGTGAAACGGACGATGCCATGGCTGTCGGTCGATTGACTGCCGCCCAAGCGGGTGTCGCCATCGACACGCTGTTGAATGCGCACCAGCGCGCCGATGACCGGCTCGCTGGTCATCGCATCGACCAGCGACAGACGCAGGATCAGCGGCAGGCCTTCGACCCCCTGGCTGATATTGCGCACTTGGGAATCGGCTGCGGGGCGGCCGAGGGAAAGTTGCTTCGGTTGATAACGGGATTGTGGTGTAAGGGTCAGAGACTGACGGTCGTCCATGAGGCGTTCTCTCTTCCATAAGAAGAACGCAGGTTAACCCCGGCAAACGGACCGCGTGCGTTAACTATGTATCGCGGCATGTATGTTTACTTTCTTCGGCGCAAAAAAAAGGTGCGCCGACCAAGCGCACCATAAAGCCGTAAAGCACACAACGAGGTGTAGGGGTAAAGATCAGTCCAGCAGCGCCAGGGCTTCGGCAGTGCATTCCTGAATACGCGCCCAGTCGCCGTTCTTGATCCACTCCGGATCAAGCATCCAGCTACCGCCCACGCACATGACGTTTTTCAGCGCCATGTAGCTCTTGATATTGGCCGGACCGACGCCGCCAGTCGGGCAGAATTTCACTTCGCCGAACGGGCCGCCGAGCGCCTTGATTGCCGCCACGCCACCGCTGACTTCCGCCGGGAACAGCTTGAAGCGGCGATAGCCCAGACCGTAGCCTTCCATGATCCCCGAGGCGTTGCTGATGCCCGGCAACAGCGGAATCGGGCTGTCGACGCTGGCTTCGAGCAGGTCACGAGTGATGCCCGGGGTGACGATGAATTGCGAACCGGCCGCTTCCGCCGCTGCGAGCATGTTGCGGTCGAGCACGGTGCCGGCACCGGTCATCAGTTCCGGACGCTGTTCACGCAGGATCTGAATGGCCTTGAGGCCGAACTGCGAACGCAGGGTCACTTCCAGCGCGGTCAGGCCACCGGCGGCGAGGGCGTCGGCCAGTGGCAGCACGTCCTGTTCGCGGGCGATGGTGATCACTGGCAGGATCCGCGCCTTGGCGCAGAGACTGTCGATCAGGGCAACTTTGTCCGCCATGGAAACGGTCGGGGATGGGGTTGTCATAGCGGCTGTTCCTTGGCTCATGGGCACCAGTAAATCTCTAACGTAGGTTGCAGAAACGCGCGCACCGGCATGGCCGCAACGTCATCGGATGCCAGCGCGGCATTCAGGGTGGTCAGTTTCGATTGACCGGAAATCGACAGAATCTTGTGCCGGGCCGAGGCCAGCAGCGCGCGGCTCATGGTCAGGCGCTGACGTGGCACGCTGGGCGCCAGCATCGGCCAGCAACGGCGTGTGCCATCGGCTTGCAGGGCTTCGGCGAGGTTCGGGCTGTCGGGGAACAGCGACGCGGTGTGACCGTCATCGCCCATGCCCAGCACCAGCACGTCAATCGGGGGCAATTCCGCGAGCAAGCGATCAGCCTGTTCCGCAGCCTGCTCGACGTTGGCCGCCGCGCTGTAGAGGCTGAGGAACTGCGCCTTGGCTGCCGGGCCTTTGAGCAGATACTGCTTGAGCAGGCCGGCATTGCTGTCGGCGTGTTCGACCGGCACCCAACGCTCGTCGGCGAGGGTCACAACGACCTTCGACCAGTCCAGCTCCTGCTTGGCCAGGTGCTGGAAGAACGCTACCGGGCTGCGCCCGCCGGACACCACCAGCACCGCGTTGCCGCGTGCAGCAATGGCGTCGCTCAGTTGCTTGGCAACGTTCAGCGCCAGGCCTTCGGCGAGCAGCACCGGGCTGTTGAATTCGCGGGCAGTCACGCCCGTCGGCAGTTGCACATCAGATATCGCCATACCACGACCTCCCGTCCCGCGTGATCAAAGCAATGGAGCTCATCGGCCCCCACGACCCGGCCGCATACGGCTTGGGCGCGTCACCGGATTTCTTCCACCCGGCGATCAGCTGGTCACACCACTTCCACGCGGCTTCGATTTCATCTTTACGGACAAACAGGTTCTGATTGCCGTTCATCACTTCCAGCAACAACCGCTCATAGGCATCGGGGATCCGCGCACTACGCCAGGTGTCGGAGAAATTCAGTTGCAGCGGCCCGCTGCGCAGTTGCATGCCCTTGTCCAGGCCCTGCTCTTTGGTCATCACGCGCAAGGAAATGCCTTCGTCCGGTTGCAGACGGATAATCAGTTTGTTGCTGATCTGCAGGCGCTGCTCCGGGGCGAAGATGTAGTGCGACGGTTCCTTGAAGTGGATAACGATCTGCGACAGCTTCTGCGGCATGCGCTTGCCGGTACGCAGGTAGAACGGCACGCCGGCCCAGCGCCAGTTGCGGATGTCGGCACGCAGGGCGACGAAGGTTTCGGTGTCGCTCTGGGTGTTGGAATTCGGTTCTTCGAGGTAACCCGGAACGGATTTGCCCTCGCTGTGGCCAGCGATGTACTGGCCGCGCACCACTTGTGTGGTCAGGCCTTCCGGGCTGATCGGCGCGAGCGCCTTGAGCACTTTCACTTTCTCGTCACGGATGCTGTCGGCGGACAAGTCGGCTGGCGGATCCATGGCAATCAGGCAGAGCAGCTGCAACAGGTGATTCTGGATCATGTCGCGCAGCTGGCCGGCCTTGTCGAAATAGCCCCAACGGCCTTCGATGCCGACCTTCTCGGCCACGGTGATTTCCACGTGGGAGATGTAATTCTGGTTCCACTGGGTTTCGAACAGGCTGTTGGCGAAACGCAGGGCGATCAGGTTCTGAACCGTCTCTTTGCCCAGATAGTGGTCGATGCGGTAGGTGCGGTCTTCCGGGAAAAACTGCGCGACGGCATCGTTGACCTTGCGCGAAGACTCCAGGTCAGAACCGATCGGTTTTTCCAGCACCACGCGAGTGTTCTCGGCCAGACCGACTTTCTCGAGGTTTTCGCAGATCGCGCCGTATACCGCCGCCGGAGTAGCGAAGTAGGCAATCATGCGCTGGCTGCTGCCGGCCAGTTCCGCCAGCGCCACGTAATCCTCAGCCTTGAGGAAGTCGACGTGCAGATAGGTCAGGCGCGCGAGAAAGCGCTCGGCCACGGTTTCGTTCAGCTCTTTGCCGACGTAACGGCGCAATTCGGCGGCGATGAACGCCATGTGCTGCTGCTCGCTGCCGGGCTCACGGGCCAGCGCGATGATTCGCGTGTCCTCGTGCAGCAGGTCGGCACCGTCAAGGTGATACAGGGCAGGAAACAGCTTGCGCAGGGCCAGATCGCCAAGCGCGCCGAACAAGGCAAAGGTGCACGGTTCAACCGTAATGGAAGGCATGATGTTTGTTCTTTTATCAAGTTAAGCTACAAATACCTTTTTTCAAGGCATCACTCAAGGGAAAATGTAGTAATAACCACAACATTTTCGCAGAATACTCAATCCGAGTGGTGGTCGCCCGGACGCATCAGTAGGATAGGCCACCGTCACGGGCCATATCAAAGGCCCAATTTGCATAGCCCGACGCAACTCTGCGTCGGTGAATCAGGAATTCCATATGGACCGCGTGCGAAATTTACTGGAACAGATCCAGAGTCGCCTTGAAGAGCTGAACAAGGCCGAACGTAAGGTCGCCGAGGTGATCCTGCTCAACCCGCAGCAGGCCACCCGCTTCAGCATCGCCGCCCTCGCCCAGGCCGCCTCGGTGAGCGAACCGACGGTCAACCGTTTCTGCCGCTCGTTCGGTGTCAGCGGTTATCCCGAACTCAAGCTGCAATTGGCGCAGAGCCTGGCCAGTGGTGCGGCGTATGTCAGCCGCGCGGTCGAGGCCGACGACAATCCCGAGGCGTACACGCAGAAGATTTTCGGCAGCGCCATCGCTTCCCTGGACAGTGCTTGCCAGGCGCTCGACCCGAACCTGATCAGCCGCGCCGTCGACCTGTTGATCCAGGCGCGGCAGATCCACTTCTTCGGCCTCGGCGCTTCGGCCCCGGTTGCGCTGGATGCGCAGCACAAGTTCTTCCGCTTCAACCTAGCGGTTACCGCGCACGCCGATGTGCTGATGCAGCGAATGATTGCTTCGGTGGCGCACACCGGTGAGCTGTTCGTGATCATTTCCTACACCGGGCGTACCCGCGAGCTAGTGGAAGTGGCGCGGATTGCCCGGGAGAACGGCGCTTCGGTTTTGGGCCTGACAGCGGAAAATTCACCGCTGGCCAAGGCCAGTACCTTGAGCCTGAACATTCCGCTGCCGGAAGACACCGACATCTATATGCCGATGACCTCGCGGATCATTCAGTTGACCGTGCTGGATGTGCTGGCGACGGGGATGACCTTGCGCCGCGGGGTGGATTTCCAGCCGCATCTGCGCAAGATCAAAGAGAGTTTGAATGCGAGCCGGTATCCGGTTGGGGACGAATTCAACTAAAGATCAAAAGCCCCTCACCCCAGCCCTCTCCCAGAGGGAGAGGGGGCCGACCGAGGTGTCTGGCGATCTACATCGACCTGAAACACTGAGTCGATTATGGATTCACCGACATTCATTCAGGTCGGCGAATCTCTCGAATATCCCCCATTCGGTCCCCTCTCCCCCGGGAGAGGGCTAGGGTGAGGGGCTACGATGTGGCTGACACACTCAAGCAGCCGCCCACGCCTGCAAACTCAAATGCGCCTTCTCCCCCGGCGCCAGGTGCAGGCTGTCGGTGCCGCCCGCCGCTGCTTCTACGCAAACGAATTCCGATACCTCGTCCCAGCTCACCCCCAGCAACGGCCGCGCGCCGGGATGCCAGACGACGGTGTCGCCGCTGTCACCGGTATCGATGCACAACTCGCGCTGCCAGGCGTGATCCTTGAGCTGTAATTCGCCGTCGTGCTGGAACACCCGCTGACACCCGCCATCCACCCGCAACTCGCCTTCCTGCTGGCAAACCTGGCGATTCAACTGATCATAACCCTGCGCGCCTTCAAGCCCAGACAGCGCTATCTCACCGACATCACCAATCCGCCAGTAAGCGTGCAAAGCCTGGCTCAACTGGCACGGCATGTCGTCCTGATGCTCGGTGCTCAGGCGTAAGTCCATGCGTTCGCCAAGGTGCGCGTGCAGGTCGACCTGCCAATCGCACAGCTGCAATTGCCAGTGCAGGCGCACGCCATCCTCGGCGCTGCTGCTGTCGAGCAGTTTCCAGTCGAGCAGTCGCGCCCAACCATGGGACGGCCACGCGTTTTCGCTCGGATGACGGCCATACCACGGCCAGCACACCGGCACGCCACCGCGAATTGCGCCGACATGCGGCCACTTCGCCGCGCACCACAACCACGGCTTCTGCCCGCGCGGCTGAAAATGCAGCAACTGCGCGCCCTGACGACTGAACACCGCCTGACACAGCGGATGATCGATCACCAACACGTCGCGCATCTGATAGCGCTCCCAGGCGAACACCGGTCGCTCGCGCAGGGATTTGAAGAAGCGTTGCAGCGGATGCTCATGCATTGGCTACGGTCCTGAAAATCATGGAGGTACTCATCAATCCAAAAGCCTTGCATAGCACTTTGTGGCGAGGGGATTCATCCCCGCTGGGTCGCGAAGCGGCCCTGAAAACCATTCACCGAGGTGTATCAGCCAGATTGTGCTTATAGGATTTGGGGCCGCTTCGCAGCCCAGCGGGGATAAATCCCCTCGCCACAAAAAACTCTCCAGCCACAAAAAATCATCAAGCAACACATCTGACCTGTGTCACAAAAAAAAGCGGACAGCCTTGGCTGTCCGCAAAATGCGCACATAGAGAGGAGCTTATCGCAGACGCGTCAGAACGTTGACTGAATTTTCAGGCCAGCGACCAAAGCGTTATCGACTTCATCCACACCGCCCGGATGGGTGATGTATTGCAGGTTGGGACGCACGGTCAGCCAGTTGGTGACATGGATGCCGTAGTTGAGTTCGTAGTTGTACTCGGTCTCACGAATCGGCGAGAACGCGGCGTTGTCGTAATCGGACACACCGTTGGCAGCGTTCAGCAGTTCAGCATTGCGCTTGACGTCCTTGTTGACGTGGATACGCGCAGCGCCAATACCGATGTCATCTTTCGGACGCGCATCGAACGGGCCTTTGTAGACAAACATCACCGACTGGTAGTTGTCGATGAAGTTGGTGTCCTTGTCGTGGAAGGTCGCGTTGGCGGCGATGTTCAGACCGCGAGTCGCATCACCGTTGTGGCTGGTGAGTTGCTGTTGCGCAACGAACCAGTAACCGCTTTTGCTGTTGTGCGACTTGTAGTCGTCACCAGTGGTTGCCGCGTCGAAACCGTTGACGTCTTCGCGAACGTCGTCGGCATCGGCCGTGCTCTTGTAGTAACCGACGCGGTATTCGCCCGGCAGGCTGTTGACCTTCGGCGACCAGACCAACTCAACCGGCAGCACCGTACCTTTGGTGCCGCTGCCGCTGAGCTTGAAGCCGTTGCCGTGTTCCAGCTGCGACGGGTTCTGGTTGTACGCACCGATTTGCGCGTAGAGCTCGTCGTTGATGTTGTACTTCACACGGATCGCGGCCTGGCTGACGGGCCAGTTGTACCAGATGTTGGTCGCCCAGTTACCCACTTGCGAACCGCAGAACGCCAGGTTCTGGAAGTCGCACGGGAAGGTGTTGAAGTCTTCGCCTTCGCCGAAGTAACCAGCCTTGACGTCGAGCTTGTTGTCGAAGAACTGGTGCTGGATCCACAACTGGGTCAGACGCACCATGTGGCCACGGCCGTAGACTTCCTGCGAGGAGCTGAGGGTGCCGGCACGTGGATCGCCAACGCGGTCGTTGGAGATGTTGTAGCCGTTACGATTGGTCAGCTGGATCTTCGCCTGGGTGTTGTCCCAGCCCCACAGTTTCTGCAGGTCGAGGGCCACGCCGAGGCCGAACTGGTCGCTGTAGCGGCCGGTCTTGTCGTCGTCATAACCACCGTGCAGGTTGGCGCCCATCTCGCCAACGTAGTCGGCCTTGATGTCGATACCCTGCTCGATCAGCTTGGTGCGCTCGCCGCCCCAGTCGCCGGTCATCCACTTGGAGTCGGAGCTGAACGCATCCGCCGCCATCGCATTACCAGCCAGCACCAGTGCAGCTGCCGCTGAAACCTGGCAGATCAACCGGGCATTGACGTGTTTCTTTTTCATCCCTACATCCTCGTCTTTATTGTTATTAACTGTTTTTATCTAACGCGGTTTACATAAAGTGCGACGAATGACAGGCCATTCACCGCGTGCTCCTTTTTGTGGAACCAGCTCCCACAGGACCGCATTCCAGCATTGTTTTCAGCGGCCTTTGAACTGCGCCACATTCGCCGACCGGGTTTCTGTCTGCACCTGGCCCGCAACGCCCAGACGCTCACCGGTATTGGCGTCGAACAACAACACTTTCGATGGATCGAACTGCAGCGTCAGGCTTTCGCCTACCTGCGGTGCCACGTCGGGCGCCAGTCGGCAGCAGACCTTGGTGTCGTTCAGATTGACGAACACCAGGGTGTCCGGACCGGTCGGTTCGGTGACCTGCACTTCGGCGCGGATGCTCGGCAGACCATTGCCCTCGCCGCTCGCCAGCACAATCTGCTCCGGGCGCAGGCCGAGAATCACTTCGCGGTCTTCAAGGCCGGCGTCCTGCATGCTCATCGGCAATTCGCAACGCGCCTGGCCGCTGTCGAGCAGCGCCAGCAGACGACCGTCCTTGCGCTGCAAACGCAGGGGGATGAAGTTCATCGGCGGCGAACCGATGAAACTCGCCACGAACAGGTTGGCCGGGTCGTTGTAGATGTCTTTCGGCGTGCCGAACTGCTGAATGATGCCGTCCTTCATCACCGCGACCTTGTCGCCCAGCGTCATCGCTTCGATCTGGTCGTGGGTCACGTAGACCGTGGTGGTTTTCAGACGCTGGTGCATCAGTTTCATTTCGGTGCGCATCTCGACGCGCAGCTTGGCGTCGAGGTTCGACAGCGGTTCGTCGAACAGGTAGATCTTCGGCCGCCGCGCCAAGGCACGGCCCATCGCCACGCGCTGTTGCTGACCACCGGAGAGCTGGCCCGGCTTGCGATTGAGCAGGTGTTCGATCTGCAACAGCTTGGCGACGCGGGCGACTTCTTCGTCGATCGCGGCCTGCGGCATCTTGCGGATTTTCAGGCCGAACTCGATGTTCTCGCGCACGCTCATGGTCGGGTACAGCGCGTAGGACTGAAACACCATGGCGATGTCGCGATCCTTGGGGCTCATGCCGCTGACGTCCTGGTCGCCGATCATGATCGCGCCGCCGGTGATGGTTTCCAGACCAGCGATGCAGTTCATCAAGGTCGATTTGCCGCAGCCGGACGGGCCGACGAGAATCAGGAATTCACCGTCCTTGATCGACAGTTCGATGTTCTTCAGGGTGTCCGGCAGGCCGGCCCCGTAGGTCTTGTTTACGTTGCGAAGTTCAAGCGTAGCCATGATTACCCCTTGACCGCGCCGGCCGTCAGCCCGCGCACGAAATACTTGCCTGCGACCACATAGACCAGCAGGGTCGGCAGGCCGGCGATCATCGCCGCTGCCATATCCACGTTGTATTCCTTGGCGCCGGTGCTGGTGTTGACCAGGTTGTTCAGCGCCACGGTGATCGGTTGCGAATCACCGCTGGAGAACACCACACCGAACAGGAAGTCGTTCCAGATCTGGGTGAACTGCCAGATCAGGCAGACCATGATGATTGGCGTCGACATCGGCAGAATGATGCGGCGGAAAATCGTGAAGAACCCGGCGCCATCCAGACGCGCAGCCTTGACCAGCGCATCGGGAATGCTCACGTAGTAGTTGCGAAAGAACAGCGTGGTGAACGCCAGACCGTAGACCACGTGCACGAACACCAGACCGGTGGTGGTGCTCGCCAGGCCCATCTTGCCGAGGGTGAACGAGGCCGGCAGCAGCACGGTCTGGAACGGCAGGAAGCAGCCGAACAGCAGCAGACCGAAGAACAACTGCGAACCCCGGAAGCGCCACATCGACAGCACGTAACCGTTCAACGCACCGATCGCGGTGGAGATGATGACGGCCGGTACGGTGATCTTGATCGAGTTCCAGAAGTAGCCGTCAACCGTGGCCCAGGCCTTGACCCAGCCGATGCCGCTGACCACGGTCGGCCAGCTCAACAGGTTGCCGGTGCTGATATCTTCCGGGGTCTTGAAGCTGGTCAGCAACATGACTACCAGCGGCACCAGATAGAGGAACACTGCGAGGATCAGCACCGCGTAGATCGCGATGCGGCTCAAGCTGATAGCGGGTTTGGCAGCAAGACTAGTCATGACGCTTGGTCCTCAGCTCGGAATACAGGTAAGGCACGATGATCGCGAGGATCGCACCGAGCATCAGAATCGCACTGGCCGAGCCCATGCCCATCTGGCCGCGACTGAAGGTGAAGGAATACATGAACATCGCTGGCAGGTCGGAGGAATAACCCGGGCCGCCGGCGGTCATTGCCGCAACGAGGTCGAAGCTCTTGATCGCGATGTGCGCGAGGATCATCACCGCACTGAAGAACACCGGACGCAGGCTTGGCAGCACGACTTTCCAGTAGATGCGCGGCATGCTCGCGCCGTCGATCTGTGCGGCACGGATGATCGATTGATCGACGCCACGCAGGCCGGCGAGGAACATCGCCATGATGAAGCCCGAGGCTTGCCAAACAGCGGCGATCACCAGGCAGTAGACCACGCGATCGGGGTCGATCAGCCAGTCCAAACGGAAGCCTTCCCAGCCCCAGTCACGCAACAATTTGTCCAGGCCCATGCCCGGGTTGAGCAGCCATTTCCACGCGGTACCAGTGACGATCATCGAGAGCGCCATCGGGTACAGGTAAATGGTGCGGATAAAGCCTTCGCGACGGATGCGCTGGTCGAGGAACACCGCCAGCAACACGCCGATCACCAGGGTAATGCCGATGAACATGCCGCCGAACACGGCGAGGTTCTTGCTCGCCACCCACCAGCGGTCGTTGTCGAACAACCGCGCGTATTGCGCCAGACCGGCCCACTTGTAGTTGGGCAGGAAGGTCGAGGTGGTGAACGACAGAATGAACGTCCACAGGATGTAGCCATAGAAGCCCACCAGCACGATGAACATGCTCGGCGCCAGCACCAGTTTCGGTAGCCAGCGTTGCAATGCATCGAACGGCGAGGCCTTGCTGAACACAGCAACAGAACTCATGAGCAAATCCAGAAAAGAAAGAGAAGAACAGCTGCAAGCTGCAAGCTACAAGCCCAGCAACGCGCAAGCCTTTAACTTGCAGCTTGAAGCTTGAAGCTTGCAGCTCGCCGTCAAGGCGCCTATTTGGCCGACTGAACCGCCGCGCCGAGTTTCTTCGCCGCATCAGCCGGGTCGGCTTTCGGGTCGTTGATGTAGTTGGTGACTACGTCAAAGAACGCGCCCTGCACGGCCAGCGTGGTCGCCATGTTGTGCGCCATGCTTGGTTGCAGGCCGCCGGATTTGGCGTCCGCGAGGAAGTCCTTGGCAGCGGTCTGTGCGCAGGAGTCGAAGCCGAGCTTGTCCATGTTGTTCAACATGTCGTTGCGCACCGGGATCGAGCCTTTGTTGATGCTGAAGACTTTCTGGAAGTTCTCACCCAGCACGACTTTGGCGATGTCCTGCTGACCGGCCGCAGTGCCTGCGTCCTTCTGCTTGAACACGGCCAGCGAGTCGATGTTGTAGGTGAACGCCTTGTCGGTGCCCGGGAACGCTATGCACTCGTAGTCCTTGCCGGCGACTTTCTTGGCGGCGGTCCATTCGGACTTGGCCCAGTCACCCATGATCTGCATGCCGGCCTTGCCGTTGATGACCTTGGCCGCTTCGAGGTTCCAGTCCTGGCCTTTGCCGTCCGCGTCCATGTAGGTCGCGACTTTCTTCAGCTCGGTGAGCGCCTTGACCATTTCCGGGCCGGTCAGCGCCTTGTTGTCGAGATCGACCAGGGCTTTCTTGTAGCCATCCACGCCCATGACCGAGAGCACCACGGCTTCGAACACGGTGCTGTCCTGCCAAGGCTGACCGCCGTGGGCGAGCGGAATGAAGCCCGCCGCTTTCAGCTTGTCGCCGGCTGCGTAGAACTCTTCGAGGGTGGTTGGATTCTTGGTGATGCCGGCTTTCTTGAAGACTTCCGGGTTGATCCACAGCCAGTTCACGCGGTGAATGTTCACCGGCACGGCCACGTAATCACCGTCGTACTTCACGGTATCGGAGACTTTCTTGTCGAGCAGGCTGTCCCACTTTTCCGACTTGGCGACGTCTTTCAAAACGTCGGTGTCGAGCAGACCGGTCGACGCCCATTCCTGGATGTCCGGGCCTTTGATCTGCGCTACGCCTGGCGGGTTGCCGGCAACGGCACGGCTTTTCAGCACGGTCATGGCAGTCGCACCGCCACCACCGGCGACAGCGCCGTCTTTCCAGGTGAAACCGTCTTTTTCGACTTGGGCCTTGAGCACATCAACAGCGGCTTTTTCGCCACCGGAAGTCCACCAGTGCACGACTTCGACCGAACCTTTGGAGTCGGCAGCGGAGACACTGAGCGGCAGGATTGCGAGCGGGAACAGGGAGGCGACAGAAATGACAGTAGCGAGGCGAGAAATCGCATTCATTCGAGATGTACCTTTCTTGTTGTTATGCATTGCAAGTCTGGTGCTTGCGCTGCACGGAGTTTAAACAGAGCGTTTCGCTTCGCAGGTAACGAAGGGACGCGTAAATGTCACGACATGGTTACACAGGCACAGGCCGGGACAACCGCGCCAAAGCCGTGGCCATGCTTGGCGCCAGCGGCAATCGCGGAATCAGCACAGCCTGCCAGGCGTGATACAGATCGGGCTTGCCCGGCCAGATATCGGCACTTGGCACATTCTGCGGATTGAGTTCGTGGTGCCAGCTGCCGTTGCAACGGTCAATGAAATTCGTCTCACAGAACTCCCAGAACAGTCGGTACCAGCTTTCGTATTGCCCGTCGCCGCTGCGTTTGAGCAAGGCACTGGCGGCGGCGCTGGCTTCGGCGTGCGTCCAGTGCAGGCGATGGCGGACCACGGCTTTGTTGTGCCAGTCGAGGGTGTAGACAATGCCCGGCGCGCCATCGACATCCCAGCCGTGCCGGCAGTTGTTTTCGAAGAGTTTTTGAGCATCCAGGGCCAGCCAGCCCGGCGTCAGCATGCCGGCCTGCACCCGCGCGGCTTCAAGGTGCAGGAGCAAGCGCGCCCACTCGAAACCATGGCCCGGCGTGGTGCCGTAGGGACGGAAACCGTCAGCCGGATTGTCGTGGTTGTATTCGCGCAGCGGTTGCCAGTCGCGATCGAAGTGTTCGATGACCATGTAGTCGTTGGCAGCAGCGTGACCGTGAATGACCCGCTCGACGATGCGCTGGGCGCGCACCAGCCAGCGCGGATCTTCGGTTACATCGGCCAGCGCGAGGAATGCTTCGGTCGCGTGCATGTTGCTGTTGGCGCCGCGATAGGCTTCTTCTTCGCTCCAGTCGCGGTTGAAGAATTCGCGCATGGCGCCCTCTTCTTCGCTCCAGAAATAAGTGTCGATAATGTCGATTGCGTCATCGAGCAAGGCTTGGGCGCCGGGCCGTTGTGCGACCACGGCGGAGCTGGCGGCGAGCGCGACAAAGGCGTGCAGGTAGGCGTTCTTGCCGGTGTTGTCGTCGCGGTGTTCGGCCACCGCAAACCAGCCGCCGTGCAACGCATCACGCAGTGGCCCGCGCAACGCGGCGATACCGTGGTCGACCAGCTCGGCAAACCCCGGCAGGCCCTGAATGTGCGCCATGGCGAAGCTGTGGGTCATGCGCGCGGTGTTCATGGTTTCGGCTTGGGCGTGCGCCGGCAAACGGCCGCGCTCGTCGAGATTGCCGAAGCCTTCGGGCAGTCGTGATGCCTTGGCGAAATCCAGCAGACGCAGGCCTTCGGTAGCGAGCCATTGCTGGTGGGCAGGGGCGTTCAGCCAACTGCTGAAGTCTGGGTGAAAGGTGTCCATGGGGTGACCCTTTTTTGTTGTTAGGACTGCGGGCAGTCTAAACAACGGGCCAGGGCGGGCTTGTAACGAAGGGGACGGGGTTTGTCACTGGCTTGTGACAAAAGAAAAGAGCAAAAGCACCCTCACCCCAACCCTCTCCCGGAGGGAGAGGGGGCCGACCGAGGTGTCTTGCGTCCTCCGTCGACCTGAAAAATATTGGCGATTATGGATTCATCACCGCATTTACAGGTCAGCGCAGCTCAGCAGCATCCCCCAATCGGTCCCCTCTCCCTCTGGGCGGTCCGACGTTTCGGGAGGGCTAGGGTGAGGGGCTTTTCGGGGCTAATCCACAGACCGCGGCAACTGCAACGTCACCCGCAACCCGCCCTCACGCAGGTTCTGCAACGTCACCTCGCCGCCGTGGCTGTGGGCAATGTTGCGCGCAATGCCCAGACCGAGTCCGTAGCCCTGCTGCTGTCCCGCCAAACGGAAGTGCGGCTCGAACACTTGCTCCAGCCGCTGCTGCGGCACACCCGGCCCTTCATCGTCGACGTGCAAAACGAACGCGCTGTCATCGTCATCGATGTGCAGATGCGCGTTCTGCCCGTACTTCAAGGCGTTGTCGATCAGGTTGCCGATGCAGCGTTTGAGCGCCAGCGGCTTGCCCGGATACGCCGACAGCGCGCGGCCATGCTGAGTGACGCGGCCATTGCCGTTCGGCGCCAGATACGGCTCGACCAGGCAATCGAGGACGTGATTGAGATCCACCGGCTCGATGTTCTCGTGGATGTCGGTGTCTTTCACGCATTGCAGTGCGCCTTTGACCAGCAGCTCCAGCTCATCCAGATCGCGGCCGAATTTGGCTTGCAGCTGTTCGTCTTCGAGCAGTTCGACGCGCAAGCGCAGGCGGGTGATTGGCGTGCGCAAGTCATGGGAAATCGCGCTGAACAACTGGCTGCGCTCGGTCAGGTAACGGCTGATGCGTTCGCGCATGGTGTTGAACGCGCGGCCGACTTCGACCACTTCACTGCCACCGCCCTCCGCCACTGGCTCGACGTCGGCGCCCAGCGAGAGATCCCGCGCTGCCCGCGCCAGGCGCTTGAGCGGCCGGCTCTGCCAGTGCACCAGCAGGCCGATGAACAACAGCAAAAAGCCGCTGGTGAGGACGATAAACCACACCTGCTGCGCCGGCAGGCCTTGCTCTTCGAGACTGGTGTACGGCTCCGGCAGCAACGAGGCGATGTACAGCCATTCGCCCGGGGCCATTTGAATTTGCGTGACCAGCACCGGCGGATTCACCGGCTCCAGCGTCAACGCGTAGTGCGCCCAGGAGCGCGGCAATTCATCAAGTTTCAGCCCGGCGTTGAAAATCCGCAGGTCTTCGGGGCTGACGAAGGTCACCGAAATGTCCGTGTCATGGCCGAGGGACTGGCGCAGCACTTCATCCACCGCTTGCATCACGGCGGCCTTGCGCGGTGTGACCGGCAGCACGTCCATGCCCAGCGGTTTGTCGTTGAGGGTCACGACAAAACGGGTACCGCCCATGCTGCGCAATTGATCGAGCACCAGCGGTCGATAGGCCACTGGCAAGGAACGGAAATAGCTGACGCTGGCGGTCATCGAATGCGCCAGGCTGCGGGCGCTGGTGACCAAGCCTTCGAGCTGGGTGGCGCGCAGTTGCGAGACCCAGATCACACTCGACAGCGTCTGTGCGAACAGCACCGCCAGCAGGGTCAGCAGCAGCATCCGCCCGAGCAGTGAGCGCGGCACCGGTATGCGACTGGCGAATTTGCCCAGCGCCTCAGTGAGCATTGCCGGCAACCACATTGGCTGCCAACTGATAACCGCTGCCGCGCACGGTGCGGATCAGCCGTGGCGGTTTTTCGGTGTCGCGCAGGCGTTGGCGCAAACGGCTGACGGCCATGTCGACGATGCGATCAAGCGGCATCAGATCGCGGCCACGGGTGGCGTTGCCGATGGTGTCGCGGTCGAGGATTTGCTGCGGGTGGTCGAGGAACAGTTTCAGCAGGGCGAAATCGGCGCCGGAAAGAATCACTTCCTCGCCGTCGTTGTGGAACAGCCGATGGCTGACCGTGTCCAGGCGCCAGTCGTCGAAGACCAGCACTTCGCTGCCGCTGCGCTCGTGGGCGAATTGCGCGCGACGCAGCAGGGCCTTGATCCGCGCTTGCAGTTCGCGCGGGCTGAACGGTTTGCCAAGGTAATCGTCGGCGCCGAGCTCCAGACCGATCACCCGGTCGGCTTCGTCGGAACTGGCGGTCAGCATGATGATCGGCACCTGCGCCTGACGCGGATGCTGGCGCACCCAGCGGCACAGGCTGAAACCGTCTTCGTCGGGCAGCATCACATCGAGGATCACCAGATCGCTGGGCGCCTCGTTGAGCGCCTGACGAAAACCGGCACCATCGGCGGTGGCCCGCACCTGAAACCCGGCGCGGGTCAGGTAGGTTTCCAGCAACTCGCGTATTTCCTGGTCGTCATCGACCAACAATATCGACTTGTTGACTGAGCTCACTTCGAAGGCATCCTTGTTGTTGGAGTTGGGGCGGATTATGCCTTAAGCATCAAACTAACAAACACTACAGAAACCCTTGTGGGAGCGAGCCTGCTCGCGAATCGGTTTTAACATTCAACAGATCTGTTGACTGACACACCGCTTTCGCGAGCAGGCTCGCTCCCACAATTGGATTGCATTTCAGGTCGGGATTGATTGGTCCAGGGCCACGCCGGCGCCAACGAGGCCGGAATACGGCGCGGTCACCAGCCACACCGGGATGCCTTTGAAGTAATCGCTCATGCATCCCTTGTCGGCGAAGCAGCGGGCGAAGCCGCTGGCGAGGAAGAAATCGGCGAAGCGTGGAATCACCCCGCCAACGATAAACACGCCGCCGCGCGCGCCGGTGGTGAGCACGTTGTTGCCGGCGACGCGACCGAGCCAGCAGCAGAATTGCTCGAGCACTTCCAAAGCGATCGGATCACCGGCAAGGCCAGCGGCGGTGATCGCTTCCGGCGTTTCGAGTATCGGCTCATGGCCATCCACCGCACAGATCGCCCGGTACAGTCGAGGCAGGCCTCCGCCGCTCAACGCGGTTTCCGCGCTGACATGGCCGATCTCGTTGTAGATGTGCTGCCACAGTTGCGTTTCCCGCGGGCTGCTCAGCGGCAGGTCGACGTGGCCGCCCTCGCCCGGCAACGCGGCAAAGCGTCCTTCGCCGAGATCGAGCAAGGTGCCGACACCCAGGCCAGTGCCCGGGCCGATCACCACCGCCGGGCGCAACGGCTCCGGCGTGCCTTCGCAGACAACGCGGAATTCGCCGGGCTGCAAGCGGGTCATGCCCAGCGCCATCGCCGAGAAGTCGTTGGTCAGCAACAACTGCTCGACCTGCAAGGTCTTGCAGAACGCGCTGCGACTGAGCCGCCAGTGGTTGTTGGTGAATTTGAATTCATCGCCGCTCACCGGACCTGCCACCGACAGGCACACCGAGCCGATCGAGCCCGGCGCCAGCCCGAGCCCGCTCAGGTACAGAGCGATTGCCTCTTCCGGGCTGGCAAAGTCGGCTGTGGCCAGCACCTGAACCGATTGCAGTTGCTGGTTTTGCCACAACGCGAACCGCGCGTTGGTGCCTCCGATGTCACCGACCAAAGCCAGTTTCAATTAAGCGTCTCCAGGGCAGAAGTGAAGGCGCTGGCGCCCTGCTCCGCCGAGCTGAAGGCCATGCGCATGAAGCCAAACAGCTCGCGGCCGCTGCCAATGTTGTTGCCCAACAGGCCCTTGGCGGGTTCGCGCGCTGCAAATTCGGCGGCGTCGACCTTCAGTTCCAAGGTGCCTTTGACGCCATCGACGCGGATGATATCGCCCTCTTGCACGCGCGCCAAAGCGCCACCGACATAAGCTTCCGGGCTGACGTGAATCGCTGCGGGGATTTTCCCCGACGCGCCGGACATGCGCCCGTCAGTCACCAGCGCCACTTTGAAGCCGCGATCCTGCAACACGCCAAGAAACGGCGTCATCTTGTGCAGCTCGGGCATGCCGTTGGAACGCGGGCCCTGGAAGCGCATCACGGCGACAAAATCCTTCTCCAGCAGACCGGCCTTGAATGCGTCCGCCAGGTCTTGTTGATCCTGGAAGACCATCGCCGGTGCTTCGACGATCTGGTTCTCCAGCGCAACGGCAGAAACCTTCATCACCCCGCGACCGAGGTTGCCTTCCATCACCCGCAAGCCGCCCTCCTGCGAGAACGCACGCGACACCGGACGCAAGATGTTTTCGTCGAGGCTGTCGGTCGGGCCTTCGCGCCAGACCAGCTCGCCGTTATCGAGGAACGGCTCTTTGGTGTACTGGCTCAGGCCATGACCGAGCACGGTGTTGACGTCTTCATGCAGCAGGCCGGCGGCGAGCAGTTCGCGGATCAGGAACGACATGCCGCCCGCTGCCTGGAAGTGGTTGATGTCGGCTTTGCCGTTCGGGTAGACGTGGCTCAGGGTCGGGACGACTTCGGAAAGGTCGGCCATGTCCTGCCAGGTCAGCTGAATGCCCGCCGCCATGGCGATGGCCGGCATGTGCAGGGTGTGGTTGGTCGAGCCGCCGGTGGCGTGCAGGGCAACGATGGAGTTGACCAGCGCCTTCTCGTCGACGATTTCGCCGATCGGCATGAAGTTGCCGTTCTGCTTGGTCAGGCGCGTGACCTGATGCGCGGCTTCGCGGGTCAGGGCGTCGCGCAGTGGTGTGTTCGGGTTGACGAAAGACGCGCCCGGCAAGTGCAGGCCCATGACTTCCATCAGCAACTGGTTGGTGTTGGCGGTGCCGTAGAAGGTGCAGGTGCCCGGGCTGTGGTAGGACTTCATCTCCGATTCCAGCAGCTCTTCGCGGGTGGCCTTGCCTTCGGCGTACTTCTGGCGGACGTCGGCTTTTTCCTTGTTGGAAATCCCCGAAACCATCGGCCCGCCCGGTACGAAGATCGTTGGCAGATGACCGAAACGCAGCGAACCCATCATCAGGCCCGGGACGATCTTGTCGCAGATGCCGAGCATCAGCGCGCCGTCGAACATGTTGTGCGACAGCGCCACGGCGGTGGACATGGCGATGACTTCGCGGCTCGGCAGGCTCAGTTCCATGCCCGGCTCGCCCTGGGTCACGCCGTCGCACATCGCCGGAGTGCCGCCGGCGAACTGGCCGACCGAGCCGATTTCGCGCAGGGCGTTCTTGATCTGTTGTGGAAAGACTTCGTACGGCTGGTGCGCCGAAAGCATGTCGTTATAGGAAGACACAATGGCGATGTTCGCCGAGTTCATCATCCGCAGGCTGTGCTTGTCTTCAGTGCCGCAACCGGCCACGCCGTGGGCGAAGTTGGCGCATTGCAGCTTGCCGCGCATCGGGCCATCGGTGGCGGCGCCGCGAATCAATGCAAGGTAAGCCTGACGCGTGGCGCGGCTGCGGGCGATAAGCCGTTCGGTGACCTCAAGAACGCGGGGATGCATGTGTAGAACTCCAGGCTAACGGATGTGGCGACCTGATTGTCTATGCTGATCAAACGCCGTTGTTGTTGGAATGACAGACGGCTTTTTTGACCATTCGGACCAGTTGATTCAGGTCACTCGTTGTAGATAAAACAAAATATTGCCACTAAAAAGGCTTGTTTTCTATTTTTATGCGAATAATCTTGTAATTCCAACAACAAAACGACGGCGGCGCTGTTCCATGACTCTTCGAATCGCAATCAATGGTTTTGGCCGCATCGGCCGTAATGTCCTGCGCGCACTGTATACCCAAGGCTATCGTCAAGACCTGCAGATCGTCGCGATCAACGATCTGGGTGACAGTTCGATCAATGCCCATCTGCTCAAATACGACACCGTCCACGGCACTTTCGACGCCGAAGTGGCGCACGATAACGAAAGCCTGACGGTCAATGGCGACCGCATCGCCGTCAGCGCCATTCGCAACCCGGCCGACCTGCCGTGGGCCGCTGAAAAAATCGACGTAGTGTTCGAATGCACCGGTCTGTTCACCGACCGTGCCAAAGCCGCCGCGCATATCAGCGCCGGCGCCCGCAAGGTGATCATTTCTGCCCCGGCCAAAGGCGCCGACGCCACCGTCGTTTATGGCGTCAACCACGACATTCTGCGTCAGTCGCACCAGATCATTTCCAACGCTTCGTGCACCACCAACTGCCTCGCGCCAGTGGCGCAGGTGCTGCATCGCGAGTTGGGCATCGAAAGCGGCCTGATGACCACCATCCACGCCTACACCAATGACCAGAACCTCACCGACGTTTATCACAGCGACCCGTACCGTGCCCGCTCGGCCACGCAGAACATGATCCCGAGCAAGACCGGCGCAGCCGAAGCGGTAGGCCTGGTGCTGCCGGAACTGGCGGGCAAACTGACCGGCATGGCTGTGCGCGTACCGGTGATCAACGTGTCGCTGGTCGACCTCACCGTGCAACTGAAGAAAGAAGCCAGTGCCGACGAAGTCAACGCCCTGCTGAAAGCGGCGAGCCAGCATTCGAAAATTCTCGGTTACAACACCTTGCCGCTGGTTTCCAGCGACTTCAACCACAACCCGCTGTCGTCGATCTTCGACGCCAACCACACCAAGGTCAGCGGCAAGTTGCTGAAAGTGCTGGCCTGGTACGACAACGAATGGGGCTTCTCCAACCGCATGCTGGATAACTGCCTGGCGTTGTGTAACGCCGAATAATCCCAGCCGGCCCCCAATCCCTGTGGGAGCGAGCCTGCTCGCGAAAGCTTTCTGTCAGTCGATATGGAATTGACTGACACGACGCCTTCGCGAGCAGGCTCGCTCCCACAGGAGATCCGATTTCAATTTGAAATCAGCACTTGACCATTCAGCTGGATGATAAGCATTATCATTCGCTCAAAATGGATCAGGTCCTCCCGTGAGTCAATCGCGCTTCAACCACGTCTTCCTCGCCCAGCGCACTTCCCTGCTGCGCACGCTGGAACGGATGGTCAACAATCACAGCACCGCTGAAGACCTGTTGCAGGAGACCTACCTGCGCGTGACCCGGGCGTTGAGCGAACGGGCCATCGATCACCTTGAACCCTTTGTCTTCCAGACCGCGCGCAATCTGGCGCTGGATCATTTGCGCGCGCGCAAGATTCATGCGCGGACCATGGTCGACGACGTGCCGCGAGATGTCGTGCAGAGCATCGCCGCGCCCGCCAGCAGCGCCGAAGACGCCGCCCACGCCGAACAATTGCTGGAGCGTTTGAACGTGAGCCTCAGCCAACTCAGCCCGCGCCAGCAACAGATCTTCATCCTCAGCCGTTTGCACGGCCACAGCTATCAGGAAATCGCTGATGAACTTGATGTTTCGCTGAGCACCGTGCAGAAGGAACTGAAACTGATCATGTCGATCTGCATCGGCGTTGCCGAACGACATAACGGCAGTGGCAAGCTTTGAGCTGCAAGCTTCAAGCGGCAAGCGGCAAGCAAAAACGAAATGCAGTAACCCATCCGGCTTGCAGCTTGCAGCTTGCAGCTTGAAGCTAGAAACTGCTTCGCCAGAAGCCTTGCTTCGCCAGAAGCCCTGAGGAACCACCGTGACGGACACCCACCGCTCGCCTTCGCCCGATTCGGCGCGGGACGCTGCAGCAGCAATGGACCAGGCGCTGGACTGGCTCATCGTGCTCGGCAGCCCGGATGAGGAACAGACCCGGCAATTTCATGCCTGGCTGGCGGCTGATCCTTTGAACGCCGAGGCGTTCGCCAAGGCCCAGGCGATCTGGGACGGCCCGCAAGTCGCCCTGTGCGCCGAGGCTCTGGCAGCAAAACCGGTAAAAATCACTTTTCTCAAACGCTTGCGCCCGCATTGGAAACCGCTGGCTACCGCTGCGGTGCTGATCCTCGGGCTGTTCAGTTTCAGCAACCTGCCGATGCGCATTCAAGCGGATCACCTGACCGTGGTCGGCGAGCGTCAGCGGCTGCAACTGGAGGACGGCTCGAAGGTCCTGCTCAATACCAACTCGGCGTTTTCCAGCACCATCAACGATCAACAGCGCGTGGCCCGGCTGTTTCAGGGCGAGGCGTTTTTCGAGATCGCCAGCGGGCGCAATCAGCCGCTGGAGATCGACGCAGGTCCGGTGCAGGCAAGCGTGCACGACACCGCATTCGCCGTGCGCTACCTCGACGGGGTCGCGCAAGTGAATGTGCAACGTGGCGATGTCGATCTGCGCGCCACCCACAACGATGCCCGGGTGCGCCTGCGTGCCGGGGAAAGCATTCGCATCGGCCCCAACGGTTTTGATCGCCCGGCCAAGCTCGACGCCAATGCCGATCTGGCCTGGGTAGAAGGCCGTCTGGTGTTCGAGAACTGCCCGCTGAATCAGGTGCTGGCCGAGCTGCGCCGCTACTACCCGGGCTGGATCATCAACAACAACGAGCAACTGGCCGACGTCGCCGTCACCGGCAACTACCGTCTCGACCAGCCGCTCGACGTGGTCCGCTCTCTCGCCCACATCACCTCGGCGCGCCTGCAGGAATTCCCTGCGCTGGTGATTCTGAACTGAATGAGAATTATTTTTACTCGATAGCCAATGGCAGTACGTCTCGTTATAGCCAATGCAATTGATTCGCATCTAACCATGCCGATCAGCACCTATAAAGATTCGTGCGACACGGAGCGCTATCGATGTCCTCACGCCTTACCCGCCAGACTGCTTCCCCTTCCCGCGTACTGTCGCTGCTGACTGCGGCCATCCTCATGGCTGGCACCGCACCGCTGCTGGCGGCCACCGAGCAACCGACACGCAACATGGGCGATTACGCCTTCGCCATCGGCCAGCAACCACTGGTTTCGGCACTGAATGCCTTCACCGCCGTGACCGGTTGGCAGGTCGGCTTGCCGGCCGAGTTGGGGCAGAACGTCTCGTCGCCGGGCGTGCGCGGTTCGCTGCCGCCGGAAAAAGCCCTCGAGCGCCTGTTGGTGGGGACCAACCTGAGCTTCCGCAAACTGAGCAACAACAATGTCCTGCTGGAAAAACGCAACAGCAGCGGCACGCTCAATCTCGATCAGGTGACCATCAGCGCCACTCGCCAGGAACAATCCGTCAACAGCGTGCCCTCGACGGTCAGCGTGCATGATCGCCAAGCGCTTGACCGCAACAACGTCAACACCATCAAGGATCTGGTGCGCTACGAGCCGGGCGTTTCCGTTGGCGGTGCCGGTCAGCGCGGCGGCATCAGTGGCTACAACATTCGCGGTATCGACGGCGACCGCATCCTGACTCAAGTCGATGGCGTGGAGATCCCCAACGGCTTCTTCAACGGCCCCTACGCCAAGAGCCAGCGCAACTACGTCGACCCGGAAATCGTCAAGCGTGTGGAAATTCTGCGCGGCCCGGCCTCGGTGCTGTACGGCAGCAACGCCATCGGCGGCGCGGTCAGTTACTACACGCTGGACGCCGACGACATCATCAAACCGGGCAAGGACGTCGGAGCGCGCCTGAAAAGCGGTTACAGCTCCGCCGATGACAGCTGGCTGAAGTCCGCCACCGTCGCCGGCCGCAGCGGTGAGTTCGACGGCTTGCTGCATTACAGCCAGCGCGACGGTCACGAAACCGAATCCTTCGGCGGCAACAACGGCACCGGCCTTGCGCGCACCGCCGCCAACCCGGAAGACGTGCGCGCGACCAACGTCCTGGCCAAGCTCGGCTGGAACTACAACGACGATTCGCGCCTGGGCCTGACCTACGAAAAGTACAAGGACGATCGCGACACCGACCAGAAAAGTGCCTACGGCGGCCCGTATTTCAACGGCGCGCCGACCATTCCGAGCAGCGTCCTGGCCGGCGGCATGTACCAGTGGCGCACCGGCAACGACACCATCACCCGCGAGCGTTTCGGTATCGAACACGCGTTCGCCCTCGACAGCCTGCTGGTCGATAACGTCAAGTGGAGCCTCAATCACCAGATCGCCAAGACCGACCAGAGCACCGAAGAGTTGTACTACCCGATCACTCGTAAAGTGCTGCGTACCCGCGACACGATCTACGAGGAAAAGCAGTGGGTGTTCGACGCGCAACTGGACAAGGCCTTCGCCATCGGTGACACCGATCACCTGCTGACTTACGGCACCACGATCAAACAGCAGAAAGTCACCGGTTCACGCAGCGGCGACGGCACATGCCTGGCCGTCGGTCGCGGCTGCACGGCGATTGGCGCGACCAGTGCGGCGGACGTGCTGGCCAAGGCCTCTGATTTCCCCGATCCGACCATCAACACCTACAGCCTGTTCGCCCAGGATCAGATCAGCTGGAACGACTGGACCTTCCTGCCGGGCCTGCGCTACGACTACACCCAGCTCAAGCCGCACATCACCGAGGAATTCCTCAACACCGTGAATGCCGACGGCCAGGGCACGGTCAGCGACAAGAACAAGACCTGGCACAAAGTCTCGCCAAAATTCGGCCTGACCTATGCACTGACGGACAACTACACCTGGTACGGCCAGTACGCCGAAGGCTTCCGCACGCCCACGGCAAAATCGCTGTACGGGCGTTTCGAGAACAACACCACCGGCTACACCGTGGCGCCCAACTCCGACCTTGAGCCGGAAAAAAGCAAAGGTTTCGAAACCGGCCTGCGCGGGAATTTCGAGCAGGGCTCGTTCGACGTCGCGGTGTTCTATAACAAGTACCGCGACTTCATCAACGAGGATGCGGTCAAGCCGGGCGACGATCAGTTGACCTTCCAGAGCAACAACATCAAGCGCGCCACCATCAAGGGTGCGGAAGTCAAAGGTCGCTTGAACCTGGACGCGTTCGGCGCGCCGCAAGGCCTGTATACCCAAGGCTCGATCGCCTACGCCTACGGGCGCAACAACGACAGCGGCGAGCCGATCAACAGCGTCAATCCGCTCACCGGCGTATTCGGCCTCGGTTACGACCAGGACAACTATGGCGGTCTGCTGAGCTGGACCGTGGTGAAGAAAAAGGACCGCGTCGACGACAGCAACTTCAAATCGCCGGACGGCGTCAGCAGTCAGTTCAAGACCCCGGGCTTCGGCATTCTCGATCTGGCCGGCTATTACAAGGTGACCGACGACGTCACCGTCAGCGGCGGCGTCTACAACCTGACCGACAAGAAATACTGGCTATGGGATGACGTGCGCGGTTACGACAGCGTCGGCGAAGCGTCGGTGACGCAACCGGCCAACCTTGATCGCCTGACCCAACCGGGGCGCAACTTCGCGATCAACCTGATCTGGGACATCTGATCCGCCCGGCCTCACTGCGCGTGTTCTCGCCGCGCAGTGAGGTTTTTTTACTGTCCGGCGCCCGCCCGTACGTCTTGTTTTCAAGCGCCTCATTTATCAAGGACACCCCATGACTGCCTCGGAAAAAACCCTGCGTTCGCAACGCCTGAACCAGATCACCCATGAGCCGCACAGCAAACTCGATGCCCTGGTCAAAGCCCACGCACCATTCGAAACCCGCGCCAGCTTCGCCCGTTTCGTCGTCGCGCAATACCTGTTCCAGGCGGAACTGGTCGAGCTGTACAACGATGCCGAACTGACCGCGATCGTCCCGGATCTGCCAGCCCGTTGCCGCGCCGAAGCGGCCAGGGCTGACCTCGCCGACCTCGACACCGAAGTCCCGGCGCCGGTGGCCGGCGCGCTGAAAAACCCGAGCAAGGCGCGGGCGCTGGGCTGGATCTTCGTGTCGGAGGGTTCCAAGCTCGGCGCGGCGTTTTTGATCAAGCGTGCGGTGGCACTGGAGCTGAGCGAAACCTTTGGCGCCCGGCATCTGGCGGAACCGCAAGGTGGCCGCGCCGAGGGCTGGAAAAGCTTTGTGCGCACCCTCGATGCGTTGCCGTTCACCGCTGAGGAAGACGCTGAAGTTGAGCAAGGTGCACTGGATGCGTTCAACCGCTTTACCGTGCTGCTGGAACGGGCTTATGCGATAGAAGCCGAAGTAGCTTGAAGCAACTCTATCCTTTGTGGGAGCGAGCCTGCTCGCGAAGACGGCAGCACATTCAACATCAATGTGGCTGATCAACCGCTTTCGCGAGCAGGCTCGCTCCCACAGGGCTCACCACAAATCTGTAAGATCCCCGTTCCGCTTCAGAAGCCACCGCTGAGCTATGCCCGCACCCGCCCCATCAAAACTCGCCCGTCTGCTGTTCGGCCTGCTGGCCTATGTCAGCCTCGGCATTGGCCTGATCGCCATCGTCGTGCCCGGCCTGCCGACCACCGAGTTCATCCTCCTTGCCGCGTGGGCCGCGACCCGCAGTTCGCCGCGCTTGAGTGCCTGGCTAGAAAATCACCGCCTGTTCGGGCCGATCCTGAGTAACTGGCGCAACGGCAGGATCATCGCGCGCAAGGCCAAGCTCAGTGCCACCGTCAGCATGCTGCTGTGTGCGACGTTGATGCTGGTGATGCTCGATCACGGCTGGCCGATCTATCTGGCGATTGCCGGCATGGCCATGGGCAACCTGTGGATCTGGTCGCGTCCGGAGACGCCCGTCGCGGTAGTGAAACATCCCTGTAATTAAAGCCTTTTCAGCACTTTCCCCTGCGCAAACGTTTAGCAGCGACCGTCCGTCGGCAAGCGCCTCATGCCGTTTCGCTTAACGCCGATGAGGATTGAATGGCGCTGAATGGATTTGGCAAACCGGGCTCCCGGCCCAGCCACCTGTTTATTCCATTCGCGAGATCGCCCATGTTCGACTCTCTGTCCATTCGCCTGAAAATCGTCCTGCTCTCCGGCCTGTGCCTGCTCGGAGTGGTGGTGCTGATTGTCAGCATGAACATCTACCAGACCAACCAGAACGACGCGCTGGTCAGTCAATCCAGCAACCAGTTGCTCACCGCCAGCGTGCAGAACCTGCTGCAGGCCAAGGCCGCCGAACAAGCGGTGCGGGTGCAGAAAACCTTTGGCGAAAGCCTGCTGGTGGTCACCGCCCTCGCCGACCAGATCAAGGATCTGCGGACGATGGCGGCCAAGCGTTCACTCGAAGCCGGCGCCGTTCGGGAAGAGTTGAACCAAAGTCTGAAAACCGCTTTCGAGCGCAACGATAAAGTCCTTGGCATCTGGCTGGCCTTCGAACCCAACGGCCTCGACGGCAAGGACAGCGAATTCGCCAACGATGCCGCGCGGCAGTCCAACGAAGCCGGGCGCTTCGCCTCGTACTGGAGCCGTGCCGCCGGCGCCGCGCTGAATACGATCATGGTCGAGGACGACTTGACCAAAACCACCCTCAGCGTCAGCGGCACGCCGTACAACAGTTGGTACACCTGCCCTCGCGACAACAAACGCACCTGCCTGCTCGACCCGTATGCCGACACCGTCGGTGGCAAGGAAATGCTCATGACGACCATTTCCGTGCCGCTGCTGGTGGATGGCAAAGCGATCGGCGTGGTCGGTGTCGACATCGCGCTCGACGCCCTGCAAGCCGCCGCCGTCGACTCGCAGCGCAGCCTGTTCAACAACGCCGGGCACATGCTGATCGTCTCCGGCAGCGGCGTGCTGGCGGCCGACAGTGCTGACGCGACGCGGGTCGGCAAAAAAATCAGCGATACCCTCGGCGCCGATGGCCAGGATGTATTGCAACTGGTCGGCAGCGGCACAGCGAAAATTCTCCAACAGGGCGAGCTGATTCGCGCGGTTTACCCGGTCGACCCGATCGGCAATTCGCGCGCCTGGGGCGTGGTCATCGACCTGCCGGAGCAAGTGCTGCTGGCCGATTCGGTAAAGCTGCAAGCGGTACTGGATGATGCGCAACAAACCGGCGTGATCACTGCCCTGCTGGTAGCGGGCGTGGCCGGTCTGGTCGGCCTGCTGCTGATCTGGCTCACCGCCTCCGGCGTCACCCGTCCGATCAACAGCGTCGCCGAGATGCTGAAGAACATCGCCAGCGGCGAAGGCGATCTGACCCAGCGCCTGAACTACAGCAAGAAAGATGAACTGGGCGAACTGGTGAACTGGTTCAACCGCTTCCTCGACAAGCTTCAGCCGACCATCGCGCAGATCAAACAGAGCATCACCGAAGCACGTGGTACAGCCGATCAATCGTCGGAAATCGCCCGCCAGACCAGCGAAGGCATGCAGGTGCAGTTCCGCGAAATCGATCAGGTCGCCACCGCGTCCAACGAAATGAGCGCCACCGCCCACGACGTCGCCAACAGTGCCTCGAACGCGGCAAACGCCGCCAAGGGTGCCGATCAGTCGGCGAAGGACGGCATGGCGATCATCGAGCGCAGCACCCGCGACATCAATCAACTCGCCGATGAGGTCAGCAAAGCAGTGACCGAAGTCGAAGCGCTGGCGGTCAACAGCGAGCAGATCGGTTCGGTGCTGGAAGTGATCCGCAGCATCGCCGAACAAACCAACCTGCTGGCTCTCAACGCTGCCATCGAAGCCGCCCGCGCCGGCGAAAGCGGTCGCGGTTTTGCCGTGGTCGCCGACGAGGTGCGCAACCTGGCCAAGCGCACGCAGGATTCGGTGGAGGAAATCCGCATCGTTATCGAGCGCATCCAGACCGGCACCCGTGGCGTGGTCGCGACCATGCACTCGAGCCAGACCCAGGCGCACAACAACGCCGGGCAGATTCGTCAGGCCGTTGATGCGCTGGGCAAGATCAGCGATGCGGTGACGGTGATCAGCGACATGAACCTGCAGATCGCCAGTGCCGCCGAAGAACAAAGCGCAGTGGCCGAAGAGGTCAACCGCAACGTCTCGGCGATTCGCACCGTGACCGAAACCCTCACCGAGCAGGCTACCGAATCGGCAGCGATCAGCAGCCAGCTCAACAGCCTGGCGAGCCAGCAGATGAAATTGATGGATCAGTTTCGCGTGTAACTATCCAGCATAAATCCCTGTGGGAGCGAGCCTGCTCGCGAAGAGGTCGTCATATCCAACATCGGTGTTGACTGACACGACGCCTTCGCGAGCAGGCTCGCTCCCACAGGGGAAACGGGTTCACACCCTGGTTTCATCTAAACCGCGATTCTTTTGCACTATCATCGCCCTCTCGTTCCGGAGGGCCTTCGATGACTGATCTGCTCACGTCCATCCAAACCGCACTCGACTTGCCTCACACGCCAATACCCTTTACCGGTGACGGCGCCCTGCCCTCGGCGTTCGCCGTGACCAAGCTGGCCTGCGCCAGCATCGCCGCTGCCGGGCAAGCGCTCAGCGAATTGCTTCACCAGCAAACCGGGCACTTGCCTGCGGTTGCAGTCGACCGCCGTCTGGCCTCGTTGTGGTTCTCCACCTCGCTGCGCCCGATCGGCTGGCAAGTGCCGCCGTTATGGGATGCGATCGCCGGCGACTATGCGACCCGGGACGGCTGGATCCGTCTGCACACCAACGCCCCGCATCACCGCGCCGCCGCTGAACGCGTGCTCGGTGCCTGCGCCGATCGTGCCGCAATGGCGGCGAAAGTCGCACAGTGGGCGAGCGCGGATCTTGAGCAGGCGGTGGTCGACGCCAAGGGCTGCGCCGCCGAAATGCGCAGTTGGGCGCAGTGGCAGCAGCATCCGCAAGGGCTGGCCGTGAATGCCGAAGCGCTGGTGCAGTTCATCGAGCAGACGGACGAGAACCGCAGCCCATGGCAAGGCTCGATCGCACGACCGCTGGCCGGGATCAAGGTGCTCGACCTGACCCGCGTGCTCGCCGGCCCCACCGCCAGCCGCTTTCTCGCAGGGCTCGGCGCAAACGTGCTGCGCATCGATCCACCGAGCTGGAACGAACCCGGTGTGGTCCCGGAAATGACCGTCGGCAAACGCTGCGCGCGGCTGGATCTGCAAGTGCCAGCGGATCGCGCAGTGTTCGAAGGTTTATTGCAAGACGCCGACATTCTCCTGCACGGCTACCGCGCCGATGCGCTGGAACATCTGGGGTTTGGTATTGAACGCCGAAGGCAGCTGGCACCGGGGCTGATCGACGTCTGCCTCAACGCCTACGGCTGGAGCGGCCCCTGGCAGAACCGCCGGGGCTTCGACAGCCTGGTGCAGATGAGCAGCGGCATCGCCGAGGCCGGACAGCATTGGAAGCACAGCGATAAACCGACGCCGCTGCCGGTGCAGGCGCTGGATCATGCGACCGGGTATCTGCTGGCGGCGAGTGCGATCAGATTGCTGACTGAACGACTGGCCAACGGTCGCGGGGGCTCGGCGCGGTTGTCGCTGGCACGGACGGCGAAGCTGTTGCTCGAGCATGGGCCGGCGACGCATGACCCGCTGCGGGCCGAAGATGCGCTGGATCAGGATCCGGCAATTGAACACACCGCCTGGGGGCCGGCGCGGAGATTGCGCGTACCGGTGCAGATCAGCGGGGTGGCGGTGCGGTGGGATTTGCCGGCGATGGAGTTGGGCTCGCATCCTGCGCAGTGGCTCTAGAAGAAGCCCCTCACCCCAGCCCTCTCCCGGAGGGAGAGGGGGCCTACCGAGGTGTCTTGCGCTATACGCCGACCTGAAAAAACCAGTCGATTATGGATTCGGTAAAGGTCTTTCACGTCGGCGTAATTCGCCAATATCCCCCGGTCAGCCCCCTCTCCCTCCGGGAGAGGGCTGGGGTGAGGGGCTGCTTTTCAGATCACAACGACAATACCCCGCTATACAACCCATAAGCCGCCAGCCCCGCGCCAATCAGCACGCAGGCAAAAATCCCCTTCTCCACCGTGGTAAACACCGGCTGGCCCTGTTCACGCTTGGCCTTGGCAAACAGAATCACCCCCGGCGCATACAGCAGCGCCGACAGCAGCAGATATTTCACTCCGCCGGCATACAACAGCCACACCGCGTAAACCAGGGCGATGCCGCCAATCAGCAGATCCTTGGTGCGCTCGGCAGACGCGTGCTCGTAGGTTTCGCCGCGCCCGCTGAGCAGCACCGCGTAGGCCGCCGACCACAAATACGGCACCAGAATCATCGACGACGCCAGATAGATCAGGCTGGTGTAAGTACCCGCCGAGAACAATGTGATCAGCAGGAAAATCTGGATCATCACATTGGTCAGCCACAGCGCGTTGACCGGCACGTGATTGTTGTTTTCCTTCTTCAGGAACGCCGGCATGGTCTTGTCCTTGGCCGTGGCGAAAAGGATTTCCGCGCAGAGCAAGGCCCAGGACAACAATGCACCGAGCAGGGAAATCGCCAGCCCGATGCTGATCAGTAACGCACCCCACGGCCCGACAATGTGCTCGAGCACTGCCGCCAGTGAAGGATTCTGCAGATTGGCCAGTTCCGGCTGGCTCATGATCCCCAGCGACAGCACGTTGACCAGCACCAGCAGCGCCAGCACGCCGAGAAAACCGATCACCGTGGCGCGGCCGACGTCGCTGCGTTTCTCCGCGCGGGCCGAATAGACGCTGGCGCCTTCGATACCGATGAAGACGAACACGGTGACCAGCATCATGTTGCGCACCTGGTCCATCACCCCGCCGAAGTTCGGATTGCTGCGGCCCCAGATGTCGCGGGTGAAGATGTCCGCTTTGAACGCCACGGCAGCGATGACGATGAACATGATCAGCGGCACGACCTTGGCCACGGTGGTCAACTGGTTGATCAGCGCGGCCTCCTTGATCCCGCGCATCACCAGAAAATGCACCGCCCACAACAGCACCGAAGCGCAGCCGATGGCGATCGGCGTATTGCCCTGGCCGAACACCGGAAAAAAATAGCCGAGGGTGCTGAACAGCAAGACGAAATAGCCGACGTTGCCCAGCCACGCGCTGATCCAGTAACCCCACGCCGACGAAAAGCCCATGTAGTCGCCAAACCCGGCCTTGGCGTAGGCATAGACGCCCGAGTCCAGCTCCGGTTTGCGGTTGGCCAGGGTCTGAAAGACGAAGGCCAGGGTGAGCATACCGATCGCGGTGATGCCCCAACCGATCAGGATTGCCCCGGCATCGGCGCGCGCCGCCATGTTCTGCGGCAAAGAGAAAATCCCCCCGCCGATCATCGACCCCACCACCAGCGCGATCAACGCACCAAGGCGCAGCTTTTGCGTCGGTTGCGACATGCAGATCTCCTTGAAAAAGCCGCTGTTGTTCATTTGTAACAACAGCTGACTAAAAAGCTAAGAGTAGATGACGTTTATCAGGTAATGCCTGATCGAAGACACTTTTATATAGCTGATGACGATAACACGTAGCACGTTAAGTCAGTTTTGTGCGCTGATCCTGATAATTCGATTCTGTACTGAAAACAGATGACCGACATTTGCCAAACGCGCAAAAGCAACTAGCGTCATAGTTCGAAAGCATTAATAGCTATTCCCAATTGCGTTAGCGAAACGGCTCTGGAACGGGCCTCCCAGAGCACCGAGTCATGCCCCGCAACGGGTGGATAAGTCATTCATTAACAATGGAATGTGACCATGCACTGATCCAAGTCAGCTGTTGGAACAGACAACGGTACTAGGCTGTGAGCTCTCCTTTCCTGCAATGGAGTCATGCAAATGTCTGAAGCGCCCGGAAAACTAAGACTCGGTGCACTGGTTGCACTGGTAGTCGGTTCAATGATCGGCGGCGGGATATTTTCCTTGCCACAAAACATGGCTGCCAGCGCCGACGTCGGTGCCGTGCTGATCGGCTGGGCCATCACCGCCGTCGGCATGCTCACCCTCGCTTTCGTCTTTCAGACCCTCGCCAATCGCAAGCCTGACCTGGACGGCGGGGTCTACGCCTACGCCAAGGCCGGATTCGGCGATTACATGGGTTTCTCGTCCGCGTGGGGCTACTGGATCAGTGCCTGGCTGGGCAACGTCGGTTACTTCGTGTTGCTGTTCAGCACCCTCGGTTACTTCTTTCCGATATTCGGCGAAGGCAATACCCCGGCGGCGGTGATCGGCGCCTCGGTGTTGCTGTGGGGCGTGCATTTTCTTGTGCTGCGCGGGATCAAGGAAGCGGCGTTCATCAACCTGGTGACCACGGTCGCCAAGGTCGTGCCGCTGCTGCTGTTCGTGTTGATCGCAGTCTTCGCGTTCAGACTGGACATCTTCACCGCCGACATCTGGGGCGTGAAAAACCCTGATCTGGGCAGTGTGATGAACCAGGTGCGCAACATGATGCTGGTCACCGTCTGGGTGTTCATCGGCATCGAAGGCGCGAGCATCTTCTCCGCCCGCGCCGAGAAGCGCTCGGACGTCGGCAAGGCTACGGTGATCGGCTTCATCACCGTGCTGCTGTTTCTGGTGCTGGTGAACGTGCTGTCGCTGGGCATCATGACCCAGCCGGAACTGGCGAAACTGCAGAACCCGTCGATGGCCGCCGTGCTTGAGCATGTGGTCGGTCACTGGGGTGCGGTGCTGATCAGCGTCGGCCTGATCATCTCGCTGCTCGGCGCGCTGCTGTCGTGGGTGCTGCTGTGTGCCGAGATCATGTTCGCCGCCGCCAAAGACCACACCATGCCGGAGTTCCTGCGCAAGGAAAACGCCAACCACGTGCCGGTCAACGCCCTGTGGCTGACCAACGCGATGGTGCAGGTGTTCCTGATCATCACCCTGTTCTCGGCCAGCACTTACCTGTCACTGATCTACCTCGCCACTTCGATGATTCTGGTGCCGTACCTGTGGTCGGCGGCCTATGCCCTGCTGCTGGCGGTGCGCGGCGAGAGCTACGAAGGCTTTGCCGCCGAGCGGCGCAAGGATCTGATCATCGGCGGTATCGCCCTGATCTATGCGGTGTGGTTGTTGTACGCCGGCGGGGTCAAGTACCTGCTGCTGTCGGCCCTGCTCTACGCGCCCGGCGCGATCCTGTTCGCCAAGGCCAAGCTGGAACTCAAACAACCGGTTTTCACCAACGTCGAGAAGCTGATTTTCGCCGCAGTGGTCGTGGGCGCCGTGGTGGCGGCCTACGGTCTCTACGATGGCTTCCTGACGCTGTAACCCCTGATTGAATTGTCATCTGGAGGAACACAGAAATGACCACGGAAAAAGTGAAGTACGGCGTCCACTCCGAAGCCGGGAAACTGCGTAAAGTCATGGTTTGCTCCCCAGGTCTGGCCCATCAGCGGCTGACCCCGAACAACTGCGATGAACTGCTGTTCGATGATGTGCTGTGGGTGGCGCAGGCCAAGCGCGACCATTTCGACTTCGTCACCAAAATGCGCGAGCGCGGCATCGACGTGGTGGAAATGCACAACCTGCTGACCGACATCGTCGCCATCCCCGAAGCGCTGGACTGGATTCTTGAGCGCAAAGTCACTGCCGACTCGGTGGGCCTGGGCCTGATCAGCGAAGTGAAATCCTGGCTGAAAAGCCTCGAGCCCCGCCACATCGCCGAATTCCTGATTGGCGGCGTCTCGGCCGATGATCTGCCGGACAGCTTCGGTGGCAAGACCATCCAGATGTTCCGCGATTTCCTCGGCCACTCCAGCTTCATCCTGCCGCCGCTGCCCAACACCCAGTTCACCCGCGATACCACCTGCTGGATCTACGGTGGCGTGACGCTGAACCCGATGTACTGGCCGGCGCGCCGTCAGGAAACCCTGCTGACCACCGCCATCTACAAATTCCATCCGCAATTCACCAACGCCGAATTCGAGATCTGGTACGGCGACCCGGACAAGGACCACGGCAACTCTACCCTTGAGGGCGGCGACGTCATGCCGATCGGCAACGGTGTGGTGCTGATCGGCATGGGCGAGCGCTCATCGCGGCAGGCCATCGGCCAACTGGCGCTGAACCTGTTCAACAACAAAGCGGTGGAAAAAGTCATCGTCGCCGGCCTGCCGAAATCCCGCGCGGCCATGCACCTGGACACCGTGTTCAGCTTCTGCGACCGCGATCTGGTGACGATCTTCCCGGAAGTGGTCAACCAGATCGTCGCCTTCACCCTGCGCCCTGACGAAAGCAAACAGGGCGGCATCGACATCCGCCGCGAAGAAGGCAGCTTCCTCGACACCGTCGCTGCGGCGCTCAACCTGCCGAAACTGCGCGTGGTGGAAACCGGCGGCAACAGCTTCGCCGCCGAACGCGAGCAATGGGACGACGGCAACAACGTGGTGGCGATGGAGCCGGGCGTGGTCATCGGCTACGACCGCAACACCTACACCAACACCCTGCTGCGCAAGGCTGGCGTGGAGGTCATCACCATCAGCGCCGGCGAACTCGGCCGGGGCCGTGGCGGCGGCCACTGCATGACCTGCCCGATCATCCGTGACCCGATCGATTACTAATCTTTGAGCCTTCGCCGCGACTTATCGAGCGCGGCCAAGGGGATAACCGAAACCCAAGGAGATCCATCATGGCTTTTAACATTCACAACCGTAACCTGCTCAGCCTGGAACACCACACCCCACGTGAGCTGCGTTACCTGCTCGACCTGTCCCGCGATCTGAAACGCGCGAAGTACACCGGCACCGAGCAACAACACCTGAAGGGCAACAACATCGCCCTGATCTTCGAAAAGACCTCGACCCGCACCCGTTGCGCCTTCGAAGTGGCGGCCTATGACCAAGGCGCCAACGTCACTTACATCGACCCGAACTCCTCGCAAATCGGCCACAAGGAAAGCATGAAGGACACCGCCCGCGTGCTCGGGCGCATGTACGACGCCATCGAGTACCGTGGCTTCAAACAGGAAATCGTCGAAGAGCTGGCCAAGTTCGCCGGCGTGCCGGTGTTCAACGGCCTGACCGATGAATATCACCCGACCCAGATGATCGCCGACGTACTGACCATGCGTGAAAACGCTGACAAGCCGATCCACGAAATCAGCTACGCCTACTTGGGCGACGCGCGAAACAACATGGGCAACTCGCTGCTGCTGATCGGCGCCAAACTCGGCATGGACGTGCGCATCTGCGCACCGAAAGCGCTGTGGCCGCTGGACGATCTGGTAGCGCGCTGCAAAAAATACGGTGAGGAAAGTGGCGCACGCATCACCCTCACCGAAGATCCGAAAGAAGCGGTCAAAGGCGTGGACTTCATTCACACCGATGTCTGGGTATCGATGGGTGAACCGGTGGAAGCCTGGGCCGAGCGTATCCAGCAACTGCTGCCGTATCAGGTCAACGCCGACCTGATGAAAGCCACCGGCAACCCGCGTACCAAGTTCATGCACTGCCTGCCGGCCTTTCACAACAGCGACACCAAGGTCGGCAAACAGATCGCCGAGCAGTATCCGCACCTGAAAAACGGCATCGAAGTGACCGACGATGTGTTCGAGTCGCCGGCCTGCATTGCCTTCGAGCAAGCGGAAAACCGCATGCACACGATCAAGGCGATTCTGGTCTCGACCCTGGCTGATCTCTGACGCCACAGCGCTCCCACTGAAGGAACCGGGAACCCAATGTGGGAGCGAGCCTGCTCGCGAAAGCGTCAGATCAGACAACATCACTGTTGAATGACATACCGCATTCGCGAGCAGGCTCGCTCCCACAGGGATTCCGGTTCCGACAGGGGGATCGAATCGTTTGTCATTCCTCTGCTTAGAAGGATTGCACCATGCGTATCGTCGTAGCCCTGGGCGGTAACGCCCTGCTCCGCCGTGGTGAGCCGATGACCGCTGACAACCAGCGCGCCAACATCCGCATCGCCACCGAGCAAATCGCCAAGATCCATCCCGGCAACCAACTGGTCATCGCTCACGGCAATGGCCCGCAAGTCGGTCTGCTGTCGCTGCAAGCGGCGGCCTACACCTCGGTCACTCCATACCCGCTGGACGTGCTCGGTGCTGAAACCGAAGGCATGATCGGCTACATCATCGAACAGGAACTGGGCAATCTGCTCGACTTCGAAGTGCCGTTCGCCACCCTGCTGACCCAAGTCGAAGTCGACGCCAACGACCCGGCCTTCAAGAACCCGACCAAGCCGATCGGCCCGGTCTACGACAAAGCCGAAGCGGAAAAACTCGCCGCCGAAAAAGGCTGGGCGATTGCTGCCGATGGCGACAAATTCCGCCGCGTGGTCGCCAGTCCACGGCCGAAGCGCATCTTCGAAATCCGCCCGATCAAGTGGCTGCTGGACAAGGGCAGCATCGTCATCTGCGCCGGTGGCGGCGGGATTCCGACCATGTACGACGATCAGCGCAACCTCAAGGGCATCGAGGCGGTGATCGACAAGGATCTGTGTTCGTCGTTGCTTGCCGAGCAACTGGAAGCCGACCTGCTGGTGATCGCCACCGACGTCAACGCGGCTTTTATCGACTATGGCAAACCCACCCAGAAAGCCATCGCCGAAGCCCACCCGGACGAACTCGAACGCCTTGGTTTCGCCGCCGGCTCCATGGGGCCGAAGGTGCAGGCAGCCTGCGAATTCGCGCGCCATACTGGCAAGGTCGCGGTGATCGGTTCGCTGGCCGATATCGAAGCCATCGTCCAGGGCACCGCCGGTACGCGGGTCAGCACGGCGAAGCCGGGGATCAGCTACCGATAACAATAAACGCCGGGGCAGGCTCAAGGCCTGCCCCGCTTCCATGCCTTGAAAGGAGTAGCTCAATGGCCCAGTTCGAACCCGGTCATCTGCACATCGAGCGGCACGCGTTGACCGACGATGACGTCAATTACAACGTGCATCTGGACTATGAAGTGTTCACCGATCCGCAGAAAGGCAAAGGTATTCAGTTCACCCTGCACGGCAGCATGCAGGGCAAGGACATGAAGGAGGCGTTTTTCCTGCCCAAGGAAGAGGCCTACAACTTCGCCCGCGATGTCACGCGGATCGCCGAGAAGTACGGAATCCCCAAGGCCCACAGCCAGATCGGCTCGGTGCACAAGCATTACGATCTGATGTTTGAAGACATTCGGCAGAAGTTGAATATGCAGTCGGGGGATCCGGTCAATCTCGAGCATTTCGAATAAAAATCAAAAGCCTCTCACCCTAGCCCTCTCCCGGAGGGAGAGGGAACCGATTGGGGGATGCTGCAGCATTGCGTCGACCTGATCCTGCATCACTGAATCCATAATCGCCCGGGACTTTCAGGTCGATGCATAACCCCAGATACCTCGGTCGGCTCCCTCTCCCTCCGGGAGAGGGCTGGGGTGAGGGGGCTTTTGATTTAAGGCATACTTGCCCCCCTCCGCTCTGCAGATCACTGAACCGCCCCATGCGTATCCACGTCAGTTTCATCGACCGCGTCGGCATCACCCAGGAAGTCCTGGCTATCCTCGGTGGGCGCAATCTCAATCTGGATGCGGTGGAGATGATCCCGCCGAACGTCTACATCGACGCGCCGACCCTCAGCCCGCAAGTGCTCGAAGAACTGAAAGATGCGCTGTTTCGCGTGCTTGGCGTCGAGGCGGTGACCGTGGTCGATATCCTCCCCGGCCAGCGTCGGCATCTGCAGCTAGATGCCCTGCTCGCAGCGATGACCGACCCGGTGCTGGCCCTCGACAGCGCCGGCAAGGTGCTGCTGGCCAACCCGGCGTTGATTGCCCTGTACGGTCGCGAACCGGCCGGCGAAAGCGTCTCGGCGCTGTTCAATGATCCCGGCCTGCTCGACACCCTGCTGGAAAACGGCTTTCGCCTGCCGCTGCGCGAAATCACTGTCAATGGCCAGACCCTGTTGCTCGACGCCACGCCGATCACCGACGCCGGTGCCCTGCTGACCCTGTATCAACCAAATCGCATCGGCGAACAGCTCTCGGCGTTGCATCACGATCACGCCGAAGGCTTCGACGCGCTGCTCGGCGAGTCTCCGGCGATCCGCACACTCAAGGCCCGCGCGCAAAGGGTCGCCGCCCTTGATGCACCGTTGTTGATTCAAGGCGAAACCGGCACCGGCAAAGAATTGGTGGCCCGCGCCTGTCACGCCATCAGTGCGCGGCACAGTGCTCCTTTTCTGGCGTTGAACTGCGCAGCGCTGCCGGAAAACCTCGCCGAAAGCGAACTGTTCGGCTACGCCCCCGGCGCCTTCACCGGCGCGGCGCGTGGCGGTAAACCGGGGCTGATGGAGCTGGCCAACCAGGGCACGGTGTTCCTCGATGAGATCGGCGAGATGTCGCCGTACTTGCAGGCCAAACTCCTGCGTTTTCTCAACGACGGCAGCTTCCGCCGCGTCGGTGGTGATCGGGAAGTAAAGGTCGACGTGCGCATCCTCAGCGCGACTCACCGCGATCTGGAAAAAATGGTCAGCGAAGGTCTGTTCCGCGAAGACCTGTTCTATCGCCTCAACGTGCTCAACGTCGAAGTGCCGCCGCTGCGTGAACGCGGTCAGGACATCCTGCTGCTGGCGCGCTACTTCATGCAGCAGGCCTGCGCGCAGATCCAGCGCCCGGTCTGCCGCTTGGCGCCGGGGACTTACCCCGCCCTGCTCGGCAATCGCTGGCCAGGCAACGTGCGGCAGTTGCAGAACGTGATTTTCCGTGCGGCGGCGATTTGCGAAAGCAGCCTGGTCGATATCGGCGACCTCGACATCGCCGGCACTTCGGTGGCGCGCCAAGCCGATACCGACGTCGACAGCCTCGAGCAAGCGGTCGAATCGTTCGAAAGAGAGCTGCTCGAGAAGCTCTACGTCAGCTATCCCTCGACCCGGCAATTGGCGAGCCGCTTGCAAACCTCGCACACCGCTATCGCCCATCGCCTGCGCAAATACGGCATTCCCAATAAACCCTGACTCACCGCGCATCCCTATTGCAGGAAATTCCCCATGTGGGAGCGAGCCTGCTCGCGAAAGCGGTCTATCAGCAAAATAGCTGGCGCCTGACACACCGTCTTCGCGAGCAGGCTCGCTCCCACAGGATTTATGGCGGATTCGAAATCCGTCCAAAAACGACCTCCATCTGTACCGAAAGCGCTACAGCGGAACGATATCGCTACACCCGCCTGTGACCAGCGCTGCGCAACGCTTTGATCCCGTTCAGCTTTTCTCCTCGCCCCAAGCTGTAGCGATTTCGCTACAGGCGCAACCTGCCGACGCCCACCTGAAAAATCCAAGCCATTGATTTATATAGATAAATCAACCTTGGCCGCATTCTTGCTACCTGCCTTCTCATCTATAAAGGGCTTCCCCGCCCCAAGCTTTCCACCGCGTCCACCAGACGAGTCTGGCCCCTGAGGAGTTTCCATGAGCGAGTTGCGTTTTACCGAAGATCACGAATGGCTGCGCACCGAAGCCGACGGCAGTGTCACTGTCGGCATCACCGCATTCGCGCAGAACGCCTTGGGCGACGTGGTGTTCGTGCAACTGCCTGAGCTACAGGCTTACGAAAAAGGCGCTGAAGCCGCCACCGTGGAATCGGTGAAAGCCGCCAGCGGCGTTTACATGCCGCTCGATGGCGACGTGCTGGAAGTCAACCCGGCACTGCAAGACGCTCCTGAGCTGGTCAACGAAGATCCGCTGGGCGAAGGCTGGTTCTTCCGCTTTCAGCCAAGCGACGCCGCCGCTGTCGGCAAACTGCTCGATCAGGATACTTACGACCGTCTGATCAAAGCCCAAGCCGAAGCCTGAGGAATTACGCCATGACCGCCATCAATCTCGGCACCGCCAACGAATTCATCGCCCGTCACATCGGCCCGCGCGCCGGTGACGAGCAAGCCATGCTCAACAGCCTCGGTTTCGACTCGCTCGAAGCCCTGAGCGCCAGCGTCATCCCGGAAAGTATCAAGGGCACCAGCGTGCTCGGCATGGACGACGGCCTCAGCGAAGCCGACGCCCTGGCGATGATCAAAGCCATCGCCGGCAAGAATCAGTTGTTCAAGACCTACATCGGCCAGGGCTACTACAACTGCCACACGCCGTCGCCGATCCTGCGCAACCTGCTGGAAAATCCGGCCTGGTACACCGCTTACACTCCGTACCAGCCAGAAATTTCCCAGGGCCGTCTCGAAGCGCTGCTGAACTTCCAGACCATGATCAGCGACCTCACCGGCCTGCCGATCGCCAACGCCTCCCTGCTTGACGAAGCCACCGCCGCTGCCGAAGCCATGACCTTCTGCAAACGCCTGAGCAAGAACAAGGGCAGCCACCAGTTCTTCGCCTCGATCCACAGCCATCCGCAGACCCTCGACGTCCTGCGCACTCGTGCCGAGCCGCTCGGTATTGACGTGGTCGTGGGCGATGAGCGCGAACTGACTGACGTCACGCCATTCTTCGGCGCGCTGCTGCAATACCCGGCGAGCAACGGTGATGTGTTCGACTATCGCGAGCTGACCGAGCGCTTGCACGCCGCCAACGCTCTGGTGGCGGTGGCCGCTGACCTGCTGGCCCTGACGCTGCTGACCGCACCGGGCGAATTCGGCGCCGACGTGGCGATTGGTTCGGCGCAACGCTTCGGCGTGCCGCTGGGCTTCGGTGGCCCGCACGCCGCTTACTTCTCGACTAAAGATGCGTTCAAGCGCGACATGCCGGGCCGTCTGGTCGGTGTCTCGGTTGACCGTTTCGGCAAGCCGGCCCTGCGTCTGGCGATGCAGACCCGCGAGCAACACATCCGCCGCGAGAAGGCCACGTCGAACATCTGCACTGCTCAAGTGCTGCTGGCCAACATCGCCAGCATGTACGCCGTCTACCACGGCCCGAAAGGCCTGACCCAGATCGCCAACCGCGTGCATCACCTGACCGCGATTCTGGCCAAGGGCCTGACCGCGCTGGGCGCTCAAGTCGAGCAGGCAAACTTCTTCGACACCCTGACCGTTGCCACCGGCGCACACACCGCCGCGCTGCACGACAAGGCGCATGCTGAGCAGATCAATTTGCGTGTGATCGACGACGAACGTCTGGGCCTGTCGGTCGACGAAACCACCACTCAGGCTGACATCGAAACCCTGTGGGGCCTGTTCGCCGACGGCAAGGCCCTACCGGACTTCGCTGCGCTGGCCGCCTCGGTGCAGAGCACCATTCCTGCTGAGCTGGTGCGCCAGTCGCCGATCCTCAGCCACCCGGTGTTCAACCGTTATCACTCGGAAACCGAGCTGATGCGCTACCTGCGCAAACTGGCGGACAAGGACCTGGCGCTGGATCGCACGATGATCCCGCTGGGCTCATGCACCATGAAACTCAACGCCGCCAGCGAAATGATCCCGGTGACCTGGGCCGAATTCGGTGCACTGCACCCGTTCGCCCCGGCCGCCCAAAGCGCCGGTTACCAGCAACTGACCGATGAGCTGGAAGCGATGCTCTGCGCCGCCACCGGTTACGACTCGATCTCGCTGCAACCGAACGCCGGTTCGCAAGGTGAATATGCAGGTCTCCTGGCGATCCGCGCCTACCACCAGAGCCGTGGCGATGAGCGCCGCGACATCTGTCTGATCCCGTCGTCGGCCCACGGCACCAACCCGGCCACCGCGCAAATGGCCGGTATGCGCGTTGTCGTCACCGCATGCGATGCCCGTGGCAACGTCGACATTGAAGACCTGCGCGCCAAAGCCATCGAGCACCGCGAACACCTCGCCGCGCTGATGATCACCTACCCGTCGACCCACGGCGTGTTCGAAGAAGGCATTCGCGAAATCTGCGCGATCATTCACGACAACGGCGGCCAGGTGTACATCGACGGCGCCAACATGAACGCCATGGTCGGCCTCTGCGCACCGGGCAAGTTCGGCGGCGACGTCTCGCACCTGAACCTGCACAAAACCTTCTGCATCCCGCACGGCGGTGGCGGCCCGGGCGTTGGCCCGATCGGCGTCAAATCGCACCTGACCCCGTTCCTGCCGGGCCACGGCCAGATGGAACGCAAGGAAGGCGCGGTCTGCGCGGCACCGTTCGGCAGCGCGAGCATTCTGCCGATCACCTGGATGTACATCCGCATGATGGGTGGCGCTGGTCTGAAGCGCGCTTCGCAACTGGCGATCCTCAATGCCAACTACATTTCCCGTCGCCTCGAAGAGCATTACCCAGTGCTGTACACCGGCAGCAACGGCCTGGTGGCGCACGAGTGCATTCTTGATCTGCGTCCATTGAAAGACAGCAGCGGCATCAGCGTCGATGACGTCGCCAAACGCCTGATCGATTTCGGTTTCCACGCGCCGACCATGTCGTTCCCGGTCGCTGGCACGCTGATGATCGAGCCGACCGAAAGCGAATCCAAGGAAGAGCTGGACCGCTTCTGCGACGCGATGATCCGCATCCGCGAAGAAATCCGCGCGGTAGAAAACGGCACGCTGGACAAGGAAGACAACCCGCTGAAAAACGCCCCGCACACCGCAGCAGAACTGGTTGGCGAATGGACCCACCCGTACAGCCGCGAGCAAGCGGTGTACCCGGTCGCGTCGCTGATCGAAGGCAAATACTGGCCGCCGGTCGGCCGCGTCGACAACGTCTTCGGCGATCGCAACCTGGTCTGCGCCTGCCCGTCGATCGAAAGCTACGCTTAAAGGAATGAAGGGGCTGAATATCGGCCCCGATTTCAGCAACATCCTAGATCCCCCTGTGGGAGCGAGCCTGCTCGCGAAGGCGCCATTTCAGTCAACGTAAATGGTGGCTGGTCCGACGCTTTCGCGAGCAGGCTCGCTCCCACGAGGGATCTACACCGATTTCAAAAACTGCGCCAATCCCCATAACAAGAAACCGGAGAACCACTCATGTCGTTAAGCGTGTTCGACCTGTTCAAGATTGGCATCGGTCCCTCCAGTTCCCACACCGTCGGCCCGATGCGCGCGGCTGCGCGCTTCGCCGAGGGCTTGCGCCGTGAAAACCTGCTGACCAGCACCGCCAGCGTGCGCGTCGAGCTGTACGGTTCGCTCGGCGCTACCGGTAAAGGTCACGGCAGCGACAAAGCCGTGCTGCTCGGCCTCGAAGGCGAACACCCGGACACTGTCGACACCGAAACCGTCGCCGCGAGGCTGCAAGAGATTCGCGGCAATGGCCGACTGAATCTGCTCGGTGAACACAGCATCGCGTTCAACGAGAAAGAACACCTGGCGATGATCCGCAAACCGTTGGCCTACCACCCCAACGGCATGATCTTTCGCGCCTTCGACGCAGCGGGAATTCAAATCCGCAGCCGCGAGTACTACTCGGTCGGCGGTGGTTTTGTTGTCGATGAAGATGCGGCCGGCGCCGATCGCATCGTCGAAGACGCCACGCCACTGACCTTCCCCTTCAAAAGCGCCAAGGACTTGCTCGGTCATTGCGCTACCTACGGGCTGTCGATCAGCCAGGTGATGCTGACCAACGAGAGCGCCTGGCGCCCGGAAGCCGAAACCCGTGCCGGCCTGCTGAAAATCTGGCAAGTGATGCAGGACTGCGTTGCCGCTGGCTGCCGTAACGAAGGTATTTTGCCCGGTGGTTTGAAGGTCAAACGCCGGGCGGCGGCGCTGCATCGGCAATTGTGCAAGAACCCGGAATCCGCCCTGCGCGATCCGCTGTCGGTGCTCGACTGGGTCAATCTTTATGCACTGGCGGTCAACGAAGAAAACGCCAACGGCGGGCGCGTGGTCACCGCTCCCACCAACGGCGCGGCGGGCATCATTCCGGCGGTGCTGCATTACTACATGCGTTTTATCCCCGGCGCGAATGACGACGGCGTCGTGCGCTTTCTGCTGACTGCTGCCGCAATCGGCATTCTCTACAAGGAAAACGCTTCGATCTCCGGCGCCGAAGTCGGCTGTCAGGGTGAAGTCGGCGTGGCCTGTTCAATGGCGGCCGGCGCTCTGTGCGAAGTGCTCGGCGGCAGCGTGCAGCAAGTCGAGAACGCCGCTGAAATCGGCATGGAACACAACCTCGGCCTGACCTGCGACCCGATCGGCGGTCTGGTGCAGGTGCCGTGCATCGAGCGCAACGCGATGGGCTCGGTGAAAGCAATCAACGCGGTGCGCATGGCCATGCGCGGCGACGGCCAGCATTTCGTCTCCCTCGACAAAGTCATCCGCACCATGCGCCAGACCGGCGCCGACATGAAAAGCAAATACAAGGAAACCGCCCGCGGTGGCCTGGCAGTCAACATTATCGAATGCTGAACGTAACTAGCCCCCTCTCCCTCCGGGAGAGGGCTGGGGTGAGGGGCTCTTGATCTTGCCCTTCACCTGAACCGAATTTCAAAGGAGCCACGCATGTCCACCGAACAACAACTCTCGAAAACCCCGCTCCACGCGCTGCACCTCGAACTCGGCGCGCGCATGGTGCCCTTCGCCGGCTACGACATGCCCGTGCAATACCCGCTCGGCGTGATGAAAGAACACCAGCACACCCGTGAGCAAGCCGGGTTGTTCGACGTATCGCACATGGGCCAGATTCGTCTGACCGGCGCCAATGCGGCCAAAGCCCTGGAAACCCTGGTGCCGGTGGACATCATCGACCTGCCGGTGGGCATGCAGCGTTACGCGATGTTCACCAACGAAAGCGGCGGCATCCTCGACGACCTGATGGTTGCCAATCTGGGCAATGACGAGCTGTTCCTGGTGGTCAACGCCGCGTGCAAGGATCAGGATCTCGCGCATCTGCAAAAACACATCGGCGATCAGTGCACCATTACGGCGCTGTTCGAAGAGCGCGCTCTGCTCGCCGTGCAAGGTCCGGCAGCCGTCACCGTGCTGGCGCGTCTTGCGCCGGACGTGGCGAAGATGACTTTCATGCAGTTCAAGCGTGTGTCATTGCTCGGCGTGGATTGCTTTGTCAGCCGTTCGGGCTACACCGGTGAAGACGGTTTCGAAATCTCGGTACCTGCCGCTGAAGCGGAAAAACTCGCCCGCGCCCTGCTCGCCGAACCAGAGGTCCAGGCCATCGGTCTTGGCGCCCGCGACTCGCTGCGTCTGGAAGCCGGCCTGTGCCTGTACGGCCACGACATGAACAGCGAAACCACGCCGATCGAAGCCAGCCTCCTGTGGGCGATCTCCAAGCCACGCCGCGCCGATGGCGCACGGGCCGGGGGCTTCCCGGGCGCCGAGCAAATTTTCGCGCAGCAACAAAATGGCGTGGCACGCAAACGCGTCGGCCTGCTGCCGCAGGAGCGCACCCCGGTGCGTGAAGGCGCAGAAATCGTCAACGAGGCCGGCGAGATCATCGGCAGCGTCTGCAGCGGTGGCTTTGGTCCGACTTTGGGCGGGCCATTGGCGATGGGATACCTTGACACCGCTTACGTCGCGCTCGATACACCTGTGTGGGCCATCGTCCGTGGGAAAAAGGTGCAAATGCTTGTAAGCAAAATGCCATTTGTTCCACAACGCTACTATCGCGGTTGATCGACTGTTTCTATAAGTAACGCGATTGCGTTAAACGTGCACTAATGTGTAACGCAATCGCCATAAAACAGTGCGTTTTTTAACATCCGTTTCGAATATGAACGCTGCTTATAACGCTTGCTGAAAATAGAACCAGACAATCGTCTAAGACTGAACTAGTTTGCTGACGAACTGCCATGAAGAGCAGTAAAACCGGGGCCTTCCCAGGGCTTGTTTTTTCTCCCGTAGTTGGCGTAGAGTTTGTCCACTGTGTTTGCATGGGTCAGCTTGGAATCGTGACCTGGGCAGTAGCCTACAAGTTAGCTACATCCCGCTCGACGTCTTCTTACTCCTTGCAACCAGCTCCAGTACTCTTTCATGTGAAAGGGGCTGTCATCAATTTATGCGTCAAAGGAAATAAGAAATGTCCACACGTCAGAGCGGTACCGTCAAGTGGTTTAACGACGAGAAAGGTTTTGGTTTTATCACTCCAGAAAGCGGTCCGGATCTGTTCGTACATTTCCGCGCCATTCAGGGCAACGGCTTCAAAAGCCTGAAAGAAGGCCAGAAGGTGACTTTCGTTGCCGTGCAAGGCCAGAAAGGCATGCAGGCTGACGAAGTACAAGCAGAAGCCTGATCTTCTGCTACGAAAAAGCCCCTGATATTGATATCAGGGGCTTTTTTGTGCGCGCTTATCCGTAAAATGGCGCTTCCATTAACGCCGTGAGGCTGCCATGTCGAAACACCTGCTCACGCCGCAAGGGGACTTTCCTCCCGTTGCTCTCGGTCGTCGTCTGGCGGCGATGTTCTACGACTTCCTGCTGTGCACCGCCCTGCTGATCGTCACCGGATTCATCTACAAGCTGATCCAGGCCGCAATCATTGGCGAAGAACGTTTGCGGGTGATGACCGATGCCGGCCAGCTCGATGGTGATCCACTGTATTCCACGGTGCTGCTGTTGGTGTTGTTCGGCTTCTTCGCCAAGTTCTGGACCCACGGCGGGCAGACACTGGGCATGCAGGTGTGGGGCATCCGCGTGCAGAACGCCAACGGCACAGCGATCAGCCTGTGGCAGGCGCTGCTGCGCTTTATGGTGTCGATCGCGTCGTGGTTGTGTGTCGGGCTGGGTTTCTTCTGGTCGCTGTTCGACAAGCAGAAGCGCACCTGGCATGACATTTATTCCGATACTCGTGTGGTGCGGGTCCCGAAGAAGAGCAAATAATTTCCATACTCAAGAGTCCCCCTGTGGTGAGGGGATTTATCCCCGTCCGGCTGCGTAGCAGTCGTAAAGGAGCCCACCGGTATCCCTGATATGCCGCGGTGTTTGATTTAGGGCGGCTTCGCCACCCAACGGGGATAAATCCCCTCACCACAGGGCTCACTTCTACAAGGGGTACTCAGGCGTTACCAGCCAATTTCATCCGCGCTGCCTGGGTGAAGTCGAGCATGCGCTTCAGCGGGCGGATCGCCTGAGGAATCAGTGCCGGATCGACAAAGATCTCGTTGGTGCCTTCCTTCAAGCTCTTGAGCGTGCGCTCAAGGGTGTTCATGGCCATCCACGGGCAATGTGCGCAACTGCGACAAGCCGCGCCGTTACCGGCGGTAGGCGCTTCGATGAAGACCTTGTCCGGGCACAGCTGCTGCATCTTGTAGAAGATGCCACGGTCGGTGGCGACGATCAGGGTCTTGTTTGGCAGGCTTTGCGCGGCGGCGATCAACTGACTGGTAGAACCGACGGCGTCCGCCAGCTCGATCACCGAAGTCGGCGACTCCGGATGCACCAGAATCGCTGCGTCCGGGTACAGCGCTTTCATGTCCTCGAGCTGCTTGGACTTGAACTCTTCGTGGACGATGCAGGCACCATCCCAAAGCAGCATATCGGCACCGGTCTTGCGCTGAATGTAAGTGCCCAGGTGCTTGTCCGGGCCCCAGATGATCGTCTCGCCGTTGTCCATCAGGCTTTCGACGATCTCCAGTGCGCAGCTCGAAGTCACCACCCAGTCAGCCCGAGCCTTCACGGCGGCGGAAGTGTTGGCATACACCACCACGGTACGTTCCGGGTGCTGGTCGCAGAACGCCGAGAACTCATCGACCGGGCAGCCCAGGTCCAGCGAGCAGGTCGCCTCCAGGGTCGGCATCAGCACGCGCTTTTCCGGGTTGAGAATCTTTGCCGTCTCGCCCATGAACTTGACGCCGGCGACCACCACGGTCTTGGCCGGATGGGCGTTGCCGAAGCGGGCCATTTCCAGGGAGTCGGAAACACAGCCGCCGGTTTCTTCGGCCAGGGCCTGAATCACCGGATCGCAATAAAAGTGGGCGACCAGCACCGCGTCCTGAGCCTTGAGCTCGGCGGCGATGGCGGAACGGTAATAAGCCTCCTCTTCTGCCGTCAGCGGTTTAGGCTGCTTGGCGTCGAGGTGGGCTTGAACCAGAAGGCGTTCGGAAATCTGCGTCATGTTCGCAAGACCTGCAGGCGCATTCGCGCGAAAGTCGAGTATACACCCGGCTCCGGACCACTAGAGGGTACCGCCGGGAGAGTGAGTATCATCAGGCACGGGACAGCGTTGAAGCTGCGCAAGGCTACAGAATATCCCGTTGATACAAAAGATGATTCTGACCTGCGTCAGGTGTGGCCGCGCTGAAACATCGAACGCCTGAATTGCAGGCAAAAAAAAACCCGGAAATCCTCACTTTCGTGGGCCTTCCGGATTTTCTAAACCGCCAAATATGGTGGGTCGTGTGGGATTCGAACCTACGACCAATTGGTTAAAAGCCAACTGCTCTACCAACTGAGCTAACGACCCGCTGTGTGGTGGCGCGTATAATACTGATTTTTAAGGACTATTCAACACCTTTTTTGAAAAAGATCAAAAATAAGGGGTTGGATCCTCCACACCAGCTGCCGCGAAGCCTTCCGCACGCAGGCGGCAGCTGTCGCATTTGCCGCAAGCGCGGCCTTCATCGTCGGCCTGATAGCAGGAAACCGTCAGGCCATAATCCACGCCCAGCTTCACGCCAGCCTGGACGATCTGCGCCTTGCTGAGATTTTGCAGCGGCGCCTGAATGCGGAAGCCGTTGCCTTCCACGCCGGCCTTGGTTGCCAGGTTGGCCATGCGCTCGAACGACTCGATGAACTCGGGACGGCAGTCCGGGTAGCCGGAATAATCCACTGCGTTGACGCCGATGAAAATATCGCGCGCGCCGAGCACTTCGGCCCAACCCAATGCCAACGACAGGAAAACCGTGTTACGCGCCGGCACGTAAGTCACCGGAATGCCTTCGCCCAGCTCTTCCGGAATGTCGATGCTGGTGTCGGTCAGCGCCGAGCCGCCCATGCCATTGAGGTTCAGTCCGATGACCTTGTGCTCGACTACACCCAGATCGCGAGCAACGCGGGCGGCAGCGTGCAATTCGGCATGCGAGCGCTGGCCGTAATCGAAGCTCATGGTGTAGCAGGCGTAGCCTTCGGCGCGTGCCATCGCCACGACGGTGGCCGAGTCGAGGCCGCCGGACAACAGGATGACCGCACGTTTTTGAGTAGTGTTCAGTTGTTCAGTCATCTCAGCGCCCCGGCTCGTCGTTCCAAAGATATTTATGCAGCTGCAATTGCAGGCGTACCGGCAGATTGTCCGCCACCACCCAGTCCGCCAGTTCCCGAGCATTCAGGTCGTGGTGACTCGGCGAAAACAGCACTTCGCCGGCGCGCTGGTCGAGACCGTACTGGATCAGCTTGGAGACCGCCCAGTCATAGTCTTCCCGCGAGCAGATGACAAACTTCACCTGATCGTTGCGGGTCAGCAGTTCGATGTTCTCGTAACGGTTGCGATGGGCTTCTTTCGAGCCCGGCGTTTTCAGATCGACGACGCGACTGACACGCGGATCGACAGCGGATACGTCGAGGGCGCCGCTGGTTTCCAGCGACACCTCGTAGCCGGCGTCACACAGCCGTTCAAGCAAAGGAATGGCGTTCGGCTGAGCCAACGGCTCACCGCCGGTGACACAAACATAGCGCGGACGATATCCGGCCACTTGCTCAAGGATGTCGTCGAGGGTGCGGACGGTGCCGCCGCTGAACGCGTAAGCGCTGTCGCAGTACTGGCAACGCAACGGGCAACCGGTCAGGCGCACGAAAACCGTGGGCAGCCCGGCAGTCCGAGTTTCACCCTGCAACGAGTAGAAAACTTCGGTGATTCTCAATGTGTCTTGCATAGTCGCCACGGGCGTAACAGCTAAACAGGCTGTCCGCCTCCGTCAGGCACTTCAGGCAATCCCGCCAACGCGTAGACCACAAGAAGCGTGTTTCAGAAAAAGGGCGTGAATTCTAACGAAAAAACCCGCGACAAGCGCGGGTTTCTTCAAAACACGGATGAACAGGCTTACATGCGCTGTAAATCACGCTGGGCCAGCTGCGCGGCGGAAGTGCCCGGATATTGGGACACCACCTGCTGCAGAATGCCTTTGACCTTGTCGGTGTGACCGAGGCGGCGCTCTACGTCAGCCAGCTTGTACAGCGAGTCCGGCACTTTGTTGTGCTTGGGATACAGCTGCGAAACCTTGGCAAAGGCCTGACCTGCACCTTGTAGATCACCCTTGGCCAGGTTCACTTCGCCCAACCAGTACTGAGCGTTTCCCGCGTACTGGCTGTTGGGGTATTTGCGCAGGAAAGCGGCGAAGGCCTGGCTGGCCTTGTCGAAATCCTTGGCTTTGATCAGGTCGAAAGCGGCATCGTAATACAGCTTTTCCTTGGCCGGATCAGCCGGTTCGCTACCCGCGGCAGGTGCCTGGGCTGCCGCAGCAGCACCCGCGCCTGCGGCAGCACCGGCAGCAGCACTTGCATCGCCACCGGCAGAAGAATTCTCGGGAGTCGCGGCTGGTGCAACGCCGGATCCTATGCGCCGATCAAGATCCTGGTATCGCTCCAGGGATTCCTGCTTCATGCGCGAAACCTGATTCTGCAGTTCTTCGATCACGCCCTGTTGGCGCGAAATCTGATCCTGCATCTGTTGCAATTGGTTGAACAGCATGCCTTGTGCCGAGGCAGGGGCCGAAGCCGCTCCCCCGGCATAGGCGCCGTTCGTACCGTAACCCGCAGGCGGATAACTGCTCCCGCTATTGTTATAACCGGAGTTGTCATCGACCACAGGAACCGCAGCCCACGCCGCAAGCGGCGCGAGGCTGAGAGCCAGAACAGTTACAGCACGACGGCACGTTCGCATATCGAATTACTTACGCAGTTCGACGCGACGGTTCTGGGCCCAGGACTGCTCGTCGTTGCCGGTAGCAACTGGACGCTCTTCGCCGTAGGAAACCAGTTCCAGCTGAGCTGGGGAAACACCTTGCAGTACCAGGTAGCGCTGAACGGCTTTCGCACGACGCTCGCCCAGTGCCATGTTGTACTCACGAGTACCACGTTCGTCGGTGTTGCCTTCCAGAACAACGCGAGCGCCGTTTGCTTTCAGGTCTTTGGCGTGAACGTCCAGAGCGCGCATGGCTTCTGGCTTCAGGTCCGAGCTGTCGTATTCGAAGTAGAAGGTGGTGATTGCGCGCAGAGCAGCTTCTTCGCTCAGGGAACCGTCAACGGCACCAGTGTTTGCGCCGTAACCAGCGTTTGGATCAACAGCGCCTTCACCGGCGTTGTCGCCGCCTTTGGACGAGCAACCTACAGCTACAGCCATGGCCAGAGCCAGCGCAGCAAATTTACCAAACTTCAGCATTTCCATCGTGAAACTCCTAATGAACCCCAGTGTGTTAAGTAAAACGTGTAGCGCCCGCTCACTTCAGGTAAGGGGACCAGGACGGTTCTCTGACTTCGCCTTGAGCGGTAGGAAGCGGGAGCCTCACGCGTCCATTAATGGACACGAGCATCAAGACTCCCCGGCCCTGTTGGCGGGTGGCGTAGATTACCATGGTGCCGTTGGGCGCAACAGTAGGTGACTCGTCCAGAGTGCTATCAGTGAGGATCTTTACACTACCCCGCTGCAGATCCTGAGCTGCCACCTTGAAATTGGTGAAGCCATCCTGACGATGGATCATCACCAAAGTCTTTTCATCAGCCGAAAGTTTCGGGTTGGCGTTGTAGTTGCCCACGAACGTCACACGCTCGGCACCACCGCCACCGACGCTGGTTTTATAGATTTGCGGCTTGCCGCCACGGTCCGAGGTGAAATAGATGGTCGAGCCATCCTTGCCCCAGAACGGTTCGGTATTGATGCCCTGGCCATTGGTTACGCGGCTGATCTGACGCGAACCGAGGTTCATTACGTAGATGTCCGGGTTACCGTCTTTCGACAGCACGAATGCCAGGCGATTGCCGTCCGGCGACCAGGCTGGCGCGCCGTTGAGGCCTTCGAAGTTGGTGATCTGCTCACGGCGACCGGTGTCGATGTTCTGCATGAAGATACGCGGACGCTTCTGCTCGAACGACACGTAGGCGATACGCTTGCCGTCCGGTGCAAAACGCGGCGAGAGGATCGGCTCGCGCGATTGCAGCAGAGTCACTGCGCGTGCGCCGTCATAGTCGGAGCGTTGCAGGGTGTAACGGGTGTTCTTCTCGGAAAAACGCTCGGCCGTTACGTAAAGCAGACGCGTCGAGAAGGCACCTTCAATGCCGGTCAGCTTCTGGAAAGACTGATCTGAAATGAAGTGCGCCATGTCACGGATCTGGTCGGTAGTGCCGGAGACACTGCCGTCCGCCACTTTCTGTTCGGTGGCGACGTTGAACAGTGCCCACTGCACCTGCAGGCGACCGCCCGCTGGAGCGATGCTGCCGACCATCATGTACTGAGCACCCACCGCCTTCCAGTCACGGAAGATGATTTCGCTCGGCTGGCTTGGCTGGCTGATCATGTTGGCTTTCGGAATCGGCGAGTAATAGCCCGAGTTGCGCAAGTCGTTGCCAATGATTTCAGCCATGTCATCCGGCAGCACGGCGCCGCCCTGCATGCCGAACGGTACGACGGCGATCGGAGTAGCCCGATCGCTGCCGCTGGTGACCAGAATGTTCTTTTCATCTGCCGCCGCGATCCCTGCCATGCAGCAGATCACGACCAGCATTCCTCGAAGAAGGTTTCTCACAAGGCTAGATCCTCAGGTGTGAATGTCATCTTGAATGAACGATACGGAGCGAAATCGCTCGGCTTCATTCCCTGCATTTCTGTCAAACGTCCAATATTCTTCACTGCCGCGACTGCCGAAGCATCGAACGGACCGTCACCGCTGGACTTGGCCACGCTGACCGAGGTCACTGTACCGTCCGGCAACATGCCGATTTGCAGCACGACCGTCATGCCTTTGCGCGCCGAAGGAGGACGAGCCCAGCCTTCTGCTGCGCGAGCGCGAATCAGGTCATCGAAACTGCCGGCAACTTCGTCACCCTGCTCATCGGCCAGGGCCTGCTGACGCTGCGGCGTGTCGGAAAGCAGATCTGCCAGGGCCTGGGCCTTTTTGTCTTCGGCGGATTTGCGTGCCGCTTCCTGCGCTTTCTTCTTCGCAGCATCGGCAGCAGCTTTCTTCTTCGCGTCTTCGGCGACTTTCTTCTTCGCCTCTTCAGCTTCAGCTTTCTTCTTGGCGTCTTCGGCGGCTTTCTTCTTCGCGTCTTCGACGATCTTCTTCTTGGCTTCTTCGGCAGCGGCTTTCTTCGCCTCTTCCTCAGCAGCCTTCTTCGCTTCGTCTTCGGCCTTCTTCTTGGCTATATCAGCCAATTGTTTCTCTTCGGCCTTTTTCGCTTCGGCTTTCTTCGCGTCGTCGGCTTTCTTGGCTTCATCAGCCTTTTTCGCTTCGTCCGCTTTCTTCGCCTCGTCGGCCTTCTTGGCTTCCTCGGCCTTTTGAGCCGCTTCCTCTTTCTTTTGTTCCGCCGCCTTCACCGCTTCCTGCTCGATCTTTTTCTGTTCCATCTGTTCGACTTCGGTCTGGCGCGCGGCGGATTTCTTCGCCTCACCCGCAATCTTCTGATTGGTCTGGGTGGTCGCCTGACTTTTCGATTTCAGCTGGTACAGAGTCGCCTGGACGATCGGCTTGGCCGGCGGCAGTTCGGGCGTAAAGGCAAAACTGACGAACAGCATGCCGAACACCAGCACGTGCAGGACGATTGCCAGAACAGTAGGCCAGAAGTAGCTTTCCGAGGCGGACGGCTCTCGCTGTTGCTGCATCAGGGGGCCTCGGTAATCAGACCAACGTTACCGACCCCGGCTTTCTGCAACCCGCCCATGGCGCCCATGACGGCGCCGTAGTCGACAGTCTTGTCGCCACGAATGAACACCTGGGTGCGTTTGCCGCCCTCGGTGCCGGCGCGGATGATCTTGGTCACCGCGTCAGTCATCTGTGGCAGGGTCATGGCCCTGTCCTGTTGCTTCTCGGTGTCGACTTCGCTGCCAAGGTTCCAGTAGTAGGTCTTGTCAGCCTTGATCGAAATGGTCAGGACCTGGGTGTTGTTGTCCTGCGGCAAGGCTTCGCTGGAAACCTTGGGCAGATCAACTTTCACGCCCTGATTGAGCATCGGCGCGGTCACCATGAAGATGACCAGCAGCACCAACATCACGTCGATGTAGGGCACCACGTTCATCTCGGCGACCGGCTTGCGCTTTTTGCGAGCTCGAGCGATTAAAGCCATCGGGAAATACCTGCTTATTCTTCGCTGGTGTGCACTTTGCGGTGCAGGATCGCCTGGAATTCATCGGCGAAGGTGTAGTAGCGGCCCAGCAAGGTTTCGCTGCGCGCAGCAAAACGGTTGTAAGCGATGACCGCCGGGATCGCAGCGAACAGGCCGATCGCGGTGGCGATCAGGGCTTCGGCGATACCCGGAGCAACGGTGGCGAGGGTCGCTTGCTGAGCGCTGGCCAGACCGCGGAAGGAGTTCATGATCCCCCACACGGTACCGAACAGACCGATGTACGGGCTGACCGAACCGACGGTGGCGAGGAACGGCAGGCTCTGCTCGAGCTTCTCTTCTTCGCGCGAGATGGCCACGCGCATCGCACGGGCGACACCTTCCATCACTGCTTCAGGATCGACACCTGGCTGCTGACGCAGACGGGAGAATTCCTTGAAGCCGGCACGGAAGATCTGCTCCACACCCGAATCCGGATCAGGGTTGCTGCCGGCCTGACGGTACAGTTTGGAAAGGTCGATACCGGACCAGAAGCGCTCTTCGAAGCTCTCCAGGGCGCGTCGACCGGCACGCAGCAAGTTGCTGCGCTGAAAGATCATGATCCATGAGGTCACCGATGCGGCCACCAGGGTCAACATTACCAACTGCACCACGATGCTGGCATTGCTGACCAGGCTCCACATGGAGGAATGGTCGACGACGTTAGCTTCCACGCTTTATCTCCTGCTTTGAGTGTGTACCCGGGCCGACCGCGTCGGCGAAGGCCGCACGCAGGTCTTCGGGAAGGGCCCGGGGTTTCAAACTGTCGGTGCGCACGCAGGCCACCAAAAACTGCCCTTCGCAGAGCAGCACATTATCCGTGGCCCGCCTGACCTGCTGCTTGAAGCGCAGGCTGGCACGGTTCAATTCGATTACATCAGCGCTTACCAGCAATTCGTCATCCAGTCGCGCCGGCGCGTGGTAGCGCGCTTCGCTGGAATGCACGACGAACAACAGGTCCTCTCCGGCAAGCACAGATTGGGCAAAGCCCAGTTCCCGTAGCCGCTCGGTTCGAGCCCGTTCCATAAACTTGAGGTAATTAACGTAATACACGATGCCGCCCGCATCGGTGTCCTCGTAATAAACGCGACAACGATGTGCGAACGGCTCAAGCCCGTTTTGCGCGCGCATACTCTAGTGCTTACTCCTCAGGTTGCCAATCCGGCCAGACAACTGTTTTTCGTAGTTTCAAAGCTTTAACGCAAAAGTACCGTCGTCTGACAGTACAAACCCTGAATAAATCACCAGCAAATGTGTATCAATCGTCGACGGCGTCGAGAAACTCGTCTGCCACGGGCATCTCGCCCATGCGTGACGGAACATTCAAACCAAAGTGCAGGTAGGCATGCCGCGTCACCACCCTGCCCCGTGGCGTGCGCATGATATAGCCCTGCTGGATCAGATACGGTTCGAGCACGTCTTCAATGGTGTGGCGTTCTTCACTGATCGCCGCCGCCAGACTGTCGATACCGACCGGGCCGCCGTCGAACTTCTCGATCATGGTCAGCAGCAGGCGTCGATCCTGATGATCGAAACCATGCTCGTCGACATCCAGCAGGTTCAGCGCCAGATCCGCCACCGCTTTGGTGATGTGGCCCTTGGCGCGGACTTCGGCAAAGTCGCGCACCCGACGCAGCAGACGGTTGGCAATTCGCGGCGTGCCACGGGCACGACGGGCGATCTCGAACGAACCTTCCGGATCCAGCGGCAGACCGAGAATCGCCGCCGAACGACTGACGATCGTTGCCAGATCCGCAGTGCTGTAGAACTCCAGGCGCTGGACGATACCGAAGCGATCACGCAGCGGATTGGTCAGCATGCCGGCGCGGGTGGTGGCGCCGACCAGTGTGAATGGCGGCAGATCCAGTTTGATCGAGCGCGCTGCCGGCCCCTCGCCGATCATGATGTCGAGCTGGAAATCTTCCATCGCCGGATACAGCACTTCTTCAACGATCGGCGATAGACGATGGATTTCGTCGATGAACAACACGTCGTGCGGCTCAAGATTGGTCAGCAACGCGGCCAGATCACCCGGGCGTTCCAGCACTGGCCCGGAGGTGCTCTTGATCGACACACCCATTTCCTGGGCAATGATGTTGGCCAGCGTGGTCTTGCCCAGCCCCGGTGGGCCGAAGATCAGGGTGTGATCGAGGGATTCACTGCGGCCACGCGCAGCCTGGATGAACAGCTCCATCTGCTCGCGCACGGTCGGCTGGCCAATGTAGTCGGCCAGGCTGACCGGGCGGATGGCCCGATCCTGGACTTCTTCGCGCTCGCGCGGGCTGTGCGCGGCGGCGATCAGACGATCAGCTTCAATCACTTAAATCATTCCCTTCAGAGCGCGGCGGATCAGGTCTTCGCTGCTCAGGTTCTTGTCTTTGATCGCGGAAATCGCCTTGCTCGCTTCCTGCGGCTTGTAGCCCAACGAGATCAACGCGCTGACCGCATCGGTCTCGGCGCTGTTGACCGGCGCCGGGCCGTCCGGCTGATTCGGCACCAGCGCGAACATCGCCGGCGAGGTTTCCCAGGCCTTGAAGCGATCTTTCAATTCAACCAGCAGACGCTCGGCGGTCTTCTTGCCAACCCCCGGCACCTTGGTCAGCGCCGAAGTGTCCTGAGACTGCACGCAGCGCACCAGCTCATCGACTTCCAGGCTCGACATCAACGCCAGCGCCAGTTTCGGCCCGACGCCGTTGAGACGGATCAGCTCGCGGAAAAAGTCTCGCTCACGCTTGCCGGCAAAACCATAGAGCAACTGCGCATCTTCGCGTACGACCAAATGGGTGTGCAGGGTCAGCGGTTCACCGACCGACGGCAACCGATAAAGCGTGGTCATCGGCACTTCCACCTCATAGCCGAGGCCATTGACATCGAGAATCAGGTGCGGCGGCTGTTTCTCAGCCAGGGTGCCGCGCAAGCGTCCAATCACGTTTTGAATCCTTGAGCGCTGGCCAGCCGTGGGCTGGCGACGATTGAAGGTGGCTTGCACGCCGGCAACACAGGCGCCGCAAAACCACTTTCAGGAAAATTGATGCTGATGCTATCAGAGACGCAGGCGCCCGCCACGACTGCGTGCGGTTCCCAGCCCGTGCGGCAGCAGGCTTGAGCGCGTATGCGCATGGCAAATGGCGATCGCGAGGGCGTCGGAGGCGTCGATCTGCGGCTTGCTGGTCAACTTGAGCATGTGCATGACCATCATCTGCACCTGCTCCTTATTGGCCGCACCGGTGCCGACGACGGCCTGCTTGACTTGCGTGGCGGTGTACTCGGCGATTTCCAGACACTCTTCGGCGCCGGCGACAATCGCAGCGCCCCGCGCCTGTCCGAGCTTCAGCGCCGAGTCGGCGTTTTTCGCCATGAACACCTTTTCGATGCCCATGGTCACCGGGCCGTAGGTCTTGATGATTTCGCGCACGCCGCGATAGACAATTTGCAGACGTTCATGCAGCTCGCCGGACCCGGTGCGAATGCAGCCCGAGGCCACATAGATGCAGCCGCCCCGCCCGGTATCGCGAACGATCCCGTAACCGGTGATGCGCGAACCGGGGTCGATACCAAGAATTAGAGTCATAACGCCTGCAGAAAATGATGCGAAAGCTGAGGGTACATGTAGGAGCTGCCGAAGGCTGCGATCTTTGTGTTTTTAAAAGATCAAAAGATCGCAGCCTTCGGCAGCTCCTACAGAGGAAGTGTAGAGCCAGCAAAAAACTGCAACCTTTCTATTTACATCAGCCAAGCTGAGCGGCGACGTCTTCCGGGATATCCGCGTTGGAATAGACGTTCTGCACGTCGTCCAGGTCCTCAAGCATGTCGATCAGCTTGAGCACCTTCTCCGCACCTTCCAGATCCAGCTCGGCGCTGGTGGTCGGCTGCATGACGATTTCCGCGTCGTCGCCCTTGAACCCGGCCGCTTCCAGCGCGTTGCGCACCGCATAGAAACCGGTGAACGAGGTAAATACGTCGATCGAACCATCTTCGTGGGTGACCACGTCATCGGCATCGGCTTCCAGCGCTGCTTCGGTCAGTGCGTCTTCATCGACACCCGGGGCGAAACTGATCTGGCCCTTGCGCTCGAACAGATACGCCACCGAACCATCGGTGCCGAGGTTGCCGCCACACTTGCTGAACGCGTGACGCACGGCTGCGGCAGTGCGGTTACGGTTGTCAGTCATGCACTCGACCATCACCGCCACGCCGCCCGGGCCGTAACCTTCGTAGGTCAGTTCTTCAACGTTGTCCGCTTCAGTGGCACCGGCACCGCGCGCAACGGCGCGATCGATGATGTCGCGACTCATGTTGGCGCTCAACGCCTTGTCCAGAGCCAGACGCAGACGCGGGTTGGAACCCGGATCGCCGCCACCCTGACGGGCCGCAACGGTCAGTTCACGGATCCACTTGGTGAAGATCTTGCCCCTCTTGGCATCCTGACGTTCTTTGCGGTGCTTGATGTTTGCCCACTTGGAATGACCTGCCATAACTTGCTCCGAATGCTTTTTGAAACCTTGCCCGCCCCGCCGAGGCAGCGGCCGGCAATTGAAAAATTCGACCTGAGAAAGAAAAAAGGCGCATCCGAAGATGCGCCTTCAGGCCCGTCTTACTCAGCCTTTGGCGTTTCGCGCAGGCGAATGTGCAGCTCGCGCAGTGCCTTGGCATCCACTACGCCCGGAGCCTGCGTCATCACGTCGGCAGCACTCTGGGTTTTCGGGAAGGCGATCACTTCACGGATCGACTGGGCGCCGGTCATCAGCATCACCAGACGGTCCAGACCGAAGGCCAGACCACCGTGCGGCGGTGCACCGTACTTCAGCGCGTCGAGCAGGAAGCCGAACTTCTCTTCCTGTTCCGCTTCGTTGATGCCCAGCAGGCGGAATACCGCTTGCTGCATTTCCTTGCGGTGGATACGGATCGAACCGCCGCCCAGCTCGGTGCCGTTCAACACCATGTCGTACGCACGGGACAGTGCGCCGGCCGGGTTGGCTTCGAGTTCCTGCGGGGTGCACTTCGGTGCAGTGAACGGGTGGTGCAGCGCCGAGAAGCTGCCGTCGTCGTTCTCTTCGAACATCGGGAAGTCGACGACCCACATTGGCGCCCACTCGCAGGTCAGCAGCTTCAGGTCGTGACCGAGTTTGATACGCAGCGCGCCCAGGGCTTCGCTGACGATCTTGGCCTTGTCGGCACCGAAGAACACGATGTCGCCATCGACTGCGCCAACGCGATCAAGGATCACGTTGAGCTTGTCTTCAGGGATGTTCTTCACGATCGGCGATTGCAGACCTTCAACACCGGCAGCACGCTCGTTGACCTTGATGTACGCCAGGCCCTTGGCACCGTAGATGCCGACGAACTTGGTGTAGTCGTCGATCTGCTTGCGCGGCATGCTCGCCCCGCCTGGAACGCGCAGTGCGGCGATGCGGCACTTCGGATCGTTGGCCGGGCCGCTGAACACCTTGAAATCGACTTCTTTGAGCTGGTCGGCAACATCAACCAGTTCCAGCGGAATACGCAGGTCCGGCTTGTCCGAACCGTAGCGGCGCATGGCTTCTTCGAAGGTCATGTGCGGGAATTCGCCGAATTCCAGATCCAGCACTTCCTTGAACAGGTTGCGGATCATCTGCTCGGTCAGGCCCATGATCTCTTTTTCATCGAGGAAGCTGGTCTCGATGTCGATCTGGGTGAATTCCGGCTGACGGTCGGCACGCAGGTCTTCGTCGCGGAAGCACTTGGCGATCTGGTAGTAACGGTCGAAGCCGGCCACCATCAGCAGTTGCTTGAACAGCTGCGGCGATTGCGGCAGGGCGAAGAACGAACCGGCGTGGGTACGGCTCGGCACCAGATAGTCACGCGCGCCTTCCGGGGTGGCCCGGGTCAGGATCGGCGTTTCGACGTCGAGGAAGCCGTTCTCGTCGAGGAAGCGACGGATGCTGGTGGTCATGCGCGAACGCAGACGCAGCTTCTCGGCCATTTCCGGACGACGCAGGTCGAGGAAGCGATAGCGCAGGCGGGTTTCTTCGCCGACGTCGGAGAACTCGTTGAGCGGGAACGGCGGGGTTTCCGACTCGTTCAGCACTTCCAGTTCATAACCCAGCACTTCGATCATGCCCGAGGCCATGTTGGCGTTGGTCGCGCCGGCCGGACGCAGACGCACCTTGCCGGTGATCTTCACGACGTATTCGCTGCGTACGCGGTCGGCGGCGGCGAAGCTCTCGGCGCGATCCGGATCGAACACCACCTGGGCCAGACCATCACGATCACGGATGTCGAGGAAAATCACCCCGCCGTGGTCGCGGCGACGGTGAACCCATCCGCAAAGGGTAATTTCCTGGCCTTCCAGGCTTTCGTTCAGTTGGCCGCAATAGTGGCTGCGCATCATGGTGTGGTTCGCTTCTCGTAATTCGAAATTCGGTGGAGATCCCGCCGCCATCAAGCAAGGCGGAAACTCACGCGTGTCGTTCGTTCAGGGTTGGAACCCTAGTCAGCTTTGTCGCCACCGGCCAGATTCTTCTTGGCTCCGGTCTTGAAGTCGGTCTCGTACCAACCGTTGCCGCTGAGGCGAAAACCCGGCATGGACAGCTGCTTCTTCAGTTCGGGCGCCTGGCAGGCAGGGCAGTCGACCAACGGTGCGTCGCTGATCTTCTGAATGGCTTCCAACTGATGACCACAGGAAGCACATTGGTAATCGTACATTGGCATGGAGGTGTCTCGGCGATCAGATTGCTGCCGCGCGCGGGGCTTTGCGGCGAAAGCGCGGGATTATATCGATTAAATGCAGGCTGTGCAGCCGTAACACTGCACAGCCTGCAACCTCGTTGCAACCGGCATTTCAACGCGAAACTGCGGGTGCCAGGCCTTTGATCCCGTTCATGACACAAACCACCCGTACCAGCGCACTGAAATTCTTCACCCCGCCGTAGCGCAGATGCACCTCGCGATCAACGTGGGATAACAGTGTGCTGATCGAACAATGATTGTCCTCGGCCATGCCGCCGAGGATGTTCCAGTAGACCTGCTCCAGGCGCAGGCAGGTCGCAAAACCGTTGAGGCGAATAGACCGCGACAGCGGCCGGATCAGATTCATGTCGAACTCGCTGACAAACGGGTCGACTTTGATTACGTGCCGCGAAGCCGACATCCTGTCGCTTCGCCTTTCTCCTTCTACCATAGCGTTGACACTCCTTTGCCATGACTGCTGATTTATAAGGCAACATCCTGCGCCCTCATAAAAACCCAGTGACAAAGTTAGCGCCATACGACTTGTTGACCAGCCTCGTAGGATAAGCCAACGACAACGGTAAGAGTCTGGAGAGCATGCGGACGACCTCACGCCGTCCGCAGCGGCCGGGTCATTCCTCGAGCAGCGCGCGCAGCATCCATGCGGTTTTCTCGTGCACTTGCATGCGCTGGGTCAGCAGGTCAGCGGTCGGCTCATCGCTGACCTTGTCCAGCAACGGGAAAATGCCGCGCGCGGTACGGGTCACCGCTTCCTGGCCTTCGACCAATTGCTTGATCATGTCTTCGGCGCTCGGCACACCGACTTCTTCTTTAATAGAAGAAAGACGCGCATAGGTCGCGTAGGCACCCGGCGCCGGGAAGCCCAACGCACGGATACGCTCGGCGATCGAATCGACGGCCAACGCCAGCTCGTTGTATTGCTCTTCAAACATCAGGTGCAGCGTGCGGAACATCGGGCCGGTGACGTTCCAGTGAAAGTTATGGGTTTTCAGATACAGCACATAGGTGTCCGACAGCAGTCGCGACAGCCCTTCGACGATGGATTTGCGGTCTTCTTCACTGATACCGATATCAATTGCCATGCTTACCCCCTAACAGTGATTGAATTCATCCAGCAGGTTCAGCCCCACTTTAGCAAGGCAAGCGCCGGCTCGCAGCTATCAATCCGTGATCGAACTGCGACAAATCGACCGTTTCTCTGCCGCTGGCCGGGCTGATTTGAGTAGCCGCAGGCTTTGCTGTTAAATAGGCAGTGTGTCGCAATGCCCCATTTTCCGGGGTGTTGCGCATAGGCTGATGCCGTGTACGTGTCCACCGCCTCTTATTTTGTCCTGAAGCGAACCGTGCGCCTTCAGCTCTTCCTTGTGAGCCGTCATAACGTGAGCCAATCAAAATGTTGAAAATCGTCCACCTGCTAATGGGCGCAGCAGCCTTGCTGCTGTCGTTCATACCCAGCCTGAAAGCCGAAGCCGTTCCTTACCTGCAACAGCCCGATGCACTTTACCTGGCCTTTTTCGGCCTGCTGAACCTGGTCATCGCTCCAGTGATTCCTTACTGGAACAAAGGCCCGCGCCAGCATCTGCAAAATCTGGTCAGCGCCCTTCTGGTACTGACCGTCGTCCTGCAAACTTTGACCCTGATCGCGCCGATGCCGGTCATCGCTGGCCAGCCGGCGGTGTTGTTCAGCCTGGTGATCGCCCTGGTTGCCGTGCTGCTGCATTTGGCTGTCAGCTTCTACAAATCGTCACCGGCCGCTGCGCCGACTACCTATGACATGAGCAATCGCGATACCGGCACCGTGAAGTGGTTCAACACTTCCAAGGGTTTCGGGTTTATCTCCCGGGATTCCGGCGATGATATTTTCGTGCACTTTCGCGCCATTCGTGGCGAAGGCCACCGTGTTCTGGTGGAAGGCCAGCGCGTCGAGTTCTCGGTGATGAACCGCGACAAGGGCCTGCAAGCCGAGGACGTGATCGCCGCTCTGCCGCGTCGCTGATCCAAAGCAAAAAAACCGCGAACAGCCTGGCTGTCCGCGGTTTTTTTATGCCTGCCGAATGACTCAATAATGCGGCGGTGGCGCATCTTCTTCAAAAGCACTGAACTGCCCGACCATTTCTTCGTGACGCTTGATCAGCGCCTCCATCTGCAACTGCAGGCGCTCGATGACTCTCTGCTGGGCCACCAGCACATCGTTCAATGCCTGAATGGTGTCATCCTGAAAGGCCAGACGGCTTTCCAGATCGGTTACGCGCTCTTCAAGGCTCATGACTCAGCCCTCCACAAAGGTGAATTCTTCGGTCAGCACCATACGCAAGCGCTCGCGAATGGCTGCTACCTGTTCCGCGCTGTACGGCTTGGCCGGGTGTCTGCCCCAGACCGGCGCCGGCCAAGCGGCGTCGTCGCGTTTACGCACGATGACATGCATGTGCAACTGACTGACAACGTTACCCAGGGTTGCCACGTTCAGCTTGTCGGCGTCGAACGAATCCTTGAGTAACTCGGCAAGGGTGGTGGTTTCCCGCCATAACCGTTGCTGATCGGCGACATCCAACTGAAACAACTCGCTGATATCCTCGCGCCGAGGTACCAGGATGAACCAAGGGTAATTGCTGTCGTTGGTCAGCAACAGCCGGCACAACGGAAAGTCGCCGATGACCAGGGCGTCCTGTTGAAGTCGTGAATCCAAAGCAAACACTGTGAGCACTCCCGCTGATCCTATGACTCAGCTTAGCGGCGGCGCCGTAAAAGCAGCGCGCCAAGCGACAGAACGGCAGCATACCTGCGAATGCAGCGGGCTTCACGCTTCCCTCCGACAGTAATTCAGTAAGCGCGCCTACATAAGACATTTATCTCGCCGACGCACCAATACAGCCCCGGACATGAGCCTTGACGTGAAGATCCGCATGAAAACCCCTGATCTGTCGACCCTCGAATCGGGCGGCGCCAGTTTTACTCGGGCCCGATGGTGATTTTTTTGCACCAAAACTGCACAACACGTCTACGCTCAGTGGGTCGGGCATCCGCCAAATACTCAATGCGGGGTGAACCGGTAACGTTTTTGGTTGTCCTGCGCGCCTTTGGTGCGTTGCAACACCATTGGGAGATCATCGTCAAGCCCGCAACAAAACAGCCCCGAGGCCCCGTTTTCACAAGGTTTTCACATATCCGGACGCCAAGGAAAAAAATAACCGCAGCGATTTTGCGGTTTGTGCACGCTTGTTGCATTCGTAACGGTATGGACTATAAGCGCACCACTGGAAGTGGTCGCCTGAAGCCAATAAAAACAGTGGCAGGGTTGCCCGATGGAGATTCAAGTGTTTTGCCAGGGACTCTTTTTTACTGATGCAAAAAGGCTCGAAAACAGCGATAAAGTTGTCAGTCCGGCTGCATTGGTACTGTGAATTTGCGACATCCAGCGCTCCTTTTGCGACAACGCCGTAAAGAAGCTGAAAGGTTGGTTTCGCAAGTATCGCCAACATTGTCGGCGTGATATAAGTTTGCGCCGACACAAAAAGAAAGAGCCGCCCAGATAATAAAACAGGTGGGACGGCAGTACTCTTCTAAAACCAAAGGAGCAAATCACGATGCGCGTGATGAAGTGGAGCATGATCGCACTGGCAGTTGCAGCAGCAGCCAGTTCGCAGTTGGCTACGGCCGCCCCGTTCGTAGATGACCAGGCAGAAGCCAAAGGTTTTGTTGAAGGTGCGAAACTCACCGAGACGTTGAAGAACTACTACTTCAACCGCGACAACAAGAACGGTGGCCGTGACCAGAAAGACTGGACCCAGGGTTTCCTCGGCAACTTCACCTCCGGTTATACCCAGGGCACCGTGGGTGTAGGTATTGATGCATACGGCTATCTGGCCTTGAAACTGGATGGCGGTGACGGTACTTCCGGTACTGGCAACATGAGCCGTAGCGATACCGTCAAGGCCAACGGCTATGCCCGCGACGTCAACGACAGTCAGGGCAAGGCAGGCGCTTCCATCAAGTTCCGTGTCTCCAAGACCGAACTGAAATTCGGCGACATGCAGCCAAGCACTTCTCCAGTGTTCGCTGTCGGTGGTTCCCGCATCCTTCCGCAAACTGCCACTGGCTTCCAGTTGCAGAGCAGCGAAGTGAAAGATCTGGACCTGGAAGCCGGCCACTTCTACTCCGGCTCCAGCCAGGACAAGAACGCACGCGATGGCGGCCTCTACGCTACCTACGCCGGTGTTGAAGCGAACAACATCGACTACTTCGGCGGCAAGTACTCGATCACTGACAACCTCAGTGCATCGCTGTACGGCGCCAAGCTGGAAGACATCTGGAACCAGTACTACGCCAACGTGAACCTGACCACCCCGTTCGGTGGTGATACTTCACTGAACACCGACTTCAACATCTACCGCACCACCGACACCGGCAGCGCTGAAGCGGGCGACATCAGCAACACCGCATTCTCGCTGGCTACCGCGCTGTCGTTCCTGAAGGCACACACCTTTACCCTGGGCTTCCAGAAGGTCAACGGCGATACCCCGTTCGACTACATCGGTGTGGGCAAGAACAACCGTGGCGGCGACTCGATCTTCCTCGCCAACTCGATCCAGTACTCTGACTTCAACGCCCCTGGCGAGAAATCCATCCAGGCTCGTTATGACCTGAAAATGGCCGAGTACGGTGTTCCAGGCCTTAGCTTCATGGTTCGTTACGTCAAAGGTTGGGACATTGACGGTACCAACACTCCAGCAGGCAGCGCATACGCCGGTCTGTATGGTGAAGATGGCAAACACCACGAAACCAACTTTGAAGCCAAGTACGTTGTTCAGAGCGGCCCGGCCAAAGACTTGTCCTTCCGCATTCGTCAAGCATGGCACGTTGCCAACGCTGATGAAGGTGAAGGCGATGTCAAAGAGTTCCGTCTGATCACCGAGTACCCGCTGAACATCTTGTAATTGTCAGTGGTTAGTTTCAAAGCATAAAAAAAGGCCCATCTTCGGATGGGCCTTTTTATTTTCACTTATTTAAAAGACTGACTAGCAAAGCTAGTACTTAGCTAGCAACCTATCATTGTGTCGCCGATTCCTGCACTACACGTATAACCCGCTGCGGAAACGGAATATCAATACCGGCACTCTTCAAACGATCTCGCGCCTGTTCATTGAACATGAACATCACATCCCAATAGTCCGCAGTTTTCACCCATACCCGCAGGGAAACAGTGATCGAGCTGTCACCCAATGTCGAAATCACTGCCTGTGGCTCCGGGTCCTGCATGACTCGGGGATCCTTGGCCAGATCCAGCAATACCTGACGGGCCTTCTGCAGATCCGCTTCGTAATCCACGCCCACATCGAACACGACTTTGCGGGTTGGCTGACGGTTGGTGTTGGTGATGATGCCGTTCGACAGATTGCCGTTGGGCACGATGATGGTCTTGTTGTCGCCGGTGCGCAGCACAGTGTGGAAAATCTGGATGCTGTCGACGGTACCCGCTACACCTTGGGCTTCGATCCAGTCACCGATGCGGAACGGGCGGAACAGCAGAATCAGCACACCGCCAGCGAAGTTCGCCAGGCTGCCCTGCAAGGCCAAGCCGATCGCCAGACCCGCAGCACCGATGGCCGCGACGAACGAGGTGGTTTCGACGCCGATCATCGACGCGACGCTGACAATCAGCAGCACCTTGAGAATGATGTTGGCCAGGCTGCTGATGAAGCCTTGCAGCGCCAGATCGGCATTGCGCAGAGCCAGCAGACCGCCGAGTTTTTGCGTGACTTTGTTGATCAGCCACCAGCCGATGGCCAGGGTAATCACCGCCAGCAGTACGCGACTGCCGTATTCCATGATCATCGGGATCCACGCCTGGGACGCCTTGACCAGGTGGTCCACTTCCGCATTCAAATCCATGTTCTATCTCCTGATTTCCGGCTTCCCGGGGTGTATTCAAAACAACTGTGGGAGCGAGCCTGCTCGCGAATGCGGCGTGTCAGTCAACTTTTCGCTGAATGAAACACCGCATTCGCGAGCAGGCTCGCTCCCACATAGCCTTCAGACCAAGCTTAGTCGCGGAAGTTGTTGAACTGCAGCGGCATGCCGAATTCCTTGGCACGCAGGGCCGCGATGGCTTCCTGCAAATCGTCGCGCTTCTTGCCGGTGACACGCACCTGCTCGCCCTGAATCGCGGCCTGGACCTTGAGCTTGGCTTCCTTGATGTGGCCGACGATCTTCTTCGCCAGCTCTTTGTCGATGCCTTCCTTGAGGATGGCGTCCTGCTTCATCAGCTTGCCGGACGCGTAAGCATCCTTGACCTCGAGGCACTGCACGTCGATCTTGCGCTTGGTCAGCGCCAGCTTGAGGATTTCGATCATCGCTTCGAGCTGGAAAGCGGCTTCGGCGGTGAGGCTGACGGTCAGGTCTTTTTCCTTGAACTCGAAGCTGCCTTTGCCTTTCAGGTCATAACGACGATCGAGTTCCTTCACGGCGTTCTCGACCGCGTTGGTGAGTTCGTGTTTGTCCAGTTCGGATACCACGTCGAACGACGGCATGTAATCTCTCCAATAAAAAGGCGCGCTCGATGTGGATGGAGCGCGCTTGGCTTGCGGTTAAAATCGGGCTCATTATAACGGGTCTTTTCCTACCGATACGGCGAGCCGCACATGCCTGCAAGCAATCGAGCAAAAAACTGATGTCGACCACCTGGCACGTACTTGGCGCCGGCAGCCTCGGCACACTCTGGGCGACACGTCTGGCTCGCGCCGGCTTGCCGGTGCGCCTGATCCTGCGTGATGCGGCGCGCTTGCAAAGCTACGAGGCAGTGGGCGGATTGACCCTGGTAGAAAACGGACAAGCTCATACCTATGCAGTTCCCGGCGAAACCCCGGACAGCCCCGAGCCGATTCGCCGATTGCTGGTTGCGTGCAAGGCCTATGACGCCGAAGAGGCCGTCGCCCGCCTCGCTTCCCGCCTTGCTCCGGACGCCGAACTGATCCTGCTGCAGAACGGCCTCGGCAGTCAGGACGCCGTCGCCGCGCGCGTGCCGCAAGCGCGCTGCATCAGCGCTTCCAGCACCGAGGGCGCGTTCCGTGATGGCGATTGGCGCGTGGTGTTTGCCGGTCACGGTTTCAACTGGCTGGGCGATGCGGCAAATCCGCTGGCGCCGGTCTGGCTGGACGATCTGCAAGCGGCGAACATCCCCCATGAGTGGAGCGCTGACATCCTCACTCGACTGTGGCGCAAACTGGCGCTGAACTGCGCGATCAACCCGCTGACCGTGCTGCACGATTGCCGCAACGGCGGGCTGAGCGAGCATCACTGCGAAGTCGCCACGCTCTGCGCCGAACTGGCTGAACTGTTGGAGAGCTGCGGCCAGCCGGCTGCGGCGCAAAACCTGCAAGCGGAAGTCGAACGAGTGATCCACGCCACCGCTGCCAATTACTCTTCGATGTATCAGGACGTCGCCAACCAGCGCCGCACCGAGATCAGCTATCTGTTGGGCCACGCCTGCAAAGTTGCCGAGCGCCATCAGTTGCATCTGCCGCATCTGCACCAGTTGCAGCAACGCCTGATCGCTCATCTGCACAAGCGTGGATTGCCCAGCGACTGAGCAGCCGCTAGGCTGACCACTTGTTCCCCTGCTGCGATAAACCTGATGCCATTGCGCCAGCGCCTTGAAAACCTGCCGGTCGGCCAGAAACTGCTGGCCGCCCTGCTGGTGTTGTTGACCACGGTTCTGCTGGTCGCCAACCTGACCTTTATCAGCGCCGCCTACTACATTTCTCAGGAAAGCATGGCGCCTCAGGCCCTGCAGACCATCGGCCGGCTGATCGCCAATCCGAGTCTGGTCAGCGATGCGCTGGAGTCGCCGCGCAGCGCCGAGCGCCTGCTCAAGGAGCTCGACAGTTATTCACCGCTGCGCGCCGCCGCCCTGTACGACGGCAAGGGTGAACGCCTGGCGCAAGTGCAGCGCGGCGAAAAACTCAGCCTGCCCGAGCGCTACCGCCACGTCGAAGCCTGGCAACTCACCGAGTTTCGCAGCAATCAACTGATCACCCTGCCCCGCCCCGGTGCCGCGCCGGGGCATCTGTTGCTGGTCGCCAGCAGCGAACTGCCGATGGCGTTCTACACCGGCACTCTGACCGCCAGCCTCGGCATCCTGATCTTCAGCGTACTGCTGTGGCTGGTCATCGCCCGGCAGATCAAGCGCCTGATTACCCGGCCGATTCATCAGCTCGAAGAACTGTCGCGGCAGGTCACCCGCGAAGAGAACTACGCCCTGCGCGCTGCACGCGGCAACCATGACGAAATCGGCAGCCTGGCCGAGGCGTTCAACACCATGCTTTCGCGCATCGAAGCCCGCGAGCAGCAATTGAAACGCGCCCGCGACGACTCGCAGGCCGCCTACGACCAGGCGCAGGGGCTGGCCGAGGAAACCCGCCACACCAACCGCAAACTGGAGCTGGAAGTCCAGGTGCGCAGTAAGATCGAGAAGAAACTCACCGGCTTCCAGAATTACCTCAATAGCATCATTGACTCGATGCCGTCGGCGCTGATCGCTCTCGATGAGCAGCTTTACGTCACCCAGTGGAACCAGGAAGCCAGCGCCCTCTCCGGCACACGCCTGGATGAGGCGCTGAACCAGCCGATCTTCCTCGCCTTCGAGCCGCTCAAACCATTCTTGCCGCAGCTCAAGGCCACCGTCGAACAACACACCGTGGCCAAAGTCGACCGGGTGACGTGGTTCAAGGACGATGAACCCAAGCATTATGCGCTGACGTTTTATCCGCTGATGGGCGGTGCCGGGCGTGGCGTGGTGATCCGAATCGATGACATCACTCAGCGTCTGTCGCTGGAAGAAATGATGGTGCAGTCAGAAAAGATGCTCTCGGTCGGTGGCCTTGCGGCCGGCATGGCCCACGAAATCAACAACCCGCTCGGCGCGATCCTGCACAACGTGCAGAACATTCGTCGGCGGCTGTCGGCGGATCTGCCGAAGAACATCGAGACCGCCGAGCAACTGGGCATCGAACTGGACACGGTGAACCGCTACCTGCAAGGCCGCGAAGTCCCGCAATTGCTCGACGGCATTCAGCAGGCCGGCGCCCGCGCGGCGAAGATCGTCACGCACATGCTCAGCTTCAGCCGCCGCAGCACCCGGCAAATGGCGCCGTGCGATCTGCCGGCGCTGATCGATCAAGCCGTGGAAATCGCCGGTAACGACTTCGATCTGGCCATCGGTTTCGACTTCAAGGGCCAGGCAATCATCCGCCAGTTCGACCCGGCACTGGGCCCAGTGCCGGGCACCGCCAACGAGCTGGAACAGGTGCTGCTCAACCTGCTGAAAAACGCCGCACAGGCGATCCACCAGCGCGAAGACGACAGCGAACCGGGGCGGATCATTCTGCGCACCCGGCTTAATCCGCCGTGGGCCGAGATTCAGGTCGAGGACAACGGCATCGGCATGAGCGAGAACGTGCGCAAGCGTACCTTCGAGCCGTTCTTCACCACCAAGGAAATCGGCCAGGGCACGGGGCTTGGTCTGTCGGTGTCGTACTTCATTATCACCAACAACCACAAAGGCCAGATGGAAGTGCAGTCGGCACCCGGTCAGGGTACTTGCTTCACCCTGCGCTTGCCGCTCGCGCAACCGGCGCCGTTGACCACCGAAACCAATTCACTACCGAGGTAACCCATGGGCTTTCGCCTGTCGAAGATCTACACCCGCACCGGCGACAAAGGCGAGACCGGCCTCGGTGACGGCCGTCGCGTCCCCAAGGATCACCCGCGCATCGAGGCGATCGGCGAGGTCGATACGCTGAACAGTCAGGTCGGCGTGTTGCTCGCCGGTTTGCTCGCCGAGCGCGCAGTGCATCCGGGGCTGAATGAAATCATCGACGTGCTGGCGCCGTGTCAGCATCGCCTGTTCGACCTCGGCGGTGAACTGGCGATGCCGGAATATCAGGCTCTCAACGAGGCCGAAATCGAGCGGCTGGAAGCGGCGATCGATGTGTGGAATGAAGAGCTGGGGCCGCTGGAAAACTTCATCTTGCCGGGTGGTTCGATGCTGATTGCGCAGGCGCATGTCTGCCGCAGTCTGGCGCGCAGTGCCGAGCGCCGCTGTCAGCATTTGAATGCGCTGGAGCCATTGGCCGGGGTTGGCCTGGCGTATATCAATCGGTTGTCGGATTTGCTGTTTGTTGTGGCGCGGTTGATTGCGCGGCGGCAGGGGGTTGCGGAGATTTTGTGGCAGCCGGCGGCGAAACCTGAAGGAAAGTAGCGCCTGTCAGGACGCCTTCGCGAGCAGGCTCGCTCCCACATTTGCCTGCATTCTGACTGGAGAAATGCAATCCACTGTGGGAGCGAGCCTGCTCGCGAAGAGGCCGGTAGCCTCAATCGAGAATCAAGCTTCTGGCCAGAACGCCCGAATCCCCGCCACACCCTGAGCCCCAGCACCCCACGCCTTCTCGCGCTCCGCCGGCCCTACTCCACCGAGCAGGAACACCGGTTTACTGAAACCGTCGATCAATGCCTGTGCCTGCTCCCACCCCAACGGCTGTGCATCCGGGTGCGTCAGCGTCGGCTGCACCGGCGACAGGGTGACAAAGTCGACGTCCATCTGCTCGGCCAGCGCCAGCTCTTCGGCGTTATGGCACGACGCCGCGAGCCAGCGCTCGGCCGGCAACGGACGTCCTGCCGCCGCGTATTTACGCAGTTGCGCAGCGGTGATGTGCCAACCGGCAGACGGAAAATCGCCGAGCCATTCGAACGGCCCTTTGATCATCAACTGTGCCTTGCCCGCGCACAGGCCCACCGCATCCACCGCCAGATCACGGTATTTCGGGTCGTAGCCGTTGGGTGCGCGCAGCTGGATCAATTTGACGCCGCCGGCGATCGCCTTCTGGATGCCGCGCAACAGTGCCGGGCCTTCCAGATCTTCCGGAGTGATCAGGTATTCGGCAGGCAAGCGCGCTGCCGCGACGATCGGCTGATTGGCCGCCGGGAACTCATAGTTGATCAACTCCCTGGCAGAGACCCAAGCCAAAGGCTGGCCTTCTGCGCCATGGGGTTCGCCGGTGAACGCCGAGACTTCCCAGACATCCAGCAACACCTGTTTGTCCGGGTAATCGTGGCGAACCTTGATCAGCGGCCGCGCAGCATCAACGACGATGCCCAACTCTTCGTGCAGCTCGCGAGCCAGTGCCGATTCGACCGATTCGTCAGCCTCGACCTTGCCACCGGGAAACTCCCACAAGCCGCCCTGATGCTGGGTGTCGGCACGGCGGGCGATAAGAATTTTGCCGGCACCGTCACGGATGACGGCAGCGGCGACGTGGACGCGTTTCACGGATTCAATTCCTCCAGTCCAGCCTTTTGCCACGCCTTGAAGGCGGGCCATTGGTAGAGGGTTTCAACATAAGCTTCGTCGACTGCCGGCAACTTCACCTGATAGGTGCGCAGGCGCACGGCGATCGGCGCGAAAAAGGCGTCGGCGAGGCTGACACGACCGAACAGGTATGGCCCCTCTTCCGTGGCTGCTGCGCGGCATTCGGCCCATAGCGCGAGCATGCGTTCGATATCCACCTTCACTTCCGGCGGCACCGGGTTCAGCGGTGCGTCCTGGCTGAGGTTGAACGGCATGTGATTGCGCATGGCGAAGAAGCCGCTGTGCATCTGTGCGCAGGCCGAGCGGGCCTGGGCGCGGGCGAAGGTATCGCTCGGCCAGAGTTGCTCGGACGGAAACTGTTCGGCGAGATATTCAGCGATGGCCAGCGAATCGGCAATCGTGCCACGGGTGGTTTGCAGCAGCGGCACTTTGCCGGTCGGCGAATGCTTGAGCAGGCGCTCGCGGGTGTCGGGCTTGCCGAGCTTGATCAGCTCTTCGCTGTAGGGTGCGCCGGTCATCTCCAGCGCCAGTGCCGCACGCAGGGACCAGGAGGAAAGCAGTTTGTCGCCGATGATCAGGTGCAGGGACATGGTGTGGCGCCTTTTCGTCAGAGGAATGCTTCTGAATGGGTTGTGTCTGGACCGCCGCTTTCGCGAGCAGGCTCGCTCCCACAGAGAACCGAGCTGCAGCGAGAATACCCTGTGGGAGCGAGCCTGCTCGCGAATGGAGCGGCTCGGTCCCGGATCAGGTCAAGTACGGTATTCAGCGTTGATCTTCACGTACTCATGCGACAGGTCGGTGGTCCAGATGGTTTCGCTGCAATCACCGCGACCCAGTTCGATGCGAATGGTGATTTCTTCCTGCTGCATCACCGCCGAACCCTGGGCTTCAGTGTAGGTCGCGGCGCGAGCGCCACGGCTGGCGATGCACACGTCGCCGAGGAATACGTCGATCTTGCTCACGTTCAGGTCCGGCACACCGGCACGGCCCACGGCGGCGAGGATACGGCCCCAGTTCGGGTCGGAGGCGAACAGCGCAGTCTTGATCAGCGGTGAGTGCGCCACGGTGTAGCCGACGTCCAGGCATTCCTGATGGTTGCCGCCGCCATTCACTTCAACGGTGACGAACTTGGTCGCGCCTTCGCCGTCGCGCACGATGGCCTGGGCGACGTCCATGCACACTTCGAACACCGCTTGCTTCAGCTTGCCGAACAGCTCGCCTTCAGCGCGGGTGATCTCGGGCAGCGCGGCCTTGCCAGTGGCGATCAGCATGCAGCAGTCGTTGGTCGAGGTGTCGCCGTCGATGGTGATGCGGTTGAACGACTTGTTGGCGCCGTCGAGCATCAGGTTGTGCAGCACCTCGCGGGAGACCTTGGCATCGGTGGCAATGTAACCCAGCATGGTCGCCATGTTCGGGCGAATCATGCCGGCGCCTTTGCTGATGCCGGTGACAGTGATGGTCACGCCGTCATGCTCGAACTGGCGGCTGGCGCCCTTCGGCAGCGTGTCGGTGGTCATGATGCCGGTGGCGGCGGCTTCCCAGTTGTTTTCCGAAAGGTCGTCCAGCGCAGCTTGCAGTGCGCCTTCGATTTTCTCGACCGGCAGTGGCTCGCCGATTACACCGGTGGAGTACGGCAGGATCTGATCGGCATCAACGCCAGTCAGCTCGGCCAGTTTGGCGGTGGTGCGCTCGGCAGCGGCCAGGCCCGGTTCACCGGTGCCAGCGTTGGCGTTGCCGGTGTTGGTCAGCAAGTAACGCACGGCATTGTGCACGCGCTTTTTCGCCAGGATCACCGGCGCGGCGCAGAACGCGTTCAGGGTGAACACGCCAGCCACGGTCGAACCTTCAGCACAGCGCATCACCACTACATCCTTGCGCCCCGGGCGCTTGATGCCGGCCGAGGCGATACCGAGTTCAAAACCGGCAACCGGGTGCAACGTTGGCAAAGGACCAAGACCAACAGCCATGAATGCGCTCCTTACTCAATGATGTCAGCACCGCCACGGGAAAGGACGGTGGGATAAATGGCAAAACGCCGCGACGGCAGGAGCCGGTCGCGGCGCGGGGTGTTCAGCGATTGAAACGGGTTTTACTGGATCTGCCCGTGGCAATGCTTGTATTTCTTGCCCGAACCGCAGTAGCACAGTTCGTTGCGGCCCAGCTTCTGCTCGTTGCGAACCGGGGCAGCGGCGGTGGCCAGTGCCACATCGACCTCTTCACCCAACGCTTCCGGCTGATCCAGCCCGGGCGCTTCGGCGTGTTCGAACTGCATGCGCGCCGCCAGTGCTTCGGCTTCCTGACGCAGGCGTTGCTCTTCGGCTTCCGGATCTTCGCGGCGAACCTGAACGTGCGAGAGCACGCGGATCGAGTCGCGCTTGATCGAATCGAGCAGCTCGGAGAACAGCGTGAACGACTCACGCTTGTATTCCTGCTTCGGGTTCTTCTGTGCATAGCCGCGCAGGTGAATGCCGTGACGCAGGTGATCCATGGTCGACAAGTGGTCTTTCCACAGGTCGTCCAGCACACGCAGGACGATCTGCTTCTCGAACGAGCGCAGCGCCTCGGCACCGGCCTGATCTTCCTTCTCGTTGTACGCCGCCACCAGCTCGGTCATGAGCTTCTCGCGCAGCGTTTCTTCGTACAGGTGATCGTCTTCGTCGAGCCATTGCTGGATCGGCAGTTTCACGCCGAAATCGCTCTCGATCGACGCTTCCAGACCGGCCACGTCCCACTGCTCTGGCAGCGATTGCGGCGGAATGTGCGCGCTGACGGTAGCGTTGAGCACGTCCTGACGGAAGTCGGCGATGGTTTCGCCGATGTTGTCGGCGGCCAGCAACGTGTTACGCATGTGATAGATCACTTTACGCTGTTCGTTGTTGACGTCGTCGAACTCGAGCAGTTGCTTGCGGATGTCGAAGTTGCGGCCTTCAACCTTGCGCTGCGCCTTCTCGATCGCGTTGGTCACCATACGGTGCTCGATCGCTTCGCCCGGCTGCATGCCGAGGGCTTTCATGAAGTTCTTCACGCGGTCGGAGGCGAAGATGCGCATCAGGCTGTCTTCCAGCGACAGGTAGAAGCGGCTCGAACCGGCATCGCCCTGACGGCCGGCACGGCCACGCAGCTGGTTGTCGATACGGCGCGATTCGTGACGCTCGGAAGCGATCACCTGCAAGCCGCCGGACTCCAGCACTTGCTGGTGACGCTTCTGCCAGTCGGCCTTGATCTGAGCGATCTGTTCAGGAGTCGGGTTCTCCAGCGAAGCGACTTCCACTTCCCAGTTGCCGCCCAACAGGATGTCGGTACCACGACCGGCCATGTTGGTGGCGATGGTCAGCGCACCCGGACGACCGGCCTGAGCGATGATTTCAGCTTCTTTTTCGTGGAACTTGGCATTGAGAACCTTGTGTTCGATGCCTTCTTTGACGAGCAATTCGGACATGTGCTCGGAGGTCTCGATGGTCGCGGTACCCACCAGCACCGGACGACCGGCGGCCATGCTTTCCTTGATGTCGGCCACGATCGCCGCGTATTTCTCTTCGGCGGTGAGGAACACCAGGTCGTTGTAGTCTTTACGCGCCAACGGTTTGTTCGGCGGAATGACCATGACTTCCAGACCGTAGATCTGGTGGAATTCGAACGCTTCGGTGTCGGCGGTACCGGTCATGCCGGACAGCTTGGTGTACAGACGGAAGTAGTTCTGGAAGGTGGTCGAGGCCAGGGTCTGGCTCTCGGCCTGAATGTTCAGACCTTCCTTGGCTTCGATAGCCTGGTGCAGGCCTTCGGACAGACGACGACCCGGCATGGTACGACCGGTGTGTTCATCGACCAGCACGACCTGACCGTCCTGGACGATGTATTCGATGTTGCGGTTGAACAGCTTGTGCGCACGCAGACCGGCGTAGACGTGGGTCAGCAGGCCAAGGTTGTGCGCCGAGTACAGGCTCTCGCCTTCGGCCAGCAGGCCGACGCGGGTGAGCATTTCTTCGATGAACTGGTGACCGGCTTCGTTGAGTTCGACCTGACGGGTCTTTTCGTCAACGGTGTAGTGACCGGCCTTGGTGACCTGGCCTTCAACTTCCTCGACGTGCAGTTCCAGCTGCGGGATCAGTTTATTGATCTCCATGTACAGCTTGGAGCTGTCCTCGGCCTGACCGGAGATGATCAGCGGGGTACGCGCTTCGTCGATGAGGATGGAGTCGACTTCGTCGATCACGGCAAAGTTGAGTTCGCGCTGGAATTTTTCATCCATGCTGAACGCCATGTTGTCGCGCAGGTAGTCGAAACCGAATTCGTTGTTGGTGCCGTAGGTGATGTCGGCCGCGTAGGCGGCGCGCTTCTCTTCCGGCGGCTGGAACGGCGTTACGACGCCGACGGTCAGGCCGAGGAATTCATACAGCGGGCGCATCCAGTTGGCGTCACGGCGGGCCAGGTAGTCGTTCACGGTCACAACGTGCACGCCCTTGCCGGACAGTGCGTTGAGGTAAACACCCAGGGTGGCCACGAGGGTCTTGCCCTCACCGGTGCGCATTTCGGCAATCTTGCCTTCGTGCAGAGTCATGCCGCCGACGAGTTGTACGTCGAAGTGGCGCATGCCCATCACACGCTTGCCGGCCTCGCGGGCGACGGCAAAGGCTTCCGGCAACAGCTTGTCGAGGGTTTCCCCTTTGGCGATACGGGCCTTGAACTCGGCGGTCTTGGCGCGCAATTGATCGTCCGAAAGGGCCACCATTTGCTCTTCGAAGGCATTGACGAGCTGCACCGTCTTGAGCATGCGTTTGACTTCACGCTCGTTCTTGCTTCCAAAAAGTTTCTTTAACAAAGGCGCAAACATATCGGCAGGATCTTCCACACTAAAGGGATGGAGGGCGGCCCCGTGAGTCGCCCGTGCAGCCCTCATGGCCGCATGCGAACGAGCATTCTACCCGGAAACGGTGGTGAGGAAAGTGGCGATGTTCCACGATGCTGGCACTGCGCTTTGACGGGGCTCACTTAAAATAGGGGCGTTTTGCTCAACTTCAACCCGTCGGGGGAAAGAAGTCAGGCGTTGATTTAATGAGCAAAGCAGGGACAAAAGCAATGGGCCAGTGGTTCCACAGCTTTCTGCTAACATGGCGCCTCTGTTACCTCAGGTGTTCGATCATGGCGTTTCGCCCTCTCACGGCCAGAGCACCCGCCGTTCTGTTACGCGAAGCCAAACCGCTCAAAGCCATCCTCGGCCATGCCCAGCGCCTGGAGCATTTGCAGCGCCTGCTCGAAAGCCAGCTGCAACCGGCCGCCCGCGAGCATTGCCGGGTGGCCAAGTGGCGCGAAGGCGAGCTGTCGCTGGTGGTTACTGACGGCCACTGGGCCACGCGCCTGCGCTACCAGCAGAAACGCCTGCAACGGCAGCTGCAATTGTTCGAAGAGTTCGCCAACCTGACCCGGATCAAATTCAGCGTGCGCCCGCCGATCATCCAGCACCGGGCGGTTGGACACACCATGGATTTGTCCAGCAGTGCGGCGGAGACGATTCAATCGACGGCCGACGGGATCAGCGATCCGGGATTGCGCGCGGCGCTGGAGCGGTTGGCGGCGCATGCCAAAAGCAAAACCTGACCGTGCACACCATTCCCATGTGGGAGCGAGCCTGCTCGCGAAGAGGCCGTGTCAGACGACATTGATGTTGAATGACACAGCGCTTTCGCGAGCAGGCTCGCTCCCACAGTTTGGATCTCCGATTCGCCTGAGATCAGCGGCGCTTGCTGCCTCCGAGCAGAGAGCCCATCAACCCGCGCACCAACTGCTTGCCAAGATTATTCGCCGCCTGACGCATCGCTGATTTCAGCGCCTGCCCTGCCGCCGTGCCGAGGAATTCTCCTGCTCGATCAGCCAGGCTCGGCTCTTCAGTCGCCGCTTTGCCCGCTGGTGTTTCAGCCTCGGGCGCCAGCCCTTTGCGTCCCATCAAGATCTCATAAGCCGACTCGCGATCGATCGGCTTGTCATAACGGCCCTTGAACGGTGAGCCGGCGATCAGCACGGTTCGCTCGGTTTCAGTCAGCGGGCCGATCCGCGATTGCGGCGGCGCCACCAGCACGCGCTGGACCATTTCCGGCGTGCCCTTCTCGGTCAGCGTGCCGACCAGCGCCTCACCAATACCTAACTCAGTCAGCACCGACAAACTGTCGAACGCCGGATTCGGCCGAAAACCATCCGCCACGGCGCGCAGGGATTTCTGTTCTTTGGCGGTGAACGCACGCAGGCCGTGTTGAATACGCAAGCCCAACTGCGCCAGCACGTCATCCGGCAGATCCGCCGGCGACTGAGTGACGAAGTACACGCCAACGCCTTTGGAACGAATCAAGCGCACCACTTGCTCCAGGCGTTCCTGCAAAGCCTTGGGCGTGTCGCCGAACAACAAGTGCGCCTCATCGAAGAACAGCGCCAGCAGCGGCTTGTCAGCATCGCCGCGCTCGGGCAGTTGCTCGAACAACTCGGCCAGCAGCCACAGCAGGAACGTTGCGTAAACCTTCGGCGCCTCGTGCACCAGACGGCTGGCGTCGAGCAGATGGATGCGTCCACGGCCATCGGCGCCCGGTTGCAGAATGTCTTCGAGTTGCAGCGCCGGCTCGCCGAACAGGGCTTCGGCGCCCTGCTGTTCCAGTGTCGCCAAGCGGCGCAGCAGCGCCTGGCTGGAACCGGTGGTCATCAGCGCGGCGTCTTCGCCGAGCAACTGTGGATTGTCCTTGAGGTGACTGAGCAGCGCTTTCAGATCCTTGAGATCCAGCAGCAACAGCCCTTCGCGATCCGCCACCTTGAACGCCGCGTACAGCGCCGACTGCTGACTGTCGGTCAGCTCGAGCAGGCTGCCGATCAGTAGCGGACCCATTTCGCTCAACGTGGTGCGCAGCGGATGACCGGATTCACCGTGGATGTCCCACAGCGTCACCGGATAAGCCTGCGGCGTATGACCGAGCCAAGGCATGCCAGCGATGCGCTCGGCCACTTTGCCCTGCGGGTTGCCGGCGGCACCGAGGCCGCACAGGTCGCCTTTGATATCTGCGGCGAACACCGCCACACCGGCGTCGCTGAAGGCTTCAGCCAGGCGCTGCAAGGTCACGGTCTTACCGGTGCCGGTAGCGCCAGCGATCAGCCCGTGGCGGTTGGCCAGGCGCATGGCCTGAGCGATGGGTTGCGCGGCCGGACCAGCGCCGATAACGAGTTGCGAGGAGTCAGGCATTTTCTCACCCAATGGTTAATCTTTGATGACACATGGCCGATACATAAAGTGGACAGACCCGTCAGAAAATCGGGTCGCACATTTCCCTAAGGAGAGCCGGAAATATCAGTTTTTCAACCTTGCCCATAGTGCGCGCCTCTATCAAAGCACGCCCAGGACATTAAGACCTTAGCGGAACCCCAAGCCATGAACAAAAACCTGCGCTTCAGCCATAAGATTTTGCTTGCCGCCGCTCTCATCGTCATTGCCGCTTTCGCCTCGTTCACGTTGTACAACGACTGGCTGCAGCGCAATGCGATCCGCGATGATCTGAACAACTACCTCAACGAAATGGGCGAGGTCACCGCCGGCAACATCCAGACCTGGCTCAGCGGGCGCATCCTGCTGATCGAGAACGCCGCGCAGAACATCGCCATCAACCCGGAACCTGCCACGGTCGCCAGCCTGCTGGAACAGAAAAGCCTGACCTCGACGTTCATGGCCACCTATCTGGGCGATGCCACCGGGCATTTCACCATCCGCCCGGACGTGAAGATGCCGGACGGTTTCGATCCGCGCGTCCGCCCTTGGTATAAAGGTGCCGAAAGCAGCAGCACCTCGACCCTGACTGAACCCTACATCGATGCGGCCACCGGCCAGTTGATCATCTCCATCGCCACCGCCTCGAAAAAGGCCGGGCAGAGCGTCGGCGTGGTCGGCGGCGACCTCAGCCTGCAATCGCTGGTCGATACCCTCGCCGCGCGGGATTTCGACGGCATGGGCTACGTGTTCCTGATCAGCGCCGACGGCAAGATCCTCGTCCACCCGGACAAGGCTTTGGTGATGAAGTCGCTCAAAGAAGCCTACCCGCAGGACACGCCGCGCATCAGCAGCGATTTCAGCGAAGTGAGCGTCGACGGCAAAACCCGCATCGTCACCTTCGCGCCGATCAAGGGCCTGCCGTCGGTGAACTGGTACATCGGCCTGTCGATCGACAAGGATCAGGCCTACTCGATGCTCAGCGAATTCCGTACCTCAGCGGTAATCGCAACCATTATTGCCGTGGCAATTATCATCGCCCTGCTCGGCATGCTGATCCGCCTGCTGATCCAGCCGCTGCACGTGATGACCCGTGCCATGGAAGACATCGCCGACGGCGAGGGCGACCTGACCAAACGCCTGAACATCGTCAATAACGATGAATTCGGCATCCTCGGCACCGCGTTCAACCGCTTCGTCGAGCGTATTCACGGCTCGATCCGCGAAGTGTCCTCGGCCACCGGCCAGGTCAACGAGGTCGCCCTGCGCGTGGTCGCAGCGTCAAACTCGTCGATGTACAACTCTGACCAGCAAGCTTCGCGCACCAGCAGCGTTGCCGCCGCGATCAATCAGCTCGGCGCCGCCGCCCAGGAAATTGCCCGCAACGCCGCCCAAGCGTCGAATCAGGCCAGCGATGCCAGGGGTCTGGCCGAGGATGGCCAGCAAGTGGTCGAGCGCAGCATCAAGGCGATGAACCAGTTGTCGAGCATGCTCAGCGCGTCGAGCACCAACATCGAGTCGCTGAACAGCAAGACCGTCAACATCGGCCAGATTCTCGAAGTGATCACCAGCATTTCCCAGCAGACCAACCTGTTGGCGCTGAACGCGGCGATCGAAGCGGCGCGTGCCGGTGAGGCCGGTCGTGGTTTTGCCGTGGTGGCTGACGAAGTGCGCAACCTCGCGCACCGCACGCAGGAATCGGCACAGCAGGTGCAGACCATGATCGAGGAGCTGCAAGTCGGCGCGCGGGAATCGGTGAGCACCATGAGCGACAGCCAGCGCCACAGCCAGGACAGCGTGGAGATCGCCAACCTTGCCGGCGAACGCCTGAACAGCGTGACCCTGCGCATTGGCGAGATCGACGGGATGAACCAGTCGGTGGCGACGGCGACCGAGGAGCAGACTGCGGTGGTTGAGTCGATCAATGTCGATATCACCGAGATCAACACGCTGAACCAGGAAGGCGTGGAAAACCTGCAGGCGACCTTGCGCGCGTGTTCGGATCTGGAGCAGCAGGCTTCGCGTCTCAAGCAACTGGTGGGCAGCTTCAGGATTTAAGCTGCGGCGACTGGCCACTTCGCGAGCAGGCTCGCTCCCACAGGGAAAATGCATTCCATTGTGGGAGCGAGCCTGCTCGCGAATATCTACATTTCAACGAAACCCGACTGACACCCCACCGCGCAATCCCGACCGAACATCTATTCTGGATAAAGGTCAATCAAGGGAGAACGACACAGCGGAGGGTTGCTCACCGTGCATATCGCCGACATCACCATGTTCTACGCCCCGGCCAGCGGAGGCGTGCGGACTTACCTGGATGCCAAACACCGTCGCCTTGGCGAGCGCAACGCCATTCGCCACAGCCTGCTGATCCCCGGCGCGAGACTGGGTGAACATGACGGTATCTACACGGTGCCAGCGCCCGCCCTGCCCTTTGGCAAAGGCTATCGCTTCCCGCTGCGGCTGGCGCCATGGCGAAACGTCCTGCAGGAATTGCAGCCGGATCTGATCGAAGTCGGCGATCCCTACCTCACCGCATGGGCGGCGCTGGATGCGCGGCGACAGCTGGACGTGCCGGTGATCGGCTTTTATCACTCGGATCTGCCGCTGCTGGCGGGCAATCGCATGGGCCATTGGGTCACGCCGAATGTCGAGGCTTACGTGACTCGTCTGTACGGCAATTTCGACCGCGTTCTCGCGCCGAGCCAGGTCATGGCCGACAAGCTCATCGGGCTAGGCGTGCGCAACGTGCATGTGCAACCGCTGGGCGTGGATCTGCACACCTTCCATCCCGACGCCCGCGACCCCGGCCTGCGTGCCGAGCTGGGAATCGCTGAAGATACCCGCCTGCTGATCTTTGCCGGGCGCGGTTCCAAGGAGAAAAACCTGCCGGTGCTGCTCAAGTGCATGCAGCGCCTTGGTCCGCGTTATCACTTGCTGCTGGTCGGCTCGTCGATGCCCGCGGCGGTGCCGGACAACGTCAGCGTTATCGACGAATTCTGCCCGGCGCCGAAAGTCGCGCGGCTGATGGCCAGCGCTGATGCGCTGCTGCATGCCGGCGACCAGGAAACCTTCGGACTGGTCATCCTTGAGGCCATGGCCTGCGGCATTCCCGTGGTGGCGGTGGCGGCCGGGGCGTTTGAAGAGATCGTCAACGATTCCTGCGGTCTGCTCTGTGCACCGAATAATCCGCAGGCCATGGCCAATGCCGTGCGCGAGCTGTTCAGTCGCGGCTGCGATCGACTCGGCCGTCAGGCGCGCCAGCATGTCGAACGGCACTACGCCTGGGACACCGTGGTCGACAGCCTGCTCAGCCACTATCACGCCGTGCTCGGCCATACGCTGCCACGGGTGGCCAATGGTTGAAGAAATGAAAGCTGTTTGCCTGGTGTTGCATGATGTGGCGCCCTCGACCTGGGCGGATTACCAGCCCTTCGTCGAGGCTGTCGATGCCTTGGGTGATGTGCCGATGACGTGGCTGGTGGTGCCGGATTTCCATCGCCACGATGCGCTTGACGCCAACCCGGCGTTTCGCCGAGTGCTCGATGCCAGGGTCGCCCGAGGCGATGAACTGGCGCTGCACGGCTACTACCACGACGATCAGGAACCCATGCCGAACAACCCGCGCGACTGGTTCATGCGCCGGGTCTACACCCACGAAGGCGAGTTCTATCGCCTGTCCCGCGAAGCAGCCTTGGCCCGCCTGCATGCGGGTCTGGAAATGTTTCAGCGCTACGACTGGCCGGTGCAGGGTTTCGTCGCCCCGGCCTGGCTGATGAGCGACGGCACCCGCCAGGCCTTGCGCGAATTGCCGCTCAGCTACACCAGCGATCCGCAGCACCTTTATCGCTTGCCCGACTTCAGCGCCATCAATGCACCCGGGCTGGTGTGGAGTGCGCGCAGTGCCTGGCGGCGCGGCTTGTCGAAAATCCTCAGCGACCAGCGTGAACAGCGCTGGCGCGAGGCATCGGTGATTCGCCTGGGGCTGCATCCGGTGGACATGCGTCACCGCTTTTCTCGCGATTACTGGTTGCACACGTTGCAGCGGCTGCTGGCAGACGGACGCATGCCGCTGACCAAAATCGACTGGCTGACCCGCCAGCACGGTCAGCTGGAACGCGCAGCATGAAGCGCAGCCTGTTGTTGCTGATTGGCCTGCTCGCGGCGGTGCTGATTCCGGTGCTGCTCGGCGGCGGCGAAACCTGGGCGCGCCTGCGCAGCTTCCCGCTGAACTGGCTGTTGATCATGTTCGGCATGATTCTGCTCTGCTGGGGCATCAATACGTTGCGCCTGCGTTTGTTGCTCGGCGACCAACGTGAAAAGGTCGCGCCATTGAAGAGCCTCGGCGTGGTGATGGCGGCCGAATTCGCGTACTGCGCCACGCCGGGTGGCAGCGGCGGGCCGCTGACGATCATGGCTCTGCTCGCCCGTTGCGGCGTGCGTCCGGCGCGGGGCAGCGCGGTGTTTGCCATGGATCAGCTCAGCGATCTGCTGTTCTTTCTCTGCGCCCTGAGCGGGATTCTGATTTACGCGCTGTTCCAGCACCTGAGCGATCGTCTCGAGTGGCTGCTGACCGTCAGCGCCGTTTCGCTGTTTGGCGGTTTGTTCAGTTGCGTGTTGATTGCGCGTTATCACCGCGCATTGATTCGCCTGAGCGGGCGGCTGTTGGCAGGGATGAACATCACGGCACGCACTCGCCGTCGCTGGGCGCGCAAGTTGCTGCACTTCCTCGCGGCATTTACCGATACCTTGAAACTGCCCTGGCAAACGCTGGTTCAGGTTTTTGCTCTGACCTGCGTGCACTGGCTGCTGCGCTACAGCGTGCTGTATCTGGCCCTGCGCGGGCTCGGCGCGGATTTGCAGTGGGCGTGGAGCTTTCTGGTGCAGATGCTCTCGCTCGGCGCCGGCCAGTTCAGCCTGCTACCCGGCGGCGCGGGAGCCGCAGAATTGACCTCGGCCGCGCTGCTCGCACCGATGGTGGGCAAATCCACCGCAGCGGCGGCGATCCTGATCTGGCGCGTCGTGACGTATTACTTCTATCTGCTGGTTGGCGGCCCGGTGTTCGTGTTGATGCTGGGCAAGCCGTTGCTGAAGAAGTTGATGAACGTCAGGCAGGCTTCTTAGGTTCGTCCTGCTCTTGCTGGAGTTGCTCCCAAAGCTCGGCGGCCCCGGGGAATTCGGTGCCGTCGTCCGGGCTCATGTCATCCGGGTCGTAACGACTCAGGCAACCTTCACCAAGGGTGGCGGGCGCTTTTGAAGTGGCTTTGTCCAGTGGATTGCTCATGGCTTTTCCTCGGGCTCAAATGACAAGGGCCTGAGCGATTCAACGCCCAGGCCCCTGGTTTTTCAAGCGTGTCGTGCTCGATCAGAACACAACCGTCTTGTTGCCGTGCACCAGCACGCGGTCTTCCAGGTGATAACGCAGGCCGCGGGCCAGGACCATCTTCTCGACGTCACGGCCGAAACGCACCATGTCTTCGATGCTGTCGCTGTGGCTGACACGCACCACGTCCTGCTCGATGATCGGGCCGGCGTCCAGCTCTTCGGTCACGTAGTGGCAGGTCGCGCCGATCAGCTTCACACCACGCAGGGACGCCTGGTGATACGGCTTGGCGCCGACGAACGAAGGCAGGAAGCTGTGGTGAATGTTGATGACTTTGTGCGCGTATTCGCGGCACATGTCCGGCGGCAGGATCTGCATGTAGCGCGCCAGCACCACCACTTCGGCGTCGTGCTGTTTGACCAGGCGCGACACTTCGTCGAATGCTGGCTGCTTGTCCTGCGGATTGACCGGCACGTGGTAGTAAGGGATGCCGTGCCACTCGACCATGCTGCGCAGGTCGTCGTGGTTGGAGATCACGCAGGAGATTTCGCAATCCAGTTCGTCGCTGTGCCAGCGGTGCAGCAGGTCGGCCAGGCAGTGGGACTCGCGGCTGGCCATCAGCACCACGCGTTTTTTCTGCTCGGTGTCGGTGATGCGCCAGTCCATCGAGAACTCTTCGGCGATCGGCGCGAACTTCTCGCGCAACTCTTCAATACCGAACGGCAGCGAATCGGCACGGATTTCGTGACGCATGAAGAACCAGCCCACTTGATTGTCAGAGTGGTGGCTCGCTTCGGTGATCCAGCCGTTATGAGAGGCCAGAAAATTACTGACTTTGGCAACGATGCCAACGCGGTCCGGGCAAGAGATCACCAGCCGAAAAGTGCGCATGAGGGGGAAACTCCAGAACTTCACAAAGGCCGCCATTCTAGCGACTGCGCAGGAAAACTGCAGTACGCATACGCGCCGGGTGGGACAAAGCATGGCGAAACGGCTTTCTGACGCAGGTCTTACGTCAAGACCGTGACGCTTTAGAAGGGCTTTTGTCAGACAACTGTAAATATCTGTGCTGACTGCATCACATTATTTAACGGAACATTCAAAGCGCGGCTAATTCCTGTAACTCATTTAAATAAAAAGCCGATCTAAATGTTTACTTGATGAAACAGCCTGACTATTATTGCGGCACTGTCCCCTGTCATTCAGCATTCTACAAAAGGTAGTACTCATGTCCTTGATCAACGAATATCGCGCCACCGAAGAAGCCATCAAAGAGCTGCAAGCCCGTCTGAAGAACCTGTCCGAAGACGACAAACTGCAAGCCGAACTGGAATTCGAAGGCAAACTGCGCACGCTGATGGGTGAATACTCCAAGTCGCTGCGTGACATCATCGCGTTGCTGGATCCAGAAGCCAAATCCAAGGCTCCACGTGGCGGCGCAGTAAAAACTACCGGCACCAAGCGTGCACGAAAAGTTAAGCAATACAAAAACCCGCACAACGGTGAAGTCATCGAAACCAAAGGTGGCAACCACAAGACTCTGAAAGAGTGGAAAGCCAAGTGGGGCGGCGACGTGGTTGAAGGTTGGGCGACCCTGCTGGGCTAAGCCGCAACGCCTTCGCCGAGCGATCCGCGAACAAAAAAACGCCAGCTTGAGCTGGCGTTTTTTTATGCCCGTAAATTAATTCCGGGCATGTTCGATTTCACAAATTCAAACGTTTGCGTAATGCCTGGACATAATTCTGCCAGTCATTGAGCACCTCTCGCTGCATTGGCGTTGCACTAAGTGACCATTGCTCGGCAGCCTCGATGAATGACTGCACGGTATTCGGTGCGCCTGCCTCGGGTTGCGTCAGACGCTGCTGACAAAATAATCTCCAGCGTTCCTGCTCGACAACATCCAGGGTGTCCGGAAAGTTGCGTGCTCGATATCGAAAAAGTAATTCAGGCAAACGTTCATCATCGAAAGGCCACTGCTCTTGCGCCAATTGCGCAGGGTCGGCCGTTCGAACTTGTTCGCATAAACGACGATCACGATCACCGATAAATCCATCGTACAACTGCTGCTCGGGATCTTCGCTGGGAGTGAAATCTTCGCTGGCATAAATCGCCGCGACTTTATCTTTCCAGACGTGTTGTGCGTCAGTTAGTCGCACTGTCCGCTCCTGATAAAGCGCCATGTCCAGCCCAAGGCGCTGCTGGTCTTGTGCGCGCAATACCGCCAGCGGCGCTACAACCGGGCAACGATTGATATGAATAAGCTTGAGCGGTACCGGTAACTCACCTTCGGCCAACTCATCGCGACGGGTATAAAGACGCTGACGCAAGGCTTGCGCATCGAGGTCCAGCAACCCCTGCGGGTCCAGGTGCAGATCACAGACGATCAAGGCGTTGCGATTCTTCGGGTGCCAGGCCAGCGGCAAAACAACGCCGACATAACTGCGTGCCGCCGAGAAACGCCCGGACACATGCACCAGTGGCTGCAACAGGCGGATCTGATCCATCACCTTCTGTTTGCTGCGCAACTGGAACAGCCACTCGTAGAGCTTGGGTTGTTTCTCGCGAATCAGCCGCGCCAACGCGATGGTGGCGCGCACATCCGACAGGGCTTCGTGAGCGTGCCCGTGATCGATATTGTTGGCCGCTGTCAGGCGTTCGAGCTTGAGGGTCACGCGGCCTTCATCATCGGTCGGCCAGACCAGACCGTCCGGGCGCAATGCGTAAGCGGCGCGCACTACGTCGATCAGATCCCAGCGACTGTTGCCACCCTGCCATTCACGGGCATAGGGGTCGAAGAAATTGCGATACAGGCTGTAGCGGGTCATCTCATCGTCGAAACGCAAGGTGTTGTAACCGGCGCCACAGGTCCCCGGTGCGGCCAGTTGCGCATGCACGCGAGTCATGAAATCGGCTTCGCTCAGGCCTTTTTCAGCGAGCTGACCGGGGGTGATGCCAGTGATCGCGCATGCCGCCGGGTGCGGCAGGATGTCTTCGCTGGGCTGGCAATAGAGGTTGACCGGCTCGTCGATTTCGTTGAGCGCATGGTCGGTGCGAATCCCGGCCACCTGCAGCGGTCGGTCGTTGCGCGGATTGATGCCAGTGGTTTCGTAGTCGTACCAGAAGATTGAAGTCACGGGCGAATCCTGAACAGAAGATCGGCGAAGTCTAGGCGTTTCAGGGCTGCCACGGCCAGCCTGGTCGCCCTCGAACAGCAATTTCTCCAGATTCCTACAGGTGAATCGCATTTTCCCTGTGGGAGCGAGCCTGCTCGCGAAAGCTTTCTATCAGTTGCAAATGCGCTGACTGTCCCACCACATTCGCGAGCAGGCTCGCTCCCACACCCGAGAGGCTGCTAGCATCAGGCGCACTTGCACTCCGAACAGGCGAACATCAGGTAGCCCATGCTCGAGCCCACAGCACCGCGAAGGAAAGCACCGCTGGATACGCGCCATCAGGTCGAAACGCCGGAAGGCATCGACTTGCCATTGCGCCCAGCCGGGCTGATGGTGCGCGCCGTGGCGTTTGCCATCGATCTGGGCATTCGCGGCTTGATCCTCGGTGTGCTGTTTATCGCACTGGCGTTTCTCGGCAAGCTCGGCATGGGACTTGGCTCTTTGCTGCTGTTTGCCATCAGTTGGTGGTACATGGTGCTGTTCGAGGTGCTGCGCCAGGGCCGCTCGCCGGGTAAGCAATGGATGGGTTTGCGCGTGGTACACGATGACGGCACGCCGATCGGCTGGTCGGCCTCGCTATTGCGCAACCTGCTGCGCTTTGTCGATCTACTGCCCTTCGGCTATTTCCTCGGTGCGCTCAGTTGCCTGCAACACCCGACCTTCAAACGCCTCGGCGACATTGCCGCCGGCACGTTGGTGGTTTACAGCGAACGGCCGCTGAGCCGCCCGCAACTGCCTGACGCTGAACCTCGTCGCTGCCCTGTCCCACTCACCCTGAGCGAACAACGCGCGGTACTCGGTTTCGCCGAGCGTCAGGCCGAGCTCTCTCCCGCACGGGTCAACGAGCTGGCGGCATTGCTGGCGCAGCCGTTGCACATCTCTGCGCCCAAGGCCGTGGCTGAAATCAACGGCATCGCGCACGGTTTGTTGGGGCCGACCCCATGAAGCAGAGCCTGTTCGAAAGTCGCCACAAGGCCGAATGGGAGCGTTTCGCCGTGGCGCTTGAACGCCTCGAACACGGCAAGGATACGGCGCAAGTCAGCGATTTTCCCAAGGCCTATCGACGTCTCTGCCAACATCTGGCTCTGGCCCAGGCGCGCGGCTACAGCAGTTTTCTGATCGATTCATTACAGCAGCAAGTGCTGCGCGGCCATCAACAGCTCTATCGGCATCGCAGTCGCCTCGGGGCGCTTATCATCAGCTTTATCCTCGCCGACTTCCCGCGACTGGTGCGCGAACAGTGGCGCTTTGTTGCGGCCGCCAGCCTGTTGTTCTTCGGCAGCCTGATCGCTTTCGGCGTGCTGGTTTATCTGAACCCGGAACTGATCTACAACCTGATTCCGGCCGAACAGGTGCGCGAGATGCAAGGCATGTACGACCCCGTCGCCGGCCACCTCGGACGCTCGGCCGAACGGGCGGCGAGCGAAGACTGGGTGATGTTCGGCTATTACGTCATGCACAACACGGGCATCGCCTTTCAGACGTTCGCCAGCGGTTTGTTGATGGGCGTGGGCAGCGGATTCTTTCTGCTATACAACGGCATGATCATCGGCGCGGTGGCCGGGCATCTCAGCGAGATCGGTTTCGGCCAGACCTTCTGGTCGTTCGTGATCGGTCACGGTGCGTTCGAACTGAGCGCCATAGCCCTCGCCGGAGCGGCGGGCCTGAAGCTGGGCTGGGCACTGATCGCCCCCGGACGCCTGACATGGGGCGAGGCGCTGCGTCTGGCCGCACGCAAAAGCGTGTTGCTGGTGTGTGGGGCCATGCTGTTCATGTTGATCGCAGCCTTTATCGAGGCTTACTGGTCGTCGAAAACCAGTGTCACGCCGCTGACCAAATACGCCGTCGGCACCGCGCTGTGGCTGGCCGTTGCGGTGTATCTGCTGTTTGCCGGAAGGACCCGCCATGCGCCTGAGTGACGCCAGCGTAGTGATCCGCCCGCGCACGACCTGGGAAGCCATGGACCTGGGCGTATTGATGAGCCAGCAGCATCGGCGGTTGTTGATGAGCAGTTGGGCGATCGTCACCCTGCCGCTGTTCGCCCTGCTCAGCCTGTTGCTGTGGGATTCGCCATCGCTGGCGGTGTTCATTTTCTGGTGGCTGAAACCGGCCTACGAACGCCTGCCGTTATTCATCCTCTCCAAAGCGCTGTTCGGCGAAACCCCGACGCTCAAGCAAGCCTTGCGTGAATGGCCGCGCCTGCTCAAGCCGCAACTGCTGGCCAGTCTGACCTGGCGCCGGCTGAGCCTGAGCCGCAGCTTTGTGCTGCCGGTGACGCAACTCGAAGGTCTCGACGGCGAGGCCAGACAACAACGTCTGCAGGTGCTGCTGCAACGCAACGGCGGCGCCGCGCAATGGTTGACGATTATCGGCGTGCATCTGGAAACCGCACTGTGGATCGGCTTGATGCTGCTGTTCTACATGCTCTTGCCGCAGCAGATCGAAACCGACTGGGACTGGCAGTCACTGCTGCTCGCCGTCGATCAGGACTGGCGCTGGCTGGAGCACCTGACCAACGTTTTTTATGCGCTGATCCTGGTGGCCTGGGGACCGGTGTATGTCGCCTGCGGTTTCAGCCTGTACCTGAACCGCCGCACACAACTGGAAGCCTGGGATATCGAGCTGGTTTTCCGCCGTTTGCGCCAGCGCTTGAACAACGGCGTGCTCGGGATGTTGCTGGCGGCGTGTCTGCTGCTGCCGAATCTGCAACCGGTATGGGCCAGCGATGCGCCGGATGCTCCACGGTTGCTCAATCAGCCGCTGACCAGTCAGGCATCGCGCGACAGCATTGAGTCGCTGCTCGAACAACCGCCGTTCAAGAACAAGGAAAGCGTCACCCGCTATCGCTTCGGCGACGACCCGGCAAGCCCGGCCAAGGACGCGCAATCGGGTGAGGCTCCGCAGTGGCTGAAAACCCTTCTCGGTTGGCTCGAAGGTCGACACCTTGATGCCTTGGCGAACGTGATTGAGGTGCTGTTGTGGGGCGCGCTGATTGCCGCGCTGGGCTGGCTGGTCTGGCGTTATCGAGAATTCCTAGGGGCTTTCGTCAGCCGCCGCCCGAACCTGCCAGCGCGCCGCAAACCACCGGCGTCGCCACAAGTCTTCGGCCTCGATCTGAACCGTGAAACCCTCCCGGATGACCTCGCTGCCAGCGCCGAACAATTGTGGCTAAGCGAACCTCGCGCCGCGCTGGGCCTGCTCTATCGCGGCCTGCTCAGCCGTCTGTTGCATGATTTTGACCTGACGCTGAAAGCCGCCGACACCGAGAGCCAGATCCTCAACCGCATTGAGCAATTGCAACGCCCGGACCTGCTCGCCTACAGCCGCAACCTAACGGTTCACTGGCAGAACATGGCCTACGGACACCGACTTCCAGCTGCGCACCTGCAAGCAGAGCTGTGCAGCGGCTGGCGTGAATTGTTCGGCAAAGGATCCGGGCATTGAACCGGCGCATCGGCTGGTCGTTGGCTGCGCTGGCGCTTCTGCTGCTGGGCGGCTTGAGTCTGTTTCTCTACCTCAAGGCCCGGCCCTATCAGGAAACCGTCGATCACGGCCCCTCGCCTGCCGCGCAAGCCAATCCTTATCTGGCGGCAGAAATGTTCCTGCGCGAGCGCGGCCTCGCGGTCAATCACGCCGAGACCCTGGCGGTGCTGCCGCAGATCGATCCGCATAGCCACACTTTGCTTTTGTTTGGCGAGCGCGCGCGGATGACGCCGCGTGAAGTCGATCAGGTGTTGAACTGGACTCGCGCCGGCGGACGTCTGATATTTGTCGCCGAGTCGCTGTGGGATGCGCAAACCGGGCAAAGCAATGATCTGCTGCTCGATAAGGTGCAACTGCACCAATCGCTGAGCAAGGACTTGAAAGATCCTTCAGGGGACGTGGAAAAGGACCGCTTCCCGAAATTGACCAAACTGCACCTGGAGGACGAAGACGCGCCGGCATACGCCGGTTTCGATACCGACTTCCACCTCGACGACCCGAACAATGTCGCGCAAGCCTGGGCCAATAGCGCCAAAGCCACGCACATGATGCAAAGGGTGTACGGCCTCGGCACGATCACCGTGGTCACCGATGCCGAGTTATGGAAAACCGGCGCTATCGGCAAATACGACAACGCCTGGCTGCTCTGGTATCTGAGCGCCGACACCGACGTCACGCTGATTTACAACACCGCGCACGATGGCTTGTGGACCTTGCTCTGGCGCTACTTCCCGCAGGCCATCGTCGCCCTGCTCGCCTTGATCGGCCTGTGGTTGTGGCAGGCCGGCGTGCGTCACGGCCCGGTGCAAATGCCGGCGCCAGCGGGTCGCCGCCAGCTGCTGGAGCATCTGCGTGCCAGTGCCGACTTCCTGCTGCGCCACAACGGCCAGCAAGCGCTGCTGCAAGCCTTGCAACAAGACATCCTGCGCCGCGCCCGCCGCCGCCATCCCGGTTTCGATCAATTGAATGTGGCCGAGCAATGGCTGGCGTTATCGCGCCTGACCCGGCACCCCACCCGCGCCATCAGCCAGGCCCTGAGCCCACGTCCGAAGCAGCGTTTGTCCAGCGCCGAATTCAGCCGTCAGGTCGCTCATCTGCAAACCTTGAGGAACGCGTTATGACTGAACAGATCGAGCCCGGCAGCGCGACGCATGCCGCCCAGCAGCGCCAGCGTGCCAGCCAGTTGGCGCAGGCAGTGCGCAACGAATTGAACAAGGCGCTGATCGGCCAGGATGCAGTGGTCGACGATGTCCTGACCGCGCTGATCGCCGGCGGCCACGTGCTGCTCGAAGGCGTGCCCGGCCTGGGCAAGACCTTGCTGGTGCGGGCACTGGCGCGATGCTTCGGCGGCGAGTTCGCACGCATCCAGTTCACCCCGGATCTGATGCCCAGCGATGTCACCGGCCATGCCGTCTACGACTTGCAGACCGAGCAGTTCAAGCTGCGCAAAGGCCCGCTGTTCACCAACCTGCTGCTGGCCGACGAGATCAACCGCGCCCCGGCAAAAACCCAGGCGGCATTGCTCGAAGCCATGCAGGAGCGTCAGGTGACGCTCGAAGGTCGCGCGCTGCCGATCGCGCAACCGTTCATGGTTTTGGCGACGCAGAACCCGATCGAACAGGAAGGCACCTATCCGCTGCCGGAAGCCGAGCTCGACCGCTTCATGCTCAAGGTGCGCATGGATTATCCCGACGTCGATCAGGAGCTGAACATGGTCCGTCAGGTCTGTCGTTCGAGCCGCGCCGACATGCTCGATGTGCAACCGCTGCGTACCGTGTTGCAAGCCAAAGATGTGCAGGCGTTGCAGCGTATTGCCAGCGATCTGCCGCTGGACGATCAGGTCCTCGATTACGCCGTGCGTCTGGCGCGCAGCACGCGCACCTGGCCGGGCCTCACCCTCGGCGCCGGACCCCGCGCCTCGATTGCATTGGTTCGCTGTGCCCGTGCCCGGGCATTGTTGCGCGGCGGCGAGTTCGTGATTCCGGATGACATCAAAGGCTGCGCGCTGGCGGTGTTACGCCATCGCGTGCGCATCGCACCGGAGCTGGACATCGAAGGCCTGCAGGTCGATCAAGTGCTCGCGCAATTGCTCGATCAAGTGCCGGCGCCGCGCCTGTGAAACCCTCGCGTCTGCTGCTGATCTGGCTGGCGCTGCTGCTGTTAGTCAGCACTGTGCTCGGCGCCTTTCAGGCACTTGGCAGAGAGCTCCCGTCGAGCCTGATTTCGATCAACTGGGGGTTGCTCCTGGCGCTGTTGGCCCTGGCGGTTATCGACGCCGTACGCCTCAGACGCCTGCCCTCGCCGCGCATCAAACGACAGATGCCCGGCAGCCTGGCGCTCGGGCGCTGGGGAGAGGTAAAGCTGGAGGTCGCCCATGAGTTTGCCGAGCCACTGAACATCAATCTCTTCGACCACGTACCCGACGGCCTCGCGTTTGAATATCTGCCAACAGTTGTCGAGCTTCAACCCGGCCATGTCAGTCAGCTCACCTACCGTCTGCGACCTCTCGAACGCGGGCATTTCTGCTTCGAACAGTGCGAAGTCAACCTGCCCAGCCCCTTGGGATTATGGTCCGGCAAACGCCTGCTGAGAGTCCGCGACGAGACCCGTGTCTACCCGGACTTCGCCCGGCTTTACGGCGGTGAGTTGCGCGCCGTCGACAACTGGCTCAGCCAGCTCGGCATACGTCAGCGACAACGTCGCGGTCAGGGTCAGGAGTTCCATCAGTTGCGCGAATTTCGCGAGGGCGACAGCCTGCGCCAGATCGACTGGAAAGCCACCGCCCGTCAGCGCACACCGATTGCCCGCGAGTACGAAGATGAACGCGATCAACAGATCATCTTCCTGCTCGATTGCGGCCGGCAGATGCGCAGCCAGGACGGTGAGCTGTCGCACTTCGATCACGCGCTCAATGCCTGCCTGCTGCTCAGTTATGTGGCGTTGCGCCAAGGGGATGCGGTGGGCATGAGTACCTTTGCCGTTGATGAGCCGCGCCATGTCGCGCCGGTCAAAGGCAGCAGCCAACTGAACGTCCTGCTCAACGCTGTTTATGACCTTCGGAGCACCCAGCTCCCTGCTGATTACCAGGCTGCCGCCAACCAGTTGTTGGCCCGCCAAAAGCGCCGTGCGCTGGTGGTGCTGGTGACCAATCTGCGCGATGAAGATGATCAAGTGCTGGGCGCGGTCAGACGGTTGAGCGCGCAACATCGGGTGCTGGTGGCGAGCCTGCGTGAACAGGCGTTGGATACATTGCGCCAGAGCACGGTACAAACGTTGCCGGAGGCACTCGCCTACTGCGGCACCATCGATTTTCTCAATGACCGCTCGCAACTCCATGAGCGGCTGACTGCCCATGGCGTTGCAGTGATGGATGTTCGGCCCGCCGAGCTGGGGGCCGGACTGGTGACAAGCTACATGAGCTGGAAAAAGACCGCTGCGATCTGACAGATTCGATCAGTTGGTGACTGCAACATACACAGCGCCGCTGTCCGAAGTGCCGTCGCTGTTTTCTACTTTGACGACCAATGAAATCTGATCCGTAAGGCTCAACGGCCGCCAGTGAGCCTGGTATCGCCCGTTGTGATCGGTAAACGACTCAGTGAACGATGCTCCATTAGTGGAAACGAGGATTTTCCGTCTGGGCATGGGCTCTCGCCCCTCCTTGGCCACAATCAGCGCGGTCATGGAGACGTAGGTCTGCAAGGGGACCGGATTAGGCGACGCAACAACGGATTCCACCGCTGCTGGACGCTCAGTAACGGTCAACCAGAGCGTTTTTACCACCCAGCCAGCCAAACCACCCTTTACCGACGCTCGCAACGCAGCCTCGCCTGCTCCTCCCAGGACAATGCGCGCCGTTGCCTTGCCTTCGGCATTCGTCAGGGTTGTCGGCAGCGAGGTGCGGTCGTACTCCCACATCACTTCGACATTGGCCAAGGGTTGCGCGGTACTCGCTGAAACGACCAGGACTTGCGCGGTCATCTGTTGCCCCGGATACCCGCTCGGATCATCGCTGACCAGTTCCTTGATCTCCCGGGGCTCGTGCAGCAAAAACGGTAAGGAAATCGACTCCGAATACAGCGCATCGCCCACCGTGGCGGTCAGTTGCGCCGCTCCCGGTGTTGTCGGCACGAACCGTATCCGCGCTTCACCGTAGAAGTTGGTAGTGGTGGTCACCTCACCCAGGTCCGGACTGCACCAGACAACCTTCATCCCCACCATCGGTCTGCCACTGATGCCCGACACAATGGTGATCCGCTCAGATACAGCTTCGCCCCAAAACAGCGTCTGACTGCTGCGCGAACGATCCGCAATTTTTACAACCTGCGCGCCTTGCCCCAGCGACATTGCAATAACTGGAGAAAGCCTGGCCAACCGCGCCGAGGCAAAGCGCAGGCCGAAACGCCCGTCCTTGAGGTCGCCCGCGTTGAACCGATAGGTCATTCCAGCGCTCGAGAAAGGCCTGGGGTCACCCAAACGTGGCTCCTCGAAGCGCATGCCCAATTCCGCCGGCCCGGTGCCGGTCATGCCCAGTGTCAGGTCCTGGTCAAGCAACGCGCTGCCCTCCGGGGCTCTCACGCACAGTTGGTGCTGCCCCTTGCGCCGAGGGAATTCAGCGCTATCGCCCAGTGGCTGATACGGTCGGGAGTCGAAACTGTATATGAATCCGTCCCAGGGATCCCCTTCCAGCGCTAGAACCTGCATGGAGCGGCGCTCTTCAAAACGGTCATAAGGGCTGATAACCGCCGCTGTCACCACATGCTCACCGGCGGTGGCTGGCGCAAAGGGAAAACCACTCCAGCCGTCGGCCCCCGTCCTGCGCTCTTCGCTGCTGCCGTCGCCTGTCCATTGAACGGGTACTTGATCCAGAGCGAGGTCGGGACGATAAGGGGAGCGTACCTTGAGCCACATCCACGCAGGATCCTGCCCAATGACCGGATCCACCGCAGATGCTTGGGCGTCTTCGATAGTGATTTTATTGTGGCCCAAGGTCATTGTATTGGCGTCACTCAAGCCAAGGTAATCACTAATGAACCGAAGTTTGAAAACCCCGGGCTTCGTACTGTTTGAACAGTCCAGCGTCCAGGTAAACCCGCTGTCATCCAGAATATTGTCGGTCTGGGATGGTGGACACAGCTCAATTCCGAGCTCTGCCGCCGGGCTTCCATCCCACTGCAAATCCATGAGGAGACCGACTAACGGACTCAGCGCATTGGTGCGCAAGATATAGCGATGTATAGCGCCAATACACGGAAAGAGCGGCTGCCCCCTGAGATCGGTCATCTGATCCAGGACCACGGTCATTTCTTCATGGAGGTCAGGTGATAACAGTCGGCAAGAAAAATCCTTGTTCGTGAGAGTGTCGGTGCGCAAACTCACCTCGAAAATACTGCTGGTACTTTCGATACGATCAGAGCTGAACGTCCAGGTCAGATCTTCCCCTTCGGGCAAAGTTCTGGGTACATCAAGATCGCTCACCGCAAGCCCGATCTCTGGCTTTGCGTTGCGCCAACCGAGCGTAATTTCCTTGCCAATCAGCGGACTGTTCTCAACTGCACGGATCGTCAGGACGTGCGTCTTGCCTCGCTTGCAAGCGATTCCGTCATTGAAAAGTGGAAAGCCATCAAACGTGATGCTGACCTTGTCCTTCCAATCGTCTTGTGCAAACGCCGTGACCGAAAACCTGTGTCCATCTTCCGGCCCGCCTTCGTAGGCACTCACACTGGCGGTAATCGTCTCGTTGCTCAAAGCCTCCGACGGCTGGTAATACAGGCTGGCCCAGCCACCACTGCCAGTACGAGACTCGACAATACCCTCGGGGGTTTGCCAGTGGACGAACGCATCAATTACTGGCTCACCGGCACCTTTGTCAGTGACATGCACCACCTGCACTCGCATCAAGGTCTTTTCGGAGTTCTCGACAACCGGCGAAATATTGGGGCCGCGCGTATCAGCGATCCTGACCTTGTTGCGCGCCAGCGACATGGGTTTACGCGGCGATGGCAGTAACAACTTCGAGCAGACCAATGACAGTTCGAAGCGACCGTCCAGCCAGTCCTCGCAGGCCAGCGTCCAGAGAGTATCGTCGCCATTGAAAGCGACCGGTTGCTGGAGTGGCGGGTTGACCGCGACCTTCAACTCTTCATGCCCGACGCCGCTCCAGTGCAGCGATAGATCAGTCGTCAGCCAAGGGCTGTCGGCGGGCAAGCGCACAATGATGGGATAATCAGTGCCTCGATTGGGATAACCGGTCGCGCTCCACGGAGTTACCTGCCCTTCGACAACGCAACGCAAGTCCACCCAGGGATCGGTCGCCAGCACCGTGACTGAAAACTCAAGAGTCACCTCGCCACTTGGGTAATAAGGACTGTCGACCGAAGCTGTGAGAATGAAATCGCCTGCTTGCTCAGGAACGAAATCGAAGTACACCAAGCCTTGTTCATCAGTGATGCTGGTGCCCAGCACACCTTGCCCGGCAGTCGTCCACCTGACTTCCCGGCCATCAATCGCCTGGCCGGTGTAGTACGACAGAACCTGCACACCCAAGCGGACGCTTTGCGCATACTCCAGGACAGGGTAATAAGCCGCGCACTGTACTTCGCGAAGCGCTAATCGATGATGCCCCAACGACACGTCAATCGTGTAAGGCTCGGCGTTGTACTGGTTCACCAGACTTATCGTGAAGTCATGAACCTTTTCCTCCCCCATATCCGGGCAATCGAGCGACCACTGCGACTGTAGCGGTTGATAGGCGCCCCAGTCGGGGGTCGCCTTGACTGACTCCATCGGGTTGCCGTGGATGATCAATGCGATATCTGTCTCCAGCCAGGCGCTGCCGTCTGCAGGGATAAAAGACAGGCCGTGTGGAATGTACAGAGAGTCGTCCGGGTCAACGCCAAGGGAAGCGCCCAGGCAGAGATATAAAGTCTGGCCGGGTGAAACATCTCCGTGATCCAGCAGCACGCTCTGCAGTTGCAGCGGTTCGAGCTTCAGTTGCAGATCGATTCGAGTGATGCGGATTGCCGAACGATTGTCGCCCGTGTTGTCAGGGACACCGCTGACCTCGAAGCTCAATACGTCATCTCCGACGAACTCCAATTGATCCAGCGACCGTTGATACGCACGCGGCTTGAACTCCAGCGGCTGTCCCGCCAGCCGCCGGGCGTTTTCGAGCTCCGGATGCCGGCCTTCTTCCGCCGTGAGTTCGATGCTCATCAACACTTCACCGCGCTTGCGGATGCGCAACCAGCCCGATTCCCCCGACCATGAAACGCCGGGCCGCAGTTCACATAGAAACGTCAGTTCGTAGCCGGCACGGGCACCGGGGGTTTTGGGAGCTTTGACTTCCTGTGTAGCCGAAGCCCCGACACCGACTTCCATGAAATTGACTAACTCGCCCTCATAGAACTCCTTCGCCAGGCCAACCCTACCCCTGGTACGCCACTCTTTGAGCCGCTCGTTGAAGTCACCATTGAGCAGCAGACTTTTATTTTTTTGCACGACGGGCTCATTCATGGTCGCTGGCTCCGTTACGTTGGCGCGCCAGGTAGGTGTTTTCAGCCTCGGTCACCAGGTCTGTGACCTTTTGGACGTACGTCGGCTCGCCGGCCTTGATGGAGTACCGCACGCGAAGAATGATATTGGTCAAGGATTTGAGCATTGCCGCTTGTGGCTGATTAAGCGGGCGAGGAAAACTCAGCCGCCAATGGGAAACGGCACCCGTGTATTCAAACGGGTTGAGCAATCCTTCGTCGGGTTTCTGGTGGGTCTGGCCATTATCGGCAAGCCCGACCGACAAAACGATCTGCTGACCGCTGCGCAGGTTGAACAGCAGATCGCCAGGTGCGATTGCGGTGGGCTTATGCAAATACTGCACAGACTGTGTGGTCGGTCGGGTCGCGGTCACGCTACTGATCTGCAGCAACGTTGCCCGCACATCCTCGTAGGGACCGGCCAGCACAGGCAGATCGACCTCCACGGAACTGATCTGCCGGCAGAAATGGCCAGGATGATCACGGTCGAACAACAACTGGGTCAGTCTGAACTCCAACACACCTGTTGCCATCAATTGCGCGTGTGCATCTGCCCAGCTGGTTATGCCCTCTTGAGGCTCGATTCTGTCGTCGAACAACTGCCGCAAGGAAATGGTTTTGATCAGTTCCGGCCGCCGCTCGTAGCTTTGCAAGCGCCTGCGCTCCTGGTCCAGCAGGTACATATGCAGTTGTTCACCCGAGCCCAGACCATAACGGTGATCGAGCCAGGCCTGAGGCAAGGGGATGGGTGCATCATAATCGCCGGTTTCGGCAGCCAGTGAAGCCTGAGCACTAAGGCACAGGCTGACGACCGCGTCGTACGCCTGATAGTGCAGCGCCTTGAGCTGGCCAAGCATCCAGCCGAACAGCTCGGCATTGCTCGCGCGTTTTTTGAGGAAGTTGTACATGGTCAATGCTTGGCTGTTGGCCCTGAGCGTCTGTTCAAGGCTGGATCTCGCCGCGCTGACCGCATGGCTTTGCGCTTCAATCTGCGCATCGATTGCGCCCACCTCCGCCAGCGCCTGATCACGTTGCAGCGCCCACTCACTGCGGCGACGACGATAACCTTCGGTGGTGGCCTGTCGGTCGGCGTCGATTTGCAGCAGTGACGAAGAAACCTCCAGACCGAAAGCCACCGCATCGAAAGCGTGTTCGGGTTTGAAGCCACCGTTGGAAGTACCATAGATTTTTGGCAACGCCGCGATGACACCCCCTGCCACTCTGACGACTTTGGCCTGCAGCGCTGATGTTTTCGACTGCTGCAGACTGGCCATGACCTGATACTCGATCGGCGAAACGTTTTCGCTGTAACGCATTGCATAGGCATCGGCCCGGTCCTGCGCCATTGCCCGACTCTGCTTCAGCGCTGTGACATTCGCCTCCAATTGGGCGATGGATTGTTCCTGCACCGTTTCGGCATAGCGACCCAGCTCCAGCAAATGGTTCTGCTGTGATTCTTCCTGCTCGGCACGGTCGCGTTGTTCGAGCAGACGCAACACCAGACTGCCAAAATCCCGCAGGCTCTGTACCCCACGCAATGCGACTTCGAACGTGACCCGCCAGCGATACGCATTGACCACCAGCCGCCCGCCCATCGGTCTTGGCCCGGCTGCGCTACCAGCGGCCAGATCGCGGAGCAATTGCCTGGGATCCGTCATCGGGCTGAACAGCAACACGTCCAGCGGCTTGCCATCGATCGTGAGATTGTTGCGCAGGTTATCAAGGCGTTGCTGCGGCTTTGCAAACAGGTCGAGCAGCGATTGGTTGATCGGAATTTCAAAAGGTCCGCAGGCCAACAAACCCAGGATCGGCGGGGTATCGGAAGCGATCGGGTAATCCGCCAGGTTGAAATCCAGCGTTTTTTCAAGCGCTTCAAGCAGGGGTCGCGATTCGCACTTGTCCAAGAGGTTTTCAACGGTGTCGGTCTGCCAACTGGTCGCCGTGTCGGCGGTGGGCGCCTCGCCCATCAGAAATCCGGCCTGGACATAGCAAAGCTTGGCGGCCACCAGACTGTCCCGGGTCAATTGTCGGTAATACCAATCGCCCCACGCCATCAGGTTTTCTACGTAGTTGGTGAACATCAGGATCTGAAAATGTGCGGGTGCGGCATAACCAATGGCATCCGGATCAAGGGGATTCTGGATTTCCCACCCTGGATTGCCCGGCGCTATTGCGATATCCAGAGGCCGGCAACGCCAATAGGCCGGTTTCGGGTTCGTGATCGGAACTGGCGGACTGGCCGGACGATCTGCGGTGGCCTGTGGATCGAACACGTAATGCAGCCAGTTCTGCGCTTCCTGGAAGCGTTCTTCGTCGCGCAACCGGGTGGCGATCAAATGCGGCAGGTGAAAAAACAGCTCCCAGAAGTTCAGACCATTGGCACCTTCGAAGGCACCATTGGGTGGTTCAACGAACTTTGCGCCGGTCGGCGACGGTTCGCAAATGAACTGGTTGGACCAGTCCAGCACGGCGTCCACGGAAATATTCGAGCATCGCACCAGTTCCGAGCCAAACAATGAATTGAGCCGAACGAATTTCAACTCCAGTCCAGCTTGATTGAATGAAAGAAACTGTGCCCCGTCGGTACTGTTCTTGTGCAGAGTCGGCGGGACGAAGTCCATGAGATCGACAATCGTCAGGTCGAACTCTTTCTGTCCTGTCTGCGAACTGGGAGAGGCGAATATAAACGTGACTGGTGTGGGCCAGGTGCCTTCCGTCCGCGAGGAAGTCCACGACTTGGTTACCCAGCCCCCGCCTGCATCCTGTTGTTCGTCGATCGGCGGCGGATCACCAGCAGTCTGTCCCTTCATTTGCAGCACCATTTTCAACGGAACGCTGCCCAGGCCCGTGGGGCTGCAAAAACCCTGCACCGTCAGCACATCTTTGTCATCCGCGCGCGTTGCCATAACGTGCAGGTCGAGATAGGGCGTCAGGGAACCAGTGTTCGGTATGCGAGTGGCAACAGTCACCTGACTGTTCAGTGGGTGCTGAACCGTATCGTTGCTGACGAATCGCTCCTTTAGCGCCAGGTCCAGCCACGCGCCACCGTCCAGCAGGGGGCGCATCAGAACGTCGTAGACACCATGCACTCGCAGATCGCCGGATGGCGAAGTCAGGCCCGTCAATAAAATCCCCAACTTGCCCTTCGGATTCAGATAATCGACCTGCACCGTCGCAATCAGTCTGGAGCTCGCCAAAACCTCGTTGCTGCGTTCTGAACTGTGCACACACAACGGCGCAGACCACTGCCCGTTCTGTTTCATGAATGCCAGATTGATCACCAGTTTGCTCGGGCTGAGCGACGCCGCTGCGCTACCGACGACCGCGTCGCGCCATTCGGCCCAGACTACACACAACCGTCCATTCCAGAACACCGGGCGAATATCCAGCACTTGATCGGCGGTCGGGATTTCCACGGCTTGCCATTCACTCCAGACCGCCGGATTGACCGCTACGCTGGTTGCGCCCAGTTCGATCTCGGCCTTGCGCCAGAAATACTGAAACGGCTGCACCCGCTGCCGCCCCAGAAAGTAGTAATCGGCTTTGGCCGGTGTAACGCCGTCCATGAAGCAACTGTTCACGTCGAGATCGCAGATTTGTTCGAATGCCTGCAAATAATCCTGCAACGCAGCCTGCACGGTATCTTTGTCCAGACGGGCCTGGTTCAGGTTGTTTTCCAGATTCTTGAACAGACCGGTTTTGCGCAGTCGCACCGATGGAACGACGAAGTTTTCCGCATAGCATGAAACCTGGTGGATCACGGTCCAGTCGGGATAATTGCTGAAAATCTCCCATTCGCGCAGATGACGCTTGTCGAACTCGTGATCCTGGAACCCTGGTTCCAGCTTTCGATACACCGCATGGATGTACTGCTGCACACAACTTATCGCTTCAGCAACTCTGGAACTCTTGACCTGATAAGTATCCAGAGGATCCATGCGCAGCAATTCAAACAAGTCTTCAGGTGTTTTCAGAAAAGAGTATTTTTCATTGGCCACTTGACCGATGCAGTACTCAAGAAGTGCCGAGCGACGTTTTTCCAGCAGCCCGCCAATATTACTCAGTGCCATGATCTTGCTCCTTGGAATATGGCCCGGGGAAAAACGTTCGCCAGGCGGTACGCAACGCCCTGCCGCTACTCCCTGGCAAAGGTAATGGCATTGGGGAATACACTTTCGCTTTCCCCAGACTGAGAGCGAACACTGAACTCGAATGTGCCGCCCGTCTTGCTTGAGACGAAAACCCGGGTTAGTCCCTGCTGATCAGTGAAGCCCTGCGCCGGCCGAATAGTCACGGTATCCAGTTTCGCGAGCTGTTCGGTTTTCCAGAACCACTCCACGAGCGAGTTTTGTCCGCGGTTTCCGTAGGCGTCCTCCAGCACCGCATAGAGTTCTACCTCATGGCCGTGTTTCACTGTTTCCAAAGGCGTAGGTGAAAGTTCCGCAATCGGAAAAGACAACGTCTCGAAATCGGCTGTGACCTCGATGGGAGGGGCGTATTGCGGCTCGAACAAGTCCAGCCAAAGCATTGGCGTGTCGCGGCCCGTGACCTTGCCGGGGATATACTCGACCGAAAGTGTGCCGTCCGTCCCGGTCGCCTTGTTTTCAATGGTGCCCAATGTGGCGCGCCAATAAACATTGACGCCACTCAGCGACTTTCCATTGGCGGCTTTGAGGGTCACTTTATAAGTGACTTTTTCGTCTGGCTTGTTAGCCACGACGGTGCTGTCATCCACCACTTCGCACGTGATTGTGACCAGCCCTCTGACGTCGCCTGGAACATGCACGATCGGGGCACGAGTATCGGACTCGCCAAGCAGGGCATGTTCGGCGGCATCGGCATAGGATTTTTTGTCGACGGTTTCGGGCAGATTACCAATGAGAAAAATTGTTAGCGCATCCATGCCGGTCTCGGTGGACAGCACCAGCACGCGCATCAACAAATCGAGCTGGGGAAGGTTTTTCAACACCTTCAGGTCGGGATCGATGCGGCTCACACATTCGCGCACTTCCTGAACGCTCCAGCCAAAAAAATCGGCCAGTTTGATGGCAGCCGCCTGCTGTGCCAGCCATCTCGCATCTCCGGTGACATCCGGCAATGCGTTGACCTGGCGCAGGTAGTCCAACAGCTTCTGGGGCGGTTGGCCGCTCGAGGCTGAGGCAAGGGCAAAAGCGCGAGTGAGCGTGGTCAGGTAATAAAGCGTGCGCACCGTCAACGCATGCTTGTCGTCCTGATCCAGCCAGTCCTTGTAGCCGCCATCCAGATAATCCTGCAACAGCGCCGCGCTTAACCCCAGGGTCGACACCACCTCACTGCGGCGGCGAACTTCAGCCAGAAGATCGAATGATGCGTCGGCAGCTCGGGGGCGAGTTCGGCCAGCCCCTTCGCTCCCCGCATCCGCTTGCTCCAGCGCATGCAGCAGTAACCGGTGTACCGTGACGTTTGCCCAGTTCAGGACCGGCAATGCCTGATCCACGCCAACGCCGGCGTATGCCGCCAGCGTCTCCTTGACCAGCGAAGTCTGCGCATCGCGCATCTGTAAAAACGCGCTGACCATGCTGTCGATGATGTTCTGGCGCAATGCTGGCTCGACCTCGCCCAAGGCACTGTCGATCGCCCAGGCGATTTTTTTATGAACGAAGGCCAGGTACATCTCAGCGCTTCCCTGCGGGGGAGGCAGGATCAAACCATGCCCGTCGGTTATCGGCCCCAGATTGTCGGCGGATGTTGCGAGAAATTCGATCCAGTCTGCGGCCCCGGCTGCCGGAACGCCTGCCATGAGAAAAGTGCTATTGGACAACTGTGCAGTCGGCAGCAAATTGCGAATCTGCTCGAAAAACTGCTCATCCTGTTCGGATGGATCCTGAGCCGGTGGCGCAGCAACCGCATGCTGCAACACCCACAACACCGGCAGATTGTTTTGCGCGCACCACTGCACGCAACTTTGCATAGCCTCGATCAGTTCCAGAGCATCCGGTGAACCGTCCGGTACATCGTGAATGACAGGGGTACCGGCCAAGCCACTGACCCAGTCATCGCCATCCGGGGCCAGGATCGATAGCATCAGCACGCCCTCAACCGGAGTGATGTTCAACAACCGGGCCAGCCTCACCAAACGGTAGAAACTTGAGATGATCGCTGCGTTGCGCTTCAATTTGTCGGTCAAGCCATGAGCCTTGGCCACTGCGTTCGCCAGCACGTAATAAGTCTGCGGATCAATCGCCAGGCCACTGCAGAGCTGGCTGATCGTCAGATCCACCTCGCCCGGTATCGGCGCCACCGCAAACTCATCGTTGTCGAGCTTGAAAGGCTCGCGATAACCGGTTTGAAAATTGAACACCTGATCGAATTGCGAGAGCGCTTCACCGCGGCCATAAACCGACAACTCACCCACAAACACAGCAAAGTCCGCGGCGGTGCATTCGTAGCGCTCGCGCAACGTCTGGAACAACCCAAGCGCATGAACCGCGCCACTGGAGATGTTCATCTCGTTGCTGAGACCTTTCGTTGAATTGCCGAGCCCGGTTGCACGGATGATGGACGTCAACAATCCATCCAACTGGCCGAACGACAATCCTGTCCAGTTGGCCAGGCGCACCATCTGATTCATCCGGATATAGCGGTTGAACCCGATGGATTCGGCGGGGTTTGCCGTCATTCGAAGGCGAGGCTTGGTTGCAGGATCGATACGCACCGCCGGCGCAGTACCGTCATTTATGTAAACCGAACCCGAGCGCTCGCTTTCAGGCTGCTCGGGTGTTTCATCCGGGTAGGTCACATTGGCCGAGCGCACGGGAGCAAAGTCGCCAACCGACAGAAGCGCCTCGATCTGTCGGCTGTCGAGCTTGGTGCGTCGACCGAAAAACTCCACCTGTTTGAGATTCATATACAGCTCGGTGTTGCTGGTACCAAAGTTGTGCGCAAAAAAAACATAGCGATCTTCAAAATCCGCACGCGGCTCGGTCAGCAACAGGCGCTGATAAGGGCCAAGCCGCGAAGCATGGGCGAAACCCTGTGCAGTATTGGCACCTCGAGCATTGGCTTGCAGAAAATAGGGATAAGCCGGGTCGACCCGGTGCTCGAAGTCGCCCACCGACAAGTCATGAAACTGCGCGATTCCATCAATCGTGACCCAATGCTGGTAATAAGGCAGACCATTGGGGTAGCGGGCTTCGATCAGTGCGTCTTCGATCGATTCGATATCCGTGTTCGCCGCGATGAATTTCTCCAGCACCTCGACAATGATGTCCACCGACGAGATCGATTGATAAACCGCATTAAAGTCGACGTTCAGTGCCAGCAAATCCGTGCGCCGGTTATGCAGCGAATATTCTTCTTCCTTGTTGATGCCCTCCAGACGGTCACGAACCCAGCGCAACAAATCGATCAGATAGGCTACTGGCGACCAGATAGACTCCAGCGCATCTGGCGGGCACAGTGCAGCAAAACTGGTACCGATCAGAGCGTGATAATTGGGACCGTCCACGATCGATGACAAACCGCTGGAACTGCGCTTTGGCGCGTCCCTGGTCCCCCTCAGCGTCCTCTCGATAAACTGACGCCGCTGAGACGTGGCTATGCTGTTGGCGCCGCGCCAATATTGTTGCGCTTGCTCAACGCTGAGCTGATGCTCTTGGACCATGCATTGAACCCCCTTTTCAACCAGTGGATAAACTGATCCACCGTTTTTCAGGTATGTCTCGAGGTTCTGCAGTCCGACGTTCTGTGCTCGTTGTTCCTCGCTGAACAACTCATCGAACAGTTGCAGGGCGGGACGGCGCGAATCAACCATGATCAGATTCCTTTAGGCGACAACTGGCCCGCGCAACCTGACGTCCTTCGTCAGGCTGCACATTCAGTGAGTACTGATTGAGCGCTTCGAACGCGGTCAAGTCCACTGTCATTTCTGACAGTTTTTACAACCGTTCGTCGGAAGCCGGGGATCCGGAGTTGGCGTGGGGCAAGGGCACGACTTCGACTTCAAAACGCGCACTGTCGGCCCAATCAGACATCGTTGCGTCAACCGCCGCGTCAGTCAGCGTCTGGCGGAATCGGTACCAGTTCCCCCCCAGAGGCAGTGCCCGCGCCGCTTCTGCGCGCCATTGCTCACCGTCCACGGGCAGCTGCGGCACCCATTGCACATCCGGGTTGTACCAACTCACGACGGTGCCCACACCCGGACGGCCCTTGCCGCTGAACTGCACTGGATGACTGACCCAACGCCCGGCTGCGGGTCCGTCGAGCACAGGTCGGAAAGTACTCAAAATGACCGAGCGCAGGGTTTCAAATGATTCGAACCCGTCCATAGATGCGACTGCCTCCAGCCGGTAAAGGCCCCCGTCGGGCAGACTTGCATCGAGCATCACTGACCAGGTGCGATCTTCCTGCACGATGGCGCTTGCCGGTTCTGAGCGCGTGGCACCGACCAGCGTCACCGTGACCGTATCGCCCGGCACGCCAAAACCGCACACCATCACCTGCTGCCCGATGGCATCGCCCTCGATCGGGGTTTCAATGAAGGGTGCCGCTGGCACAACGTCAAAGTGCAGCGGCTCGCTGTCTTTCGACTCCCGCTGTGTGCCGCTTTCATCCATGAAACTTTGCCGGGCCCAGATCGTTTTGCTGCCCACCGGCAACGTCACTTCGGCTTGCCAATTGCCCGCCCAATCCACAACGACATCACTGACCAGAGGTTCCTCAACCCCTTGCAGACAGACTTCGACCACCCCGCCCCTCATGCCCGTACCCTTGAGCAACGCGGTTCGTGGCAACTTGCCGTTTGGTATCGGCTGGAGAAATTCTGGCGGCAGCAGCACCACCGTCAATTCATGCTCGTCACTGTGTAGCGACGGTCGACCGTCCAGTGTCTGCTGGGCGTCAAGGATGTAGGGCCTGAATTGCTCAAGGCTCAGGTCAATCGACCAGTCGCCATCCTCGCTCAATATTTTCGGATCGCCCAAGGGACTATCAAACTGCTTGTCGCGCAGTTGCAAAGTGGCGCCCACCATACCCATCGTGCCCTCGACCGTTACAGCACGACCGACTTGCGAGCCGTCCGGCGGCTGGGTAATCACTGGCGTGACCATCGGTCTCCTGACAATGAAGGTCGTGGACGCCGGCTGCGAAGTTTGCTGCGCGGCGAATTGGGTCACCGTGACGGTATGTGTGATATCTAGGTCAAACGTTCGTTTGCGCCTGTAATGCCACATGCCAGCACTGACGATGCCCGTGTGCACAATGCCGGTTTCGTCGCTATACCGAATGTCCACGGTTGCACCCGGCCAGCACGTGCCGCTGAACCTGGGCGAACATCCGTCCTCCTCAGGCTCGTTCAGGCCAGGGGCCTGCGGCGGGATGGTGACTTTGAGGACATACCTGTTTGGTGACTGATGACCGTCGAGATATTGCTTGATGTGGACTTCACGTTCGAACGAGGGTCCCCAGACCGTTGAAGCCTTGGTAGACCACCGCCCGCCAGCTACCTCCACCGCTGGCGCTTCGAGATCTACGCTATTGGGCTTGCGTGGCTGTACCAAGGCGCCGTTGAAACCTTTGCCGCTGAAGGTCGGTTGGTAGTCGTTGGTGAATTGCACATCACTGACATCGGGGAGGATATTTTTTACTTCGAAGGTCAGCGGGAGCGAGTCGATCCAGCCGCTCGCGTTGTCTCTGATCTTCTGGACGGCAGTGATTTCATAGGTGCCAAATTTCCAGCCCGTTACGGTGGTGCTCCAGGTGCCGTCGCGCTGTACTTGTGCATTTGGAGGCGCGACCGGCGTTGGGTCGGTCGGACTTTTGAGGATAGTGAACTCGATTTCGGTTCTGAGCTTCTCGTCGAAATGTCCGGTGCCGGAGAACGTGATCGTTTCATTGGCTTGCGTGTATGTGACCATCGGCACGCCCGTGCGTACCCGTATGCCGAAGGGTTCACTTGTTATTGAGGTAACTCCATAAACTGTGTGCGTGCCGAAAATCGAATGGGGGCCAGGTGAAAGGGTGCCTTCTCGCCGCCATGCTCCAGTCACGGGATCAGGCCAGCCCACCGTTACGGCGTTGCTTCCCATTTGCTCTGAATACACGTCGACCCTGTTCTGATAGAAACCAGTGGCGCCGGTCCCCTCGAACATCGTTTTGGCCTCCACAATTGGCGGCGAAGCGGGGTTGGCCTTTGGCGCTGTAAATACTGGAGGCCCGATAACATAAAACTCTTGAGGATCCCCCCAGTCGGAGTCGCTGGCGTCCAGACTCTGTTGGGCGATAAGGGTGTAGCGAGCCCCTCGCGCAAAAGTATGAAAACTGGTTGCGAGCCAATCGCCGTCGGAAACCGCATCGCATGAGGCGACATGCACTAATGGATCTGATATGTAAACCCTGACTTTGGCGCCCTTTAACGCCCCGCGCCCCTTGATTACGGGTTGAACACTCTCGACGGGCAGACTGATATCCGGGGATGTAATCTTGATTTTGCCTAGAACAGAGAATCTCTTCGTCTCGGTGTATCGACCCAGCGTTCCCTCGAAGTCTTCACGGATTTGTAAATCGTGCACCCCTTGGAGAAGGCCGGTCGATAATGTGACAGTCCACTGCCCATGGTATTGAGTAGTGTGCGTCGTACTCATTACGGCTTTGTCGGCAGGCCGCACAAGCTTTATCACGCTGCCTGGATGGGCAGTACCTGACACCGTACCCCCGACCGTAGCAACTGCAGTGGTGCGGAACGCGGCAGGCCTCCTCACTATAAGATGTTGGGAGGTCCAGTTCGACCAGTCGCCCTTGTAATCCCACTGACCATCAAATCGAGCGGAGTCACTTTCCTTCAGTCCGCTGATACGAACCGTATGCCATCTGTAATCCCTGTACTGACTATCGATGACCCGCATGTAATCACCCGCTGCGGTGTGGAAATCGAGGTGCACGTTGTGATCCAGGCCATCTCTTTGCGGAATATTGAACGTTATGTCCATGGTTGTACCGACGAGCAAAACCTGACCGGCGTAATAAAACTGCAGCCCGTCAATCAATACTCCTGGCTTACCGTTATCGCCGTCTTGTAATGGGACAGTCGGTTCTTCGTTGTTGAATGCGCCCTGTTCAGGACTATCAGCACCTTGTTTCGAATTCTCGGACATGATGAGCTTCCCTTGCTTGCCACCGGCAGTTGTCAAGGGCATTGAACATGGGGAGCTAAGCACCCGACACCTGTCAACTCTGACAGTCCCGACCAGCGGTAACTATTCCCACGCCGCAACATGCAGACGTCCTTCAGCCGTTAACACGCGGCTACATCAGGTTGCGCCGTTGCCTACACATCACTCAGAATCCGCCGGCTTGTGCGCTTTGAAGCTGCCCCGTAACGTGATCCGTGCCGCTGCCAATCAGTGGTCGGGTTTAGTCGCCCGGGGGTTTGTCATCAAGGTGTATAAGCGTCATCCAGTCGGGTAATCCCTATCCCCGCACTCGATGGTGGCTGTACGCAGGGCGCTTCGGCGCGCCGGTTTTTGGTGATACCCCCGGTCGACTAACCTGCGTCCAGCCGCCACCCTTTCGTTTAGTCGCGAGGGGTGAAGGCCCCAACCAAGGGTTATCACCATGATCAAACCAACACCAAATCCCCCTGAAACCGAAGACTCGACCTCCCCCTACGCTTCCCCCGATTCCACCAGACTCCACGAGGCCGCTGAAAAAGCCCTCGATCACTACCTCAAAAAACCCGCTGCTGCGCCGTCGCGCAATTCCGTCGATCGCGGCATGCAGATGTTCATGGTCGCGCCCGACATCAACCCCGAAGCGATGGCCATTCAGACCTACGAAACCTTTTCTTCGGTCAGCATTCTGCTGCTCGACCTGGCGGACAGCCTTGAGGACAAGCCGCGACATCTGGCGATGGCGATCTATCAGTTGAGCGAGATGGGGTTATTGCTGGCGGAGAAGGCGCTGGATCAGGAGCGGGCGATCGCGGTCGCCTGACTTTAAAGATGGGTTGGCGGGACTGGCGCTTTCGCGAGCAGGCTCGCTCCCACAGGGTGTCCGCATTCCTTCAGATGAAATGCCATTCCATGTGGGAGCGAGCCTGCTCGCGAAGCTTTTGACGGTATCGAATCAAGCCGAGGCCGGCAGTGGCTGGAAACTGAAGTACTGCTGCAGCGCCAGCACCAGCTCGCCGAACTCCGCCGGTGCGCGGCGCAGGATGAAACCAGCGTCGTAATGCAGCGGTGTGGCGTCTTCATGGCACCACACGCAGCAGGCGCTGAAATCGATGACTTGCTGGCTGCCATCACGGGCCGGGACTTTGAGGCGTAACTGGAAATCTGCCCCGATCATCATCGGCAGCTGGCTGATCAGCATCAGCCCGTCCGCAGACACGTTGCCGAGAAAGCCGACGGGTTTGTCGGTGATGCTATTGAACACTCTGAGGTAATACGGCAACTGGTGCCGTTCGATCCGGCGGTCGGTAAACATGATGTGCTGTACGCCATGCAGGGCTCCGCCAGGGAGCCGCACCTGTGCTTCGGAACGAGCCTGTAGGCAGGCCCGCTCTCCCCGCTTCCGGTGTGACGGTCGCGACAATCGCCGTCACTTTTACCACTGCCAGTCGCAGGTGTTGCGCCGCCATCGAGACAAGCCTCGCAAGCGGTTTCCTTGACTATAGCGGAGCTTGTACAGACGGCCAGATTTTGTACGACAGTACCGTCAGAAGCGTGTCGGCCGCACCACCGCAGCGGCGCTGCGTGTCGGGTAATGGCCCAGGCTCTGCAGGGTTTCCAGACGCGCGCGGGCGCGGTAGGCATATTCGCTGTTGGGGTACGAAGCGATGATGAACTGGTAGGTCTGCACCGCGTCGATGTACAGCTTCTGCCGTTCCAGGCACTGGCCGCGCATCATCGACACTTCCGGCCACACGTACGGGCGGGCGCGGCTGGCGCGTTCGACCTTGGACAGTTCAAGCATGACCTGCTCGCAATTGCCACGTTCATAGGCGCTGTAGGCGTTGTTCAAATGATGGTTCATCGACCAACGGGTGCAGCCCGTCGCGGCGAGGACGCTGAGGGCAAGGGCGGCAATGGGCAACAATCGCATGGGGGTTCTCCTGTCTTGTGCTCTGTATCGACCCCTGGTCGGAAATCTTCAGGCGCGTTTGTCCCGAAGTTGCCACGTTCAATAAAGAAAACGATAAGTAGTGCATTCGAACAATGACTACACCCTTCGAGCATAGTAGCCTCTGCCTGCGCTTGAACTCAGGAGTCTTTGCATGTCCGTCCGTCGTACCAAAATCGTCGCTACCCTTGGCCCGGCCAGTAACTCGCCGGAAGTTCTCGAACAGCTGATTCTGGCTGGTCTGGACGTTGCCCGTCTGAACTTCTCCCACGGCACCCCCGACGAGCACAAGGCTCGCGCGAAACTGGTGCGTGACCTCGCTGCCAAGCACGGCCGCTTCGTCGCCCTGCTCGGCGACCTGCAAGGCCCGAAAATCCGTATCGCCAAATTCGCCAACAAGAAGATCGAGCTGAAGATCGGTGACAAATTCACCTTCTCCACCAGCCATCCGTTGACCGAAGGCAACCAGCAAGTGGTCGGCATCGACTACCCGGATCTGGTCAAGGATTGCGGCGTGGGCGACGAGCTGCTGCTCGACGACGGCCGCGTGGTGATGCGCGTTGAAACCGCCACTGCCACCGAGCTGCATTGCGTGGTGACCATCGGCGGCCCGCTGTCCGACCACAAAGGCATCAACCGTCGCGGTGGTGGTCTGACCGCGCCGGCCCTGACTGAAAAAGACAAGGCCGACATCAAGCTCGCCGCCGAAATGGAAGTCGACTACCTCGCAGTGTCCTTCCCGCGTGACGCCGCCGACATGGAATACGCCCGTCAACTGCGCGACGAAGCCGGCGGCACTGCCTGGCTGGTGGCGAAGATCGAACGCGCCGAAGCCGTGGCCGACGACGAAACCCTCGATGGCCTGATCAAGGCCTCCGACGCAGTGATGGTTGCTCGTGGCGACCTCGGCGTGGAAATCGGCGATGCCGAGCTGGTGGGCATTCAGAAGAAAATCATTTTGCACGCACGTCGCCACAACAAGGCGGTGATCGTGGCGACGCAGATGATGGAGTCGATGATCCAGAACCCGATGCCGACCCGCGCCGAAGTGTCCGACGTGGCCAACGCCGTGCTCGACTACACCGACGCCGTGATGCTCTCGGCCGAATCCGCCGCTGGTCTCTACCCGCTGGAAGCCGTGCAGGCGATGGCGCGCATCTGCGTCGGCGCCGAGAAGCACCCGACCGGCAAGACCTCCAGCCACCGCATCGGCAAGGAATTCAGCCGCTGCGACGAGAGCATTGCGCTGGCGACCATGTACACCGCCAACCACTTCCCGGGCGTCAAAGCGATCATCGCGTTGACTGAAAGCGGCTTCACCCCGCTGATCATGTCGCGTATCCGCTCCTCGGTGCCGATCTACGCGTTCACCCCGCACCGCGAAGCCCAGGCCCGCGCGGCGATGTTCCGTGGCGTCTACACCATCCCGTTCGACCCGGCCTCGCTGGAACCGCACGAAGTCAGCCAGAAAGCCATCGACGAACTGACCAAGCGCGGCGTCGTGGAAAAAGGCGACTGGGTCATCCTGACCAAGGGCGACAGCTACCACACCACTGGCGGCACCAACGGCATGAAGATCCTGCATGTCGGTGATCCGCAGGTCTGAGTGACCGGCCGCTGAAACGCAAAAGCCCCGCCATGTGAATGGCGGGGCTTTTTGTTGTCTGCATGTCGCTGAAAACCAGTTTTCACAGAATGTCAACTGTCAGTTCTGTCAGTTGTTGCAAGAGCCATTCTTGACTAGCGTGCTACTGCACCACCCAATCACTCAAGACTGGACACGACTCGTGATCAAGGAGGATTGAAGATGGACGCTGCGGCAAACATCTCGCCAGGTAAATTCGATCCAACGTTTGGCAATCAGGGCGTTGCCACTCCGAAAAAACCTCCCGATTTTTCAGGAAACCTTGTCCTGCGGGGGGTGATGGTCGACAAATCAGGGCGCACCTATATCGCGGGAAGCGTAGGCCAATCGAACGGTGATGCCTACTACTTGATCAGACTGGATAGCAACGGCGTACACGACACTCAATTTGGCCAGAGTGGCTACGTAACCGGTCAATTTGAGGACGGAGAAGGATCGCATTCCTTCGCTACCGAAATAGTGGAACAGGCCGACGGCAAACTGCTGCTCATCGGCAGTTTCTTTCAGGCTAACCTCAAGCGTGCCATAGGGGTCGTGCGTCTCGACGTCGCTGGCTACCTTGATCCGGCATTCAACAAAACCGGCAAAGTCGCCGTTTACCTCTCGGATGACGACACGGCAGATCAGAAGCACCAGCAACTACCCAACGCAGCGAACTCAAAAACCGGTAGCCAGCGGTCGACCGTTCTGCCTGACGGCAAGATCATATTGCATACCACCGTAGATCGGGATGGAAACAAAGTGGCGACAGCCGTCATTCGACTCTTGCCTGACGGCACACGGGATATTGAATTCAACGAGGGAGAAATCGCCTATGTTCTCCACCCGAATTTCACTCACACGGAGCTATACGATCTATTGGCAAAACAGGATGGGACCTACGTGCTCGCGGGCTGTGTACGTGGCAATGATCCTTACCGGGCAGTACTCAACCGCTTGACTGCTACCGGGAAAATTGATGACTCGTTCGCCGTTGATGGCTTTGAAGTGATGGATCCAGTAGAAAACTCGCTGAGCGTCAATGTCTTGAAAGTTATCGGGCAGACGAGTAAGCGGCTGTTATCCGTTGGGTATACCGAGCCTGCACACCATGGCGTATTGATCAGCCGGGAATCCGACGGCAAACCCAACATCCAGTTCAACGCAGGCAAACCACTTCTGAGCAGACTGCAAGGCATTGACACCTTATGGCTTGACGCGTCCATCCAGAGCAGCGGACACATACTTGTTGCCGGGCTGAGTCAACTGTCCTCTGGTTTTAACCATGTTATTGCCAGATTCACCGATGACGGCAAATTGGACACGGATTTTGCGGATGGCAAAGGCTGGGGAGTGTTCGACCTGGAGAGGGGGATCTGGACTGGCGTTGCAATCGGTGAAGGTAAAATGACGTTCCTCGGCCAAAGGCAAGTCGACGGGCAACAGGTTCAATGCGTCGGCCGTGGATTGATCGAGTGACCTGGCGACGAGTTTACCGGCTGCCCCTGATTGAGAGTTTTATGGTCTGGTCAACCCCTTTCGCGAGCAGGCTCGCTCCCAACTTTGAAATGCGTTCCCCCGTGGGAGCGAGCCTGCTCGCGAAGGCGTCTTGACCGTCACCGAAAAAACCTGCTCAACGCCGCCACCGCCTCCGGCGAACGCAGGCGCTGGGTGAACAACGCACCCTCCTCCTCGATCACCTTGCGCAGCAGATCCCGATCCGGCGCTCGCATCAATTGCTTGCTGATGCGCACCGCTTCGGCCGGCAATTCATCAAACCGCAGCGCCACTTCTCGCGCCTTGCTCAACGCCGCTTCACCGCTGTCCAGCGCTTCGGTGGCGATCCCCCATTGCGCAGCCTGCTCGCCGCTAAAGCCTTCACCGAGCAATAACAGCTCCGCAGCTTTCGCCTGCCCGAGCAAACGCGGCAGGATCAGGCTGGAACCGAATTCGGGACACAATCCGAGGTTGACGAAAGGCATGCGCAGCCGGGCGTCGCGGCTGACATAGACCAGATCGCAGTGCAGCAACATCGTCGTGCCGATGCCTACCGCTGCACCGGCGACGGCGGCGATCACTGGTTTGCGGCATTCGAGCAGGTTAAGCATGAAGTGGAACACCGGGCTGTCGAGGTCGCTCGGCGGTTGCTCGATAAAGTCGGCGATGTCGTTGCCGGCGGTGAAGCACTCGGCGCTGCCGCTGATCAGCACGGCGTTGATTTGCGGGTCATCGTTGGCCTGTTTCAGTGCTTCGGCGAGGCGGCTGTACATGGCGCGGGTCAGGGCGTTTTTCTTGTCCGGGCGGTTGAGGCGCAGGGTCAGCAAACCGCGTTCGCGTTCCAGCAGGATGGCTTCGGTCATGGCGTGTCTCGCGTCTGAAAATCAGCGCTCAACCACGGCTCACAAATACGTCGGCCAGCAGTTGATTGCGCGGCAATCCAGCCAGGTACAGACGCTTGGCGAACGCGTCGACACTGGCCGTCGAGCCGCAGACTAAGGCCAGGGTCTGCCGGGAAACAAGGCGCAGTTGCGCCAAAGCGGCGGCCGACTCGGCCGCGGCCCACAGCTCGACACTGAGGTTTTCCCGCTGCGCAGCCAGTGCAGCAAGGGGTTTGGCCAGATAGTGCTCGCGTTCGTCATGGGCCAGGTGAATGACGCGGATGGCGCCTTGGTGATCCTGACGCAAGGCTTCGCGCAGCACACCGAACAACGGACCTAAACCGGTACCGGCGGCCAGCAGCCACAGCGGGCGCGTATGCCAGTCCGGGTCATAGTGCAAAGCACCACCGCGCAGCTCGCCGAGGCGGATCGAGTCGCCGATCTGCAGCTTGCGGGCGGCATCGATGAATTCGCCGGGCTGGCGGCAGTCGAGGTGAAATTCAAGGAATCGGTCTTCTTGCGGCAGGCTCGCCAGCGAGTAAGGCCGGGCGATGTGGCCGATCCACAACACCAGATGCTGGCCGGCGCTGTAGCGCAATGGCCGCTGCGGGGTCAGGCGCAGGCGCAGAACGCTATCGCTGAGCCAGTCCAGCGCTTCGACCAAGGCCGGGCGACCGTCGCTGATCGGGTCGAAGGTGTGTACCTGCAAGTCTTCGACCACCTGACACTGACAGGCCAGGCGCCACCCGTCCTGACGTTGCTCGGCACTCAAGGCGTCCGGACGATTGTCGGCGGGTACGCCTTGAACGCATTGCACCAGACAGGCATGGCAACTGCCGGCGCGGCAGCTGTAGGGCACGGTGACGCCGTTATGGTTGAGGGCATCGAGCAGATTGCTGCCCGCCTCAACCGTCCACTGCCGATCACCGACGCGCAATTCAGGCATCAACGTTCTCCCACGCGGGGGCACAACGATTGCGCCCGTCACGCTTGGCCCGGTACAGCGCCTGATCGGCACGCTGCAACGCCTCGTCCAGATCATCGCCGACCGCCAGCAGGGTCATGCCCGCGGACAGGCTCAGGTTGCGCACTTGCAGGCCCATCAATTCCACCTCGCTGAAGGCGATGCGCAAACGCTCGCAACACGCGGTCAGGCGTTCGGCATCGCAGTCGGGCACTAGCACCACGAATTCCTCGCCACCATAGCGCGCCAGCACGTCACCGTCGCGCAGACAGGCTTGCGCCACCCCGGCAAACGCCTGCAACACCTGATCGCCGGCGGCGTGGCCGTGCAGATCGTTGATGCGTTTGAAGTGGTCCAGATCGATCAGCGCCAGCCCGTGCATCACGTCGCTATCCAGCGCGTTCAGCTCGCGCGAGGCGATGCGCAGGAAATGCCGGCGATTGAACAGCCCGGTCAGTTCGTCGGTGGCCACCAGATCTTCAAGCTGGCGCATCATCCCGCGCAGGGTGTCCTGATGCGCCTGCAAGGCAAACCGACGCTGGCGCTGACGTTGCCGCGAAACCTGCACAAACCGCGCGTAAAGCACCAGCCACGCCAAAACCATCGCCAGAATGCACACTTGCAACGCCGCGAGCGCAGGCTCGGCCAAGCGGAAGTGGTAAGCGTCCCACAGGGTAATCGCGGAGAAACTGAAGAACACCAGCAGCGCGCAGCGGATGAACACCCGTCGGGTGAGATGGAACAGGCCGAACAGCAGGATCAGCACATAGAACACCAGAAACGCGCCGCGCGCCTCGTCGACATGGGCGATCAGCCACGTCTGCCAGCCGAGGCCCATCAGCACTTGCGCTTCGGTCAGGCTGGGGTCGGCGAAATGTTGGTTGCGCCCGCTCCAGAACAGCCCGAACAGCGTCGCCTGACTGATGACCACCAGGGCACTGCCGATGGCCACGCCACTGAGCGATTGCTGGTAATGCCCGGTGAAAAACGCCAGCCACAGCAGCAGCAAAGCCAATCCGTAGGTGGCCGCAGCGAGGGCGAAGCGTTTGAGCAAAAGGCGTTGAATGGCGTTATGGGTCAATCGTTGACTCACCGTGCGATAGGAGGCTGACCGAGTGTCCTACTCTACAGACCGGATGCCACTTTAGAGGGCCGGTCGCTAAATGACCACCGATTTTCGGGCTCGAAAATTGACGTCAAATGCATGACCTGATTGAGCTGCATTGATGCCCGCACCAGGTCCCTGTGGTGAGGGGTTTTATCTTCGATGGGCTGCGAAGTGGCCCCTTGCAACCTGTCAATCACACTGAGCTCACAGGTTTTACGACTGCTGCGCAGCCGAGCGGGGATAAATCCCCTCGCCACAGGGTCATCCGACCAAAAGCCAATGTGTGCCCACCACCGAGGCGCGGTATACTGCCGCGCCTTTTTAGCGTCGCGCCACAAAAAGACAGCTACAAGCCGCAAGCCTGAAGCGGCAAGCTCAAGCTGTCCGCGTAATGCTTTAACTTGCCGCTCGAAGCTAGAAGCTTGTAGCTGCCCCATCGTGTTTTAGAGGAGCGCGACTCATGACCGTGATCAAGCAAGATGACCTGATTCAGAGCGTTGCCGACGCCCTGCAGTTCATTTCCTATTACCACCCCGTGGATTTCATCCAGGCGATGCACGAAGCCTACCTGCGCGAAGAATCGCCAGCGGCCCGTGATTCGATGGCCCAGATCCTGATCAACTCGCGCATGTGCGCCACCGGCCATCGCCCGATCTGCCAGGACACCGGTATCGTCACCGTGTTCGTCCGTGTCGGCATGGACGTGCGCTGGGATGGCGCCACCATGGGCCTGGACGACATGATCAACGAAGGCGTGCGTCGCGCCTACAACCTGCCGGAAAACGTCCTGCGGGCCTCGATCCTTGCCGACCCGGCAGGCGCTCGCAAGAACACCAAGGACAACACCCCGGCCGTAATTCACTACTCCATCGTCCCGGGTAACACCGTGGAAGTGGACGTGGCGGCCAAGGGCGGCGGTTCCGAGAACAAGTCGAAAATGGCCATGCTCAACCCGTCCGACTCGATCGTCGACTGGGTATTGAAGACCGTGCCGACCATGGGCGCCGGCTGGTGCCCACCGGGCATGCTGGGTATCGGCATCGGCGGTACCGCCGAGAAAGCTGCGGTGATGGCCAAGGAAGTGTTGATGGAATCCATCGACATTCACGAGCTCAAGGCCCGTGGCCCGCAGAACCGCATCGAAGAAATGCGTCTGGAGCTGTTCGAGAAGGTCAACCAGTTGGGCATCGGCGCCCAGGGCCTTGGTGGCCTGACCACCGTGCTCGACGTGAAGATCATGGACTACCCGACCCACGCCGCATCCTTGCCGGTGTGCATGATCCCCAACTGCGCCGCCACCCGTCACGCACACTTTGTGCTCGACGGTTCTGGCCCGGCCTCGCTGGAGGCGCCACCGCTGGACGCCTACCCGGAAATCGTCTGGGAAGCCGGCCCGTCGGCGCGTCGCGTCAACCTCGACACCCTGACCCCGGAAGACGTGCAGAGCTGGAAGCCGGGCGAAACCGTGCTGCTCAACGGCAAGATGCTCACCGGTCGCGACGCCGCGCACAAGCGCATGGTCGAGATGCTCAACAAGGGTGAAACCCTGCCGGTCGACCTCAAGGGTCGCTTCATCTACTACGTCGGCCCGGTTGATCCGGTTGGTGACGAAGTGGTTGGCCCGGCCGGCCCGACCACCGCAACGCGGATGGACAAGTTCACCCGGCAGATCCTCGAGCAGACCGGCCTGTTGGGCATGATCGGCAAGTCCGAGCGCGGCCCGACCGCGATCGACGCGATCAAGGACAACAAGGCTGTTTACCTGATGGCCGTCGGCGGCGCCGCTTATCTGGTTGCGCAAGCGATCAAGAAGTCCAAGGTGCTGGCATTTGCCGAGCTGGGCATGGAAGCGATCTACGAGTTCGAGGTCAAGGACATGCCGGTCACCGTAGCGGTGGACAGCAAAGGTGAGTCGGTACACATCACTGGCCCAGCGATCTGGCAACAGAAGATCAGCGAAAGCCTGGCGGTAGAAGTGCAGTAACCTTCTGTTGTCATGAAAACGGCCGGTGCATTCGCAAAGATGCCCCGGCCGTTTTTGTTTGTTCAAACCAATTGCGATAAAAGAATCGCCCAAGCACAGAAAACGATCTTGCGCACCTGTCAGATCTGACAGGTCCATCTCCGGCCCACTCCTGTTAGCGTCTATCCATAAGCCCCAAGTAGCGCGAATGGACTCGACCATGGCCGATCAAGACCTCAGCATCACAGCTCCTTCCATCGCCAGAAGCTCATCGATCGCCACCATCGGTAAAAGCTGGAGCGCCGTCGGGCCGACCGCCTCGGCTGGATGCGAGTTGCTGCTCCCGCTATCGAGCGGTCGTGACTACGGCCCGCAAATACCCCTGTCAATCAACAGCCAGAGCGGTAACGGTCCGTTTGGCCTTGGTTGCCACCTGGGCCTGAGCCAGATCAGCCGCCGCACCAACAAAGGTGTTCCTCGTTATACCGAGCACGATGAAATCATCGGTCATGACGGCGAGGTATGGATGCCGGAACTCGATGATGCCGGCAACCTGAAGTCGCGTACGGAACGCAGCTACAGAGACCGTCCCATTCCCGAACACAACGTCGTGACTTACCGGGCGCGGATCGAAAGTGATTTTTCCCTGCGCGAATGCTGGCATCCGGCTGACGGAGGAGCCCCTTTCTGGCTGATCCACGGCGCCGACGGTACGTTGCATGTCTACGGCAAAACCACCGCCTCCCGCCGTGCCGACCCCGACGACCCATCACGCATCAGCAGCTGGCTTTTGTGTGAAAGCATGAACGCCCATGGCGAACACATCTGCTACGAGTACAAGGCCGACGATCAGCCTGACGAGCAAGACCCGATTCACGACTACCGCGCCCAGCGCTATCTGCGACGGGTGTGTTACGGCAATGCCACGGCGAGCGATCACCTTTACAGCTGGGACACTGACCGACCGACGGATCTGCCATGGCTTTTTCAACTGGTGTTCGATTACGGCGAACGCAGCGATTCGCTGACGGAGATGCCGAGCTACGGGGAAGTAAACCGCTGGCGGCTGCGACCGGATCCGTTTTCCACCTATGGCCAGGGTTTTGAACTGAGCACCCGCAGGCTCTGCCAGCAAGTGTTGATGTTTCATCACTTCCCTGATGGCCTGGTGGAAGACGCGAAACTTGCACGTCGCCTGCTGCTGGAATATCGACCGTTCCAGAACATTGCGCAGTGGGCCTACAGCCAGATCACGGCGGCGCACTATCAGGCCTTTGACGCCAAAGGCAATGTCGAGCACTCGCCGCCGCTCGAGTTCGAATACTCGCCCTTCGAGATCAATAAGACACCTGCACGCCTGTTGGAAAACGAGACTCAACCGGGCATCGAAGACGGCGGGTTCTACCAATGCGTCGATCTGTATGGCGAGGGCGTGCCGGGTTTTCTCTGCCGCTACGACAACGCCTGGTATTACCGTGAACCGCTGCGCGCGGCGCCTGGCACTGAATTGATCGGTTACGGCCCATGGGCTCTGCTGGACAAGATCCCGGTGGCAGATCGCAACCGCGCCGTGGCGCAGCTGCTTGATCTGACCGGCGACGGGCGCCTGGACCTGATCATCGCCCGGTTGGGTTACTGCGGGTTTCATGCGTTGAATGCGCAGCGGCAATTCGAACTGTTCAGCGAGTTCGACAAGTTTCCCAGGGAACACCAGGATCTGACTTTGACCATGGGTGATTTCAGCGGCGACGGCCTGATGTCAGCGGCGAGCATCAGCCCCGACCGTGTGCGCCTCTATGCCAGCCTGCGGGAAAAAGGCTTCGCCGCCGCACAGGAAATACCCCATGAATACGCTGACGACCGTCTGCCGGTGTTCAGCAACTCGCGAACCGAGCTGGTGCTTCTGGGCAATCTGCTCGGCAGCGACATGCCCGAGCTGTGTCGCATCCGCCATGACGAAGTCCGCTGCTGGCCGAATCTTGGTCACGGCAAGTTCGGCAAGGGTCACAAGATAAGCGCCCTGCCCTTCACCTACGAAGAATTCGATGCCTCACGAGTGCGTCTGGCCGACCTCGATGGCTCCGGCGCGCCGGCATTGATCTATCTCAAATCCGAGGGCTTCGACATCTACCTGAACCGGGGCGGCAATGGTCTGGAGCAGATTCCCGTCAGCGTGCCGTGGCCTGAGGAGGTGCGCTATGACCGTTTGTGCCAGGTCAGTTTCGCCGACCTGCAAGGCCTCGGTTGCGCCAGCCTGATTCTGACGGTGCCGCATATCCAGCCTCGGCATTGGCGCTACGATTTCGTTGCGGCCAAGCCCTATCTGCTGGTCAACAGTAACAACAACATGGGTTGCTCCAGCAGCGTGACCTATCGCAGCTCGGCGCAGGAATGGCTGGATGAAAAGGAGCGGCTGCTGGCACTTGAGCGGGCACCGGTATGTCACCTGCCATTTCCGCTGGCAGTGGTGAAAAAACAGGAGCAGCACGACGAGATCACCGGCAACCGGTTGACCCAGTCGTTTATCTGGCGCGAGGGGTTTTACGACGGCAGGGAACGGGAATTTCGCGGGTTCGGCTATTTGCAGCAACTTGACTGCGAGATTGAAACCGATCATTCAGAGCCCGGCTTCAACGAGCCGGTGCAAACGTGCACCTGGTTTCACAACGGGCAGGACATGAATCGCTCACGCGACGACTATTTCAACGCGGACGTGGACGCCTGCCCGTTAGGCGAAACCCTGTTCAGTCGTTACCACCCCAAGGGTGAAATCGATGAGCCTGTCACGCCGGAAGATTCCGACAGTCGCTACCGGATTGCGCAGGCACTGGTCGGCTCGGTCGCTCGAACAGAAATTTTCCCCTACCGCGCCGATGCGCAGGCGCCCGGTGCGTCCCTGCTGTACTCGGTAGAGGAGAAGCGTTATCTGGTGCGCGAGGTGCGGCCGCAGGGGCCATATGCCGCAGCCGTTCTGCTGCCCCTTCAGGTCGAAGCCATCAGCTATCAGTACGACGGCTTTATCAACGACCCGCTGTGCCGCCACGATGTTGGCCTGCGCTGGGACGCTTATGGCGCCGCCACCCATGCACTTACGGTGAGCTATGCGCGCAGGTTGACCGCCCAGAGCCCGCCCCCCTTCACCGAGGACCATCTGAATCAATGGTGGTCCGATGCTCACGACGAGGCGCAGCAATATTTTTACATCACTGAATCCCGTGCGCGTCTGATCAACCTGCCAGAGCCACAGCAATGGCGATTGGGCTTGCCGTATCAGGAACGGGGCGATGCGCTGAAATTGGCCAAAGGCACGGGCGCCATTGAGTTGAACCCGGCGAGGGTGTCTTTTGAATCATTGAGAAAGCTGCAGGATTTGCAAGAATGGCCCGACGAACGGGTACTGACTTCCCAATCCATACAGCGCTATGTGGACGTAGAAGGTGTTGAGCTGGAGGATGGCGTCGCCGGATTCGAAGCCCTCTCGCATTCTCTGGAGCTTGCCCTGCTGGACAAAACTGCGCTTGACGCTTACAGCATTGTGCCGGAGCTGGACATTCGCTGTGCCCTGCAGGCAATTGGTTACTGCCCCATGCAATTTCTGTTCGAAGCGACGCCGAGTGAGGAACAAAACCTATGGTCGTCGCGGTTCAATCTGGCTCGATACGGCGACGTGCATGCGTTCTACAAAGTGCTCGATTTCAACGAAACGCCAAGCCATGGCGTGACCGAAGCCGAATATGATCCACAATACCTGACAGTCCTTCGCATGAAACTGCCCGACGGGTGTGCGGTTGAGGTAGCGGAGTTCGATTACCACGCCCTGAAACCCAGGCTGATCAAGGACGCCAACGACAACTTCGAAGAAGTCATTTACGAGCCTTCCGGGCAGCCACTGGTCGTCAGCTTTTACGGTACCGAGAATGGTGAACCTGCCGGATTCGAGAAGCTGGGCGTTGGGTGGGAGTTGCCGGACACCAGTCCGGAATACGCCATCCAGTTTCCAGAGGACACCGTAGGCAAAGCAGCAAGCACTCTGCACAAAAACCTGTTTAGCTGGATGGGATCAATCCCCTCCTCCACGCTTCAAACCCGGTCGATCATGCAAGGCGACCTGCTGCCCGGCGGGCAGATCCGCGCCAGCGCACGTCGCCGGCTCGCGCAAAGCCTCAACCTGACGCCTGAAGACCAGCAATTGCTCGAGGCCATTGAACTGGCTTACCGAGAACCGGTACACACCGTAGTGCTCAGCGCCGACCGCTATCCCTACGACACCATCAAGGCACAGATCCAGATTGTCAAAACCTGCGTCGACGGCTTTGGTCGGGTACTGCAAACCCAGCAGAAGGTCGACCCCGGGCTGGCTTATGTGGTGGCTGAGGATGGTGAGTTGCTCATCGAAGAAGGTGAGCAACCGACGCAGACGCGCTGGCGCATCAGCGAACGTGTCGAATACAACAACAAAGGTCTGCCGCAGCGCCAATACCGGCCGTTTTTCGCCAACACCCACCGCTACGTCAATGATCAATCGCTGCGCGAGCTTGGGCTCTTCGATCAGCTGTTCTATGACGCAACGATGCGTCCGATCAAGCTGATCAACGCCAAGGGCGACTTTTCCCGCGAGACTTATCATCCCTGGTATCACGCCAGTGAGGACTTCAACGACACCGCCGAAGAGCTGGTGTCTATGCGTGGGTCAGGCTCATGAGCGCCTCCACACATTGGCGCACGCCTTCGCTGACCGTCAGCGACGGACGTGGCCTGCCAGTCCGTCAGGTCGCTTATTTGCGTACCGTGGCGGGTGACGCGCCTAGCGCACTCGTGACCCGCCAGCACCACGATGTCGCCGGGCGCCTGGTCGCGCAACAGGATCCGCGCCTGCCGATAGCAAACACAACCAGCGTGTTTGCGCTGAACGATATCGCCGTGTTTACCAACAGCCGGGATAGCGGCTGGCGCCTGCTGCTGCCGGGCAGGGCCGGGGAGCCCAGACACCGTTGGGATGAGCGCGGCCATGGCTGGCAATCGACCTTTGACGAGCAATTGCGCGTGGTGCAGCTTGAAGTCTCGGGAAATGGCGAAAATCAGCTCGATACCTTCATTTACGCCTCCGGCTCTGCCGGAGCCGGCTCCAACCTGCGCGGCCGGCTGATCCAGCAGACAGATCCGTCAGGTTCGCTGGAAATCACCAGCTATGCCCTCACCGGACAGGCACTGGTGGAAAAGCGCACTTTTCAAGATAACGAAGCGTTCACTAGCCATCAGGTGTTCAGTCCGCTTGGCGCCGTGCTTGAACAGACCGACGCCGGCGGCCATCGCAGAACCTCGCGCTATGGTCTTGCCGGGCAGCTCAGGCAAATGGAACTGCAAGTGAAGGCGAACATCACGCAAGTCATGCTGGATGCGCACTACAACGCCAACAATCAGATCATCTCGCAACTGGCCGGTAACGGTGTCCAGAGTCAGTGGACGTATGACCCGGCCGACGGACGCCTGCATACGCGCACCAGTCAGAAAACTGCTCACCCCAGATTGCAGGATCTGGAATATTTCTACGATCGCGTCGGTAACATCACTCGCATCGAGGACCACGCCTTCGAGCCCCTCTGGTTCGCCAATCAACGGGTCGACGGCCACCGCGAATTCGACTACGACTCCCTGTACCGCCTGATCCGCGCGACCGGTCATGACGACGCCCTGCCCCCGGACATTCCCGGCCTGCCGCGACCGCCCGACGAGCGAAACCGCCTCAATTACACCGAGACGTATAGCTACGACGATGGCGGCAATCTGACCGAATCGCGTCATCAGCGCGACGGCAATAGTCGCACCCGCACAATGCGCATCGACGACAACAGCAATCGCGGGGTGCGCTGGCAAACAGGCGACGAGCCGCCGGACTTCGGCATCTGGTTCGACACGCACGGCAATCAACGCAAGCTGCACCACGGTCCGTCATTGCACTGGAACAGTCGTGACGAA